>NZ_JBIRXG010000007.1:0-342765 GCF_044388685.1 Streptomyces sp. NPDC020192 | reverse complement strand
GTCGAGGCCACGCGTGTGGAGCAGCGCACCGACTTCGACAAGCTGATCGTCGACGTCGAGACCAAGCAGGCGATGCGTCCCCGTGACGCCATGGCGTCCGCCGGCAAGACCCTGGTCGAGCTGTTCGGTCTGGCTCGCGAGCTGAACATCGACGCCGAGGGCATCGACATGGGCCCGTCCCCCACGGACGCCGCCCTGGCCGCCGACCTCGCGCTGCCGATCGAGGAGCTGGAGCTCACGGTCCGCTCCTACAACTGCCTCAAGCGTGAGGGCATCCACTCCGTGGGTGAGCTCGTCGCCCGCTCGGAGGCGGACCTCCTCGACATCCGTAACTTCGGTGCGAAGTCGATCGACGAGGTCAAGGCGAAGCTGGCCGGCATGGGCCTGGCCCTGAAGGACAGCCCGCCCGGATTCGACCCCACGGCCGCTGCCGACGCCTTCGGCGCCGACGACGACGCGGACGCGGGTTTCGTGGAGACCGAGCAGTACTGATCGGTCGTTGCCGGTGAGCATCCGCTCACCGGGTTCCTGACCCCGGTACCTGACACGGCCGGGGCAGACACACAGGAGAAGAACAATGCCGAAGCCCACCAAGGGTGCCCGTCTGGGCGGCAGCGCCGCGCACGAGAAGCTGCTCCTCGCGAACCTCGCGAAGGCGCTCTTCGAGCACGGCCGTATCACCACCACCGAGGCGAAGGCGCGCAAGCTGCGTCCGTACGCCGAGCGTCTGGTCACCAAGGCGAAGAAGGGCGACCTTCACAACCGCCGTCAGGTGCTCCAGGTCATCACGGACAAGAGCATCGTCCACACGCTCTTCACCGAGATCGGCCCGCGGTACGAGAACCGTCCCGGTGGCTACACCCGCATCACCAAGATCGGTAACCGCCGTGGCGACAACGCGCCCATGGCCGTCATCGAGCTGGTCGAGGCGCTGACGGTTGCCCAGCAGGCGACCGGTGAGGCCGAGGCCGCCACCAAGCGTGCGGTCAAGGAGGCCGAGGAGGCCAAGGTCGAGGAGACCACCGAGGCTCCGGCCGAGGAGGCCGCTGCCGAGGAGTCCAAGGACGCCTGAGGCTCTGCCTTGCAGTGAACGGGTCCGCCCCTCGGGGCGGGCCCGTTCCGCGTTTCTCGAGAGGATCCAGGAGTGAGTGACGAAGTACAGCCCGGGTACGTCCGTGTCCGCCTCGACGTCTCCTACGACGGCACCGACTTCCACGGCTGGGCCAAGCAGGCCGGCGGCAAGCGGACCGTGCAGGGGGAGCTCGAGGACGCGCTGCGGACGGTGACGCGGTCGCGGGAGACGTTCGAGCTGACCGTCGCCGGGCGGACCGATGCCGGGGTGCACGCGCGCGGCCAGGTGACGCACGTGGATCTGCCCGACGGGGTCTGGCGGGAGCACAACCAGAAGTTGCTCAAGCGGCTCGCCGGGCGGTTGCCGAAGGACGTGCGGGTGTGGGCCCTCCGGCCGGCGCCGAGCGGCTTCAACGCCCGTTTCTCCGCCGTCTGGCGCCGGTACGCCTACCGGGTCACCGACAACCCCGGCGGTGTCGACCCCATCCTCCGCAACCACGTTCTCTGGCACGACTGGCCGCTCGACGTGGACGCCATGAACGAGGCGGCGCGGCAGCTGCTCGGGGAGCACGACTTCGCCGCCTACTGCAAGAAGCGGGAAGGGGCCACCACGATCCGGACCCTTCAGGAGCTGAGCCTGGTCAAGGGCGAGGACGGCATCATCACGGCGACCGTCCGGGCCGACGCCTTCTGCCACAACATGGTGCGCTCGCTGATCGGCGCGCTGCTGTTCGTCGGGGACGGGCACCGCGGGCCGGAGTGGCCCGGGAAGGTGCTGGCCGCGGGGGTACGGGACTCCGCCGTGCACGTCGTACGGCCGCACGGGCTGACCCTGGAGGAGGTCGGCTACCCCGCCGACGAACTGCTGGCCGCGCGCAACAAGGAGGCGCGGAACAAGCGCTCGCTTCCGTCGGCGGGATGCTGCTGAGCTACCGGTTCGCCGCCGCGGACGCCTGGGCCTGGCCGCGGCGGTAGATCTGGTTGAAGGTGAACTGCTGCAGGTCGTTGCCGGTGCTGAAGACCTGGGTGTCCTGTTTGGTGACGTTCTTGCCGTTGGTGAAGCCGACGGTCGTGAAGTAGGCGTAGCGGCCGACGGAGTTCGCGGTCGTCAGGCAGATCGCGGAGTTGCAGAAGTCCTTGACGCCCTTGCCGGGCAGGGAGCGCACCATGGCGTTCTTGGCGGCCTGGTTCTTGACCTTCGTGGCCTGGTCCTGGGTGGCGAAGAGGGCGACGCCGACGGTGGCCGCGACGCCGCCGTCGGTGTAGGTCGCGCGGATCAGGCGGGTGCAGCCGTTCGCGGTGAGGATCTGCGGCAGCTTGCCGCCGGCCGCCGAGGCGCAGCTCGTGGTGTCGGCCGTGGCGCCCTTCTTGTACACGGTGTTTCCCATGGTCAGCTGGGTGCCCGGGAAGAGGGTGTCGGCGCTGATCGGGGCCTTGTCCTTCTGGGCCGTGTTGATGAAGTCCCTCGGGTCCAGCGGCGGCGGGGCGCTGGTGGGGGCGAAGGACGGCGTGGCCGAGCCGCGCGGCACGGAGGCGCTGGCGGGCAGGTTGGTCGGGGTGCCCGAGGCGTTGTTGTCGCCGTTCGCGGAGACGACGGCCATGGCGACGGCGGTGCCGACGGCTATCGTGGCGACGGCGCCGCCGCCTATGAACAGCAGTCTGCGGCGCTTGTTCCGGGACTCGGAGGCCTCCGCGAGCGCGGCCCAGTCCGGGGTCCCGTCGTCACCGCCGCTGTTCCAGGGCTGCTGCTGGGAATTCGGTTTCCAGGGATCCCACTGAGACTGGGGTCCCCCCTGCCCGCCGTAACTCATGGGGCGCATCTTAGACGGGGCCCGAAGGGTGCTGGAGCGCGTCCGGCGGCATGTGACGTTTGTCCGCCGACATGACGGGTATCGCCCTCGTTTTGACCCTGCCGGGGGCCTGCGGGTAACCTGCTTCTTCGTTGTGTATTGGCTTGCTCATTCTCACGGGACGGGCCCTTACACCGGTCCACCGGGCCGATGACCAGCGATCAGCACGCGGTTTGCGTCACCGCGGTGCGGTCAAGGCTGTCGTGATCGTTTCGGTGACCTGTTCAGGACCATTCACTCGAAGCGAAGGCTACGAACCGTGCGTACGTACAGCCCCAAGCCCGGCGATGTGACGCGCCAGTGGCACGTCATCGACGCTCAGGACGTTGTCCTGGGCCGTCTCGCCAGCACCGCCGCCTCCATCCTGCGGGGCAAGCACAAGCCGATCTACGCGCCGCACGTTGACACCGGTGACTTCGTCATCATCATCAACGCCGACAAGGTGCACCTGTCCGGCAACAAGCGGACCCAGAAGATGGCGTACCGCCACTCCGGTTACCCGGGTGGTCTGCGCTCCGTCCGTTACGACGAGCTGCTCGACAAGAACCCCGAGAAGGCCATCGAGAAGGCCGTCAAGGGCATGCTCCCCAAGAACACGCTGGGCCGTCAGATGCTCTCGAAGCTGAAGGTCTACAAGGGTGACGTGCACCCGCACGCTGCGCAGCAGCCGGTGCCGTTCGAGATCACCCAGGTCGCGCAGTAAGTCCGGCCACCCCCTAAGACTGAAGAGAATCTGAGGAGAATCGTGGCCGAGACCACTGCCGAGCAGCCGCTCGAAGAGATCGACATCGACAGCTACACCACCGAGTCCGAGGTGCCGCTGGAGGGTGAGTACACCTCCGAGTCCCTCGCCTCGCGCTTCGGTGAGCCCCAGCCGGCCGC
This sequence comes from Streptomyces sp. NPDC020192, assembly GCF_044388685.1. Classification (NCBI taxonomy): domain Bacteria; kingdom Bacillati; phylum Actinomycetota; class Actinomycetes; order Kitasatosporales; family Streptomycetaceae; genus Streptomyces; species Streptomyces sp. NPDC020192. The sequence continues at coordinate 338,962 of NZ_JBIRXG010000007.1, read as the reverse complement.
CGGCCTGGGCCGCCGCAAGAACGCCATCGCCCGTGTCCGGATCGTCCCGGGCACCGGCAAGTGGAAGATCAACGGTCGCACCCTCGAGGACTACTTCCCGAACAAGGTGCACCAGCAGGAAGTCAACGAGCCCTTCAAGGTGCTCGAGCTCGAGGGCCGTTACGACGTCATCGCCCGCATCGCGGGTGGCGGTGTCTCCGGTCAGGCCGGTGCGCTCCGTCTCGGTGTCGCCCGTGCGCTGAACGAGGCCGACGTCGACAACAACCGCGGCCCGCTGAAGAAGGCCGGCTTCCTCAAGCGCGACGACCGTGCGGTCGAGCGCAAGAAGGCCGGTCTGAAGAAGGCCCGCAAGGCCCCGCAGTACAGCAAGCGCTAAGCTTCGCTGCCTGCTCGTACGTATCACGGGCTTTCGCCCCACGTACGCCGATCGCCCCGGCGGCACACCACCTGTGCCGTCGGGGCGTTCGTTTATCCCAGCCAAGGGCGTATAACGACACAAGACGCTCAGCCGCTGGGCGGCTTGTGTGATCGCAGTTTCCTCAGGAGGACAAGTGGGACGACTCTTCGGCACGGACGGCGTGCGCGGTGTCGCCAACGCGGATCTGACCGCCGAGATGGCGCTCGGCCTCTCCGTCGCCGCGGCGCATGTGCTGGCAGAGGCGGGCACCTTCGAGGGCCACAAGCCGACGGCGGTGGTCGGTCGGGACCCGCGCGCGTCCGGTGAGTTCCTGGAGGCGGCCGTGGTCGCGGGCCTCGCGAGCGCCGGCGTCGACGTGCTGAGTGTCGGCGTGCTGCCGACGCCCGCGGTGGCGTACCTGACCGGCGAGCTCGGCGCCGACCTGGGCGTGATGCTCTCCGCCAGCCACAACGCCATGCCGGACAACGGCATCAAGTTCTTCGCCCGCGGCGGCCACAAGCTCGCCGACGACCTGGAGAACCGGATCGAGGCGGTGTACGACTCCCACCGGCACGGCGAGCCGTGGGAGCGGCCGACGGGTGCGGGCGTGGGGCGCGTGCGGTCGTACGAGGAGGGCTTCGAGAAGTACGTCGCCCATCTGCTGTCCGTCCTCCCGAACCGGCTCGACGGCCTGAAGATCGTCCTGGACGAAGCGCACGGCGCGGCCTCGGGGGTCTCGCCGGCGGCGTTCTCCCGGGCGGGCGCCGAGGTCGTCACCATCGGTGCCGAACCGGACGGGCTCAACATCAACGACGGCTGCGGCTCGACCCACCTGGACCAGCTGAAGGCCGCGGTCGTCGAGCACGGGGCCGACTTCGGCATCGCGCACGACGGTGACGCCGACCGCTGCCTGGCCGTGGACCACACCGGCGAGGAGGTCGACGGCGACCAGATCCTGGCCGTGCTCGCGCTGGCCATGCGAGAGCGCTCCGCGCTGCGGGCCGACACGGTGGTGGCCACCGTCATGTCCAACCTCGGGTTCAAACTCGCCATGGAGCGGGCCGGGATCCGGCTCGTGCAGACGGCTGTCGGTGACCGGTACGTGCTCGAGGAGATGAAGGAGCACGGGTACGCCCTCGGTGGCGAGCAGTCCGGGCACGTGATCATCCTCGACCACGCGACGACCGGTGACGGCACGCTGACCGGTCTGCTGCTGGCCGCTCGGGTCGCGGAGACCGGGCGTTCGCTGCGGGAGCTCGCCTCGGTGATGGAGCGGCTGCCGCAGGTGCTCGTCAATGTGCCGGACGTGGACAAGGCGCGGGTGAAGACGTCCGCGGATCTCGCTGCCGCTGTCGCCGAGGCCGAGCGGGAACTCGGTGAGACCGGGCGGGTGTTGCTGCGGCCTTCCGGTACCGAGCCGTTGGTGCGGGTGATGGTCGAGGCCGCGGACATCGAGCAGGCTCGGTCGGTGGCCGGGCGGCTGGCCGATGCCGTGAAGTCGGCGTTGGGGTAGGTCCGGGCGCTCGGTGGAGTAACAAAGAGTGCACGTATGGTCACTGGTTGTTTGACTTGCCGTCGGGGCCTCATGGCGCGGCACCTGCTCGACGGAAGAGGGAACAGCATGAAGACCATGAGCGGCACTCTGCGGCGTGCGGCCGGTCCGGCCCTGGTCGCGGGACTCGTCGTCACCGCGTTCGCGGCACCGGCCTCCGCCGCCCAGGCGCCCGGTTCCACGGTGGTTCGCTCCAGCGGCAGCGTCGTGCTCAGCGCGCGCTCCGGCGTGCAGAACCAGGTCACGGCCAGTGTGTCCGGCGGCCAGCTGATCATGGAGGATCTGTCCGGCATCGTCGCTGGACCGGGCTGCACCCAGCTGTCCGCCACCCGCGCCGGCTGCGGGCCGGCCGGTACGGTCGGCCAGCTCTCGATATCGGTGGGGGACCTGGACGACACCGTCACGAACAACACCACCATCCGTGCCGTCATCAACGCGGGTACGGGCAACGACGTCATCCACGGCGGCGGTGGCAACGACGTGATCAACGTCCACGACGGCGTCGGCGGCGACACGGTGACCTGCGACGGCGGCTTCGACGTGGTGTCCGCCGACCCCGGTGACAACATCGCCCCGGACTGTGAGGTGCGGGGCTTCTAGCCGCCCTCCGGCCCCGCTCAGCGGCCGTTCGGCCCGGCCGTACGCTCACGCTGTCTGGCCCACAGCCCCTTCTGGGCCAGCAGCGTGAGTGTGCCCGCCAGGACGATGCCCAGCAGGTTCAGCAGGAGTTGGTCGCTCGAGCCGATGGTCTGCTTCGTTTCGCCGTAGGCGAGGTCGGGGGCGTAGACGAACGCCGTGTTGGGGCGCTTGCCCTCCAGGGCGGTGCAGATGCCGGCCAGCGGGCCGAACTCCGGGCCCACCGCCATCGCACCGACGATCAGGATGGCGTTGTCCAGTACGACGCCGCAGGCCGCGATCATCGTGGCCAGGGTGATGAAGGCGAGGTAGGTGACCGGCAGCGTCGACTCCTCGTGGGTGGCCTCGGTCAGGCCCTCCCACAGCACCGCGTCCGCGCCCTCGCCCGGCAGGACCACGAGGTGGGTGGTGCCGACCGTCCTCTCGATCAGCCGCCCTACAGCTTGCGCAGCCGCAGTCGCTGGACCTTGTGGTCCGGACCCTTGCGGACCACGAGGGTGGCCCGGCCCCGGGTGGGGGCGATGTTCTCGACCAGGTTGGGCTTGTTGATCGTCCGCCACAGGGTGCGGGCGTAGTCGAGGGCCTCCTCCTCGGAGACCTGGGTGTACTTGCGGAAGTACGAGTTGGGGTTCTGGAACGCCGTCTGGCGCAACTTCCTGAAGCGGTTGAGGTACCAGCGCTCGATGTCCTCGGCGCTCGCGTCGACGTACACGCTGAAGTCGAAGTAGTCCGCGAGACCGACCCGGGTGCGGCCGTCCTTGCCGGGCAGGGCGGGCTGGAGGACGTTGAGGCCCTCGACGATCAGGATGTCGGGGCGGCGGACCGTGAGGCGCTGGTCGGGGACGATGTCGTAGATCAGGTGGGAGTAGACCGGGGCCGTCACCTCGTCCTTGCCGGCCTTGATGTCGGCGACGAAGCGGGTCAGGGCCCGGCGGTCGTAGGACTCGGGGAAACCCTTCCGCGACATCAGGCCGCGGGCCTCCAGTTCCCGGGTGGGCAGGAGGAAGCCGTCCGTCGTGACCAGCTCCACGCGCGGGTGCTCGGGCCAGCGGGAGAGCAGGGCCTGCAGGAGGCGGGAGACGGTGGACTTGCCGCAGGCCACCGAGCCGGCGACGCCTATGACGAACGGGGTGCCGGACTGGGAGCCCTGTTCGCCGAGGAAGGTGTTCAGCGCCCCTCTGAGTCCGTCCGTGGCGCCGATGTAGAGGTTGAGGAGCCGGGAGAGCGGGAGGTAGATGTCGCGCACCTCGTCCAGGTCGATGACATCGCCCAGGCCGCGCAGCTTCTCCACCTCCTCGGCGGTGAGCGGCAGCGGCGTCTTCTCGCGCAGCGCGCTCCACTCGGCGCGGGTGAGGTCGACGTAGGGGGTCGCCTCCGGCCTGTGCCGGTGGGCGCTCCTGTTCGAGGAGACCGGTGAGATCACAGTCCATTGTTAACGGAGTTTGAACGAGCTGTCGGGTGGGCTCCGTCACGCATCCGGCCACTTCCGAGCGAGGAGGCCCTCGTACGACGGTGGGAATTTCTGATTTCGGGCAGGCAGAGGCCTGTTCGGGCCGCTGATGGACCGTAGGCTGCGGCGCATGTGCGGAATCGTGGGATACGTAGGGTCACAGTCGGCGCTCGATGTCGTGATGGCCGGGCTGAAGCGGCTGGAGTACCGGGGCTACGACTCGGCGGGTGTTGCCGTGCTCGCCGAGGGCGGGCTGGCCTCGGCCAAGAAGGCCGGGAAACTGGTCAACCTGGAGAAGGAACTGGTCGAACGGCCGCTGCCGACGGGCGTGACCGGCATCGGTCACACCCGCTGGGCCACGCACGGCGGGCCGACCGACGCCAACGCCCATCCGCATCTCGACAACGCGGGCCGGGTCGCCGTCGTCCACAACGGCATCATCGAGAACTTCGCGGTGCTGCGCGCCGAACTGACCGAGTGCGGCCATGAGCTGACCTCCGAGACGGACACCGAGGTGGTCGCCCACCTGCTCGCCGAGGAGTTCTCGGCGACCGAGGACCTCGCGGAGGCCATGCGGCTGGTGTGCCGTCGGCTGGAGGGCGCGTTCACGCTGGTCGCGGTGCACGCCGACGCGCCGGACGTGGTCGTGGGCGCGCGCCGCAACTCGCCGCTCGTGGTGGGCGTGGGGGAGGGCGAGGCCTTCCTCGCCTCCGACGTCGCCGCGTTCATCGCCCACACCCGCTCCGCGATCGAGCTGGGCCAGGACCAGGTGGTGGAGCTGCGCCGCGACGGCGTCACGGTGACCGGTTTCGACGGCCGCCCGGCCGAGGTCCGCAGCTACCACGTGGACTGGGACGCCTCCGCCGCCGAGAAGGGCGGCTACGACTACTTCATGCTCAAGGAGATCGCCGAGCAGCCCAAGGCGGTCGCCGACACGCTCCTCGGCCGTATCGACCCGTCGGGCTCCCTCACCCTGGACGAGGTGCGGATCACGCCCTCCGAGCTGCGCGAGATCGACAAGGTCGTCATCGTCGCCTGCGGTACGGCCTTCCACGCCGGTCTGATCGCCAAGTACGCCATCGAGCACTGGACGCGCATCCCGTGCGAGGTGGAGCTGGCCAGCGAGTTCCGCTACCGGGACCCGATCCTGGACGGCCGCTCCCTGGTCATCGCCATCTCCCAGTCCGGCGAGACCATGGACACCCTCATGGCGCTGCGGCACGCCCGTGAGCAGGGCTCCAAGGTGCTGGCCATCTGCAACACCAACGGCTCGACGATCCCGCGCGAGTCGGACGCGGTGCTGTACACGCACGCCGGGCCCGAGGTCGCCGTGGCCTCCACCAAGGCGTTCCTGACCCAGCTGGTGGCCTGCTATCTGGTCGCGCTGTACCTGGGCCAGGTGCGCGGCACCAAGTGGGGCGACGAGATCCAGGCGGTCATCAAGGACCTGTCCCGGATCTCGGTCGAGGTCGAGCGGGTCCTGGAGACCATGGAGCCGGTACGGGCCCTGGCCCGCACGCTGGCGTCGAAGAACACGGTGCTGTTCCTGGGCCGGCACGTGGGCTACCCGGTGGCGCTGGAAGGCGCCCTGAAGCTCAAGGAACTCGCCTACATGCACGCCGAGGGCTTCGCGGCGGGCGAGCTGAAGCACGGGCCGATCGCGCTGATCGAGGAGGACGTGCCGGTGGTGGTGGTCGTACCGTCGCCGCGCGGCCGGTCCGTCCTGCACGACAAGATCGTCTCCAACATCCAGGAGATCCGGGCGCGGGGTGCCCGCACGATCGTGATCGCGGAGGAGGGCGACGAGACGGTCGTCCCCTACGCCGACCACCTGATCCGCATCCCGGCCACCCCGACCCTGCTCCAGCCGCTGGTCGCGACCGTGCCGCTCCAGGTCTTCGCCTGCGAACTGGCCACCGCGCGCGGCAACGAGGTGGACCAGCCGCGGAACCTGGCGAAGTCGGTCACGGTGGAGTAGGCAGCCGGCTCAGTGCACGGAGAAGCCGCCGTCGACGAAGAGCGACTGGCCGGTGACATAGGCGGAGGCGCGGCTCGCGAGGAACACGGCCGCGCCTTCGAAGTCCTCGGCCAGACCGTTGCGGCCGGTCATCGTGCGCGCGGCCAGCGCCGCCGACTTCTCGGGGTCGGCGGCGATCCGCTGGTTCAACGGGGTCATCACGAAGCCCGGCACCAGCGTGTTCACCGTGACGCCGTGCGGTGACCAGGCCTCGGCCTGCGAGCGGGCCAGCGACTCCAGCCCGCCCTTGGAGACGCCGTAGGCGCCGCTCTGCACGAAGGCGCGGTGGGCCTGCTGCGAGGTGACGTGGATGATCCGGCCGAAGCCCCGCTCCGCCATGCCGGGCCCGAACCGCTGTCCCAGCAGGAAGGGCGCCTCCAGGTTCACGGCCATGGTGGCGTCCCACACGTCCTCGCCCAGCTCGCTCATCGGCGGCCTGAGGTTGATCCCGGCGGAGTTGACGAGGATGTCCGGCTCCCCGAAGACCCCGGCCGCCTCCTCGGCGACGGCGCGCACGGCGTCACGGGTGCTCACGTCACCGGCGACGAAGGAGACCTGCGCGCCAACGGCCGTCAACTCGCTCACGGCATCGGCGAGTTGCTCCTTTCCGCGGGCCACGATCACCACCCGTGCACCGGCTCGCGCCAGGGCCCCGGCGATGGCCCGGCCGATGCCGGAACTGCCGCCGGTCACCAGGGCGGTGCGGCCGTCGAGCGAGAACAGGTCGGAGAGATAGGCCTGAGAAGTCATGGACGGGAGCGTAGACGGGGAATTCGTCAGTCCGTCTCGCTCGCCGCGAGAACGCCGAGGCGGGTGCGGGTCGGGTCGAGCGCGGCGACGGCGGTGTCCGTGAAGTCCCGGCTGAACCACCGGTTGTCCGTGTACCGGGGCATGGCGAAGCGGACCCAGCGCCAGTCGGCGACCTGTCGTACCACCTCCCGGTGCGGGGTGTCCGGGCCGGCGTCCAGCACGGCGTACAGGCTCTGCCAGGTGTGCAGCCGGGCGTAGGCGCCGTACTGCGGTTCGCCGTACCAGCCGCCCGCGAAGCCGGCGAGGAAGAGGTCGGCGGCGAGGTCGTCCGCGGTGGTGTGGAAGGTGAAGACGGTCTCGCGGGTGGTGCCGTCCAGGCACTCGGCGTCGAGCTTGTCGGTGGCCGGGATCTCGGGATGGGTGGCGCGCAGCCGCTCCGGTCCGTCCGAGCCCACCGCACCGCCGTCGCTGCCGGAGCACAGCCGCATCGACTGCTCGAAGCGGTACGAGTTCAGCGGCAGCCAGGACAGGGGGTGGCCGAGGTCGCGCAGCGCGGCGCCGTACGCGAGCGGGACCTCGTCGTGCCGGGGGTGGTGGAAGCCGAAGCGCAGGGCCATCTCGTGCAGCAGACAGGCCCGGAACTCGGTCCCCGGGTCGTCCAGGGAGACGGGGGCGTGGGAGGCGAAGTGCGGCCGGAGCGCGACCGTGCTCGGCCGCTTCGCCAGCCGCCAGGCGATCTGCCGCGCCAGCGGCCGCCAGGCGTCCGGCGCGAGGACGCCGGCCAGGTCCTCCGCCAGCCGTACGGCCCAGTCGGTGGCGCTCGGGGAGTGGTCCCCGGCGAGGGCACGGACCAGTTCGGCGGTCCGGAACCGGTCGGTGGCGCGCAGGGCCAGCCGGTGCAGCTGCTCGGGGGAATCGGGGTGCTCGGACACCTCGTCACCCTGGGCGGCGCGGTGGTGCGGGGAGTCGGCCGGGCGCGTCCGGGAGGACCGTAGGCTGCGGCCCATGAGCATCATCGGAGTGGGGATCGACGTCGCCGAGATCGACCGGTTCCGGGCGTCGCTGGAGCGCACGCCCGGGATGGCCGAGCGGCTGTTCGTGGCGTCGGAGCTGTTGCTGCCCAGCGGGGAGCGGCGCGGGATCGCCTCGCTCGCGGCCCGGTTCGCGGCCAAGGAGGCGCTGGCCAAGGCGCTGGGGGCACCGCCCGGACTGCACTGGACCGACGCCGAGGTGTACGTCGAGGACAGCGGGCGGCCCCGGCTGCGGGTGCGCGGGACCGTGGCGGCGCGGGCCGCGGAACTGGGCGTGCGGTCCTGGCACGTGTCGCTGAGCCATGACGCCGGGGTCGCCTCGGCGGTGGTGGTCGCCGAGGGGTGAGGCCCGGGTGTGACGGGCGGGGGTCGCGGGGCAGACTCGGTGCCATGCGTACTGCGTACAGCGTGGAGACGGTAAGGGCGGCCGAACGGGCCCTCATGGCGCGGCTGCCGGAGGGTGCGCTGATGCAGCGGGCCGCCGCGGGGCTGGCCGCGGCCTGCGCGGAGCTGCTCGGGCGGGTGTACGGCAGCCGGGTGGTGCTGCTCGTCGGCAGCGGGGACAACGGCGGGGACGCCCTGTACGCGGGGGCGCGGCTGGCCCGGCGCGGGGCCGGGGTGACGGCTGTCCTGCTGTCACCCGACCGGGCGCACGCCGGGGGGCTCGCCGCCTTGCGGCGCGCCGGCGGAGTCGTGGCTTCCGATGCTGTCGAGGGGCTCGTCGAGCGGGCCGATCTCGTCGTGGACGGGATCGTCGGGATCGGCGGCAAGGGGGGGCTGCGGCCCGAGGCGGCCGCCCTGGCCGAGGTGGCCGAGCGGTCGCGGGCCGCCGTGGTGGCCGTGGATCTGCCCAGCGGGGTCGAGGCCGGCTCCGGGGAGGTGCGGGGGGCCGCCGTACGAGCCGACCTGACCGTCACCTTCGGCGCGTACAAACCCGGGCTGCTGGTCGATCCGGCGCGGGAGTACGCCGGTGTCGTACGGCTCGTCGACATCGGGCTGGAGCTGCCCGGCGAGGGCGAGTTGGCGGCCCTGCAGCACGCCGACGTGGCGCGGCTGCTGCCGGTGCCGGGCGCGGAGAGCGACAAGTACCGGCGCGGTGTCGTCGGCATCGCGGCCGGGTCCGCGCGCTATCCGGGGGCCGCGGTGCTCGCCGTCTCCGGGGCGCTGCGGGGCGGGGCGGGGGCCGTACGGTACGTCGGTCCCGCCGGGGACGCGGTCATCGCCCGCTTCCCGGAGACGCTCGTGTCCGACCGGGGGCCGGCCGAGGCGGGGCGCGTGCAGGCCTGGGTGGCCGGGCCCGGGGCGGGGGAGGACGCGGCGACCGTGGCCGAGGTGCTCGGCACGGACGTACCGGTGCTGCTCGACGCGGACGGGCTGCGGCTGGCCGACCGGGACGCGGTACGGGGGCGTACGGCGCCGACGCTGATGACCCCTCATGCCGGGGAGGCGGCCGCGCTGCTGGGGGTACGCCGGGAGGAGGTCGAGGGGGCCCGGCTGACCGCGGCGCGGGAGCTGGCGGCGGTGTACCGGGCGACCGTGCTGCTGAAGGGGTCCACGACACTGGTCGCCGACGTCGCGGGCGGGGCGGCGCGGGTGAACGCCACGGGGACCTCCTGGTTGGCCACGGCGGGCAGCGGGGACGTGTTGTCCGGGCTCACGGGGTCGCTGCTGGCGTCGGGACTCTCGGCCCTGGACGCGGGGAGTGCGGCCGCGTATCTGCACGGCCTGGCCGGGAGGTTCGCGGCGCAGGGGGCGCCGGTGGGAGCGCACGACGTGGCCGAGAAGCTGCCGTCGGCCTGGCGGGACGTGCGACGCGGTGGCTAGCCGGTGGTGAGGCGGAACTCGTGGATGTGGTCGTCGGTGCCGCGATAGACCACGTGCAGGGCCTTGTCGACGTCCCAGGAGTAGACGGCCGGGTCACCGGCCGCCTGCGGAGCCCCACTGATGCCGGACAGATCCTCGTGGTGCCACTGGCCGTTGCACACGAGGTCGTGGATGTGGTCGTCGGTGCCGCGATAGACCACGTGCAGGGCCTTGTCGACGTCCCAGGAGCGGACGGCCGGGTCACCGGCGGCGTTCGGAGCCCCACTGGCTGTGGACAGGTCGTTGTGGCGCCATTCGACGAGACCCGTGTACACCCCCAACAGCTCGTGGAGGCGACCGTCGCCGTCACGGTAGACGAGGTGCTGCTCGGGCTCCTCGTCGCCCAGTGTGTCCCCGGCGGGGTTGCCGACCGCGGCCGGCGGGTCGCCGGTGGCCATGGCGGTGAGGTCCCCCTTGTACTGGGCGCCGAAGTGGCGGGAGAGCGACAGGAGACAGAGGTGGTCGTCGGTGCTGCGATAGACCACGTTCATGCCGTTGTCCAACCCCCAGTAGTAGACGGCGGTCGGGCCGCCGGCCGCTTCCGGAGGCGTGTCCGGCGCGAAGAGGACGCCGGGGGCGAGGTCGCTCCACGCGGACTCGAATTCGGACAGGTCGTGGATGCCGCTGTCGGAACCGCGGTAGAGCACCGTCGGTTCTCCGCCTATGTCGTTGACGATGATGCCGAAGGGATCGTCCGTGGAGTCCGGCGGGTCACCTTGTGCCGTGCCGGTGAGATCGGTGTGATGCCAGGCGCCGTCGAACGACAACTCGTGAATGTGGCTGTCCGTACCGCGGAAGAAGACATACGCGGCCGCTCCGGACGGGCTCCCGGCGACAGGATCGCCTGCCGACTCCGGCGGGTCACCTTGTGCCGTGCCGGTGAGATCGGTGTGATGCCAGGCGCCGTCGAACGACAGTTCGTGAATATGGCCGTCCGTACCGCGGTGGACCACACGTTCGGTCCTGTCGGCGTCCACGGTGTATCCGGCGGGATCGCCTGCCGACGGTGGGCCACCGCCGGCCCGCGTGAGGTCGTTGTACTGCCAGGTCATGTGGTTTCTCCTCGACTGGAACCAGAAGCGGGGGTGGCGAGGGCTTCGGCCAGGAATGTGAGATCCCGCATTCAGTCTGCGGCCCCGTGGGGACGGGGGCAAACGGAGTCCGCCGTCACGACGTGACAGACGGACGCGGCCACGGCGCACGTGTCGGCCAACCCGCCCAGGCGGCCGCATGGTTGAGGCCAATCATGACGAACTCCCGCTGCCGGGGGCCCGGCGGTGCCCGGCTCCGCCCCTCGGGTGACCCCGCCCGCGCGGCATCACCGATCCGGCGCGGGCGCACGTTTGGCTGATCGCATGATCAGCAGACGAATCGCGTCCCGGGGTGTCGCCGTCCTGCTCGCCACCATGACGGCCCTGCTGGCCGGCACCCTCGCCGCGGGCGCCGCACCCGCCGTGGTGGCCAAGCCCGCACCCCCCGCTCCCCGTACCGAACCGGAATCGGACCTCGTCCCCGGCGTGCCCCCCACCGGTCAGCAGTGGCAGATCGACACGCCCGACCAGGTGCTGCCGCCGAGGACGTACACGCCGACCCCCCGCGAGGACCGCATCGAGCCCCGCCGGGCGCCGGCGGGGGCGTACGACCTCGTCGAGTACGTGCCCCTCTCCGACGCCGTCACCAAGGTGACCTGCAGCAAGCAGACCGGGCCGTACCAACGGCAGGTGGAGCGCTGGCTGGGACTGAAGGCGGACGGACGGCAGTCCGGCGCCGACTGCAAGGCCATCCGCGCCTTCCAGCTCACGTACAAGATCAAGCCCGCGATCGGCTTCGCCGGACCCGTCACCTGGTCGACCATGATGCTCGTCTCGGCGAAGAAGAGCCCGAACGCGGCCAAGAACTGCCCCGTGCGGTCGTACAAGGTCGCCTGCGTCGATCTGGACCGGCAGCTCACCTGGGTGCAGAAGGGCTCCAAGGTCATGTTCGGGCCGGTGCCCATGCGCAGTGGGCGCGCGGGGCATGTCACCCGCAAGGGCTGGCACACCATCTACTGGCGGCACAAGAACCACGTGTCGACCCTCTACAACCAGCCCATGCCGTATGCCCAGTTCTTCGACGGCGGCGAGGCCTTCCACGCCGTCTACGGCAGCATCTACACCACCGTCGGCTCCTGGGGCTGCGTCAATCTGAGGCTCGGTGACGCGCGCACGCTGTGGGACGTGCTGAAGAAGGGCGACCACGTCTACGTATGGGGGCGAAGGCCGGGTACCTGAGACTGCGACCGGGGCCCGCGGGGCCCTCTGAGACACTGGGGGCGCGATGAGTGAGACAGCAACTGTGCCGACCGCCCCCCTGCGCGCCCGTGCCGAGATCGATCTGGGTGCCCTGCGCGCCAATGTGCGGACCCTGCGTGCCCGGGTGAAGGACGCGGCCGTGATGGCCGTCGTCAAGTCCGACGGGTACGGCCACGGGGCGGTGCCGTGCGCCCGCGCGGCCGTCGAGGCGGGGGCCACCTGGCTCGGCACGGCCACCCCCGAGGAGGCCCTCGCGCTGCGCGCCGCCGGTCTGGACACCCGCATGCTGTGCTGGCTGTGGGTGCCGGGTGGCCCCTGGCGGCAGGCGATCGAGGCCGGCATCGACGTGTCGCTGAGTGGGATGTGGGCCCTGCGGGAGGTCGTGGCGGCCGCTCGCGAGGCCGGGCGGACCGCGCGCGTGCAGCTCAAGGCCGACACCGGGCTGGGCCGCAACGGCTGCCAGCCCGGCCCGGACTGGGAGGCGCTGGTCGGCGAGGCCCTGCGCGCCGAGGCCGACGGGCTGGTGCGGGTCACCGGCATCTGGTCGCACTTCGCCTGCGCCGACGAGCCGGGGCATCCGTCCATCGCCGCCCAGCTCGACCGCTTCCGGGAGATGCTCGCGTACGCCGAGGGCCAGGGCGTGCGGCCCGAGGTGCGGCACATCGCCAACTCGCCCGCCACGCTCACCCTCCCCGAGACCCACTTCGACCTCGTGCGCACGGGCATCGCCATGTACGGCATCTCGCCCAGCCCGGAGCTGGGCACGCCGGCCGACTTCGGGCTGCGCCCGGTGATGACCCTCCGCGCCTCCCTGGCCCTGGTCAAGCGCGCCCCGGGCGGGCACGGCGTCAGCTACGGCCACCACTACGTCACCGCCGGCGAGACCACCCTCGGCCTGGTTCCGGTCGGCTACGCGGACGGCATCCCGCGGCACGCCTCGGGCACCGGCCCGGTGCTGGTCGACGGCAAGTGGCGTACGGTCGCCGGGCGGGTCGCCATGGACCAGTTCGTGGTGGACCTCGGCGGCGACGAGCCGGCCGTGGGCAGCGAGGCCGTGCTGTTCGGGCCCGGCGACGGCGGCGAGCCCACCGCCGAGGACTGGGCGCAGGCCTGCGGCACGATCGCGTACGAGATCGTCACGCGCATCGGCACCCGGGTTCCGCGCGTCTATCTGAACGCGGCCATGTGAACGCGCTCATGTGAACGCGTCCCCGTGAACGGGGAAGGACTCCGGTGACCCCTTCGGGAGACGCGACCCGGATCACGTGTAACACCGGTCATACCGGTGGGAGCGGCGGCAGCGGCACCATCGTTCGCGACCACCCGGCGGAACGCAGTACGGCGATGACGGCCACAACGGTGAAGAGGAGCGGTACGTGAGCGAGAGCAGCGCGGAGGCCGTGGCGGACGTCGTCGCCTCGGCGGCCGCCGCCTCCGCCGCGGGAGCGGCCGGCGGCTGGCGCCGGGCGACCGGCATCGCCGGTGCCGCGATAGGTGTGCTCGCCGCGGGCGCGGCGGCCGGGGTGGCCGTCGAGCGGATGACGGTGGGCCGCGGGATGCGCCGCAAGGCCCGGCTGGCCCTGGACTCCGCGGGGCCGTACGGCACCCTGCGGGGCACCCCGGGCCGGGCGCAGGCCGACGACGGCAGCGAGCTGTACTACGAGGTCGACGAGATCGAGCCGGACCCGGGGCCGAACGTCTCGCCCCGTCGGCGCCGGCTCTTCGGCCGCAAGGCCCCCGCCCCGGTCACCGTCGTCTTCAGCCACGGTTACTGCCTCAACCAGGACTCCTGGCACTTCCAGCGCGCCGCACTGCGCGGGGTCGTCCGCACCGTGCACTGGGACCAGCGCAGCCACGGCCGCTCCGGGCGGGGCGTGGCCCAGACCCGGGACGGGGTGCCGCTCACCATCGACCAGCTCGGCCGCGATCTGAAGGCCGTCCTCGACGCCGCCGTACCGGAGGGGCCGATCGTGCTGGTCGGGCACTCGATGGGCGGGATGACCGTGATGGCGCTCGCCGCCCAGTACCCCGAGCTGATCCGGGACCGGGTCGTCGCCACCGCCTTCGTCGGGACGTCGTCCGGGCGGCTCGGCGAGGTCAACTTCGGGCTGCCCGTCGCCGGGGTCAACGCGGTGCGCCGGATCCTGCCGGGCGTGCTCAAGGCGCTCGGGCAGCAGGCGGAGCTGGTGGAGAAGGGCCGCCGGGCCACCGCCGATCTGTTCGCCGGGGTCATCAAGCGGTACTCGTTCGCGGGGCGGGACGTCGACCCGGCCGTCGAGCGGTTCGCGGAGCGGATGATCGAGTCCACGCCGATCGACGTGGTCGCCGAGTTCTACCCGGCCTTCACCGACCACGACAAGACCGAGGCCCTCGCCTTCTTCGCGGACATGCCGGTGCTGGTGCTGGCCGGGGTCAAGGATCTCGTCACGCCCAGCGAACACAGCGAGGCGATCGCCGACCTGCTTCCGGAAGCCGAGCTGGTGCTGGTGCCGGACGCCGGGCACCTGGTGATGCTGGAACACCCGGAAGTGGTCACCGACCGTCTCGCCGACCTGCTCACCCGTGCGGGTGCCGTGCCGGCAGGGGCTACGGTTAGTGGCTATGGAACGACCGGCAGCACCAGCAGCTCCGCAGGACCCCGCTGAGACCCGGCTGACGATCACCTCGCCCGAGCAGATGCGGGAGCTGGGCCGCCGCCTGGCCAAGCTGCTGCGCGCGGGCGACCTGGTGATGCTCAGCGGCGAGCTGGGCGCGGGCAAGACCACGCTGACCCGCGGGCTCGGCGAGGGCCTCGGCGTGCGTGGCGCGGTCACCTCCCCGACCTTCGTGATCGCCCGGGTGCACCCCTCCCTCGGCGACGGCCCGCCCCTGGTCCACGTCGACGCCTACCGGCTCGGCGGCGGCCTGGACGAGATGGAGGACCTGGACCTCGACGTCTCGCTGCCCGACTCGGTGATCGTCGTGGAGTGGGGCGAGGGCAAGGTCGAGGAGCTGACCGAGGACCGGCTCCAGGTCGTCATCCACCGCGCCGTGGGAGACACCACGGACGAGGTACGGCACGTGACGCTGACCGGCCTGGGGGAGCGCTGGGCCGAGGCCGGCCTGGAGACGCTGGCCGCCTGAAACCTCGGGTTCCGACAGACCGTCGGCAAGATATTGCGCAGGACGTCCCGGGCGTGGTCCCATGGTATCCAGCTCGTGGTTAGGCATACCTAACCACCCCCGCCCCCGCACCTCAGGAGGCGTCCATGACCGCACCCACCCCCACCCGGGTCTCCATGCACGACCTGCTGGCGTCGTGCGCGGCGGCGGACGCGATCTCGAGACCACCGCGGGATTTCGAACGCCCCGAAGGGGCGACGAAGGGGGCGCGGGGCTGTGCTGAACATGCGGCTACCGCCGCGTGTGCGCGACAAGCCACAACGGACCCGCAGCCGCCGGACGGCACTTCGCGGCACCCCGTGGAGCGCAAAGCCGCCTAACGAATCACCACCACGGGCACCCTGATCGTCGCGAAGTTCCACATCGCGAGCCCGTCCTCCCGGCTCTCCCGAATGGCACCGGTCCGCACACCGGGATCCGCCGAAGCCTGCGCAGCCACCGCCGCGCTGAACCCGATCGCCAGCCCGTCGACGCTGCTGAACCGCACGACATGCTCGACGGGCAGGCCGTCGGTGCCGGTGGTCGCGCTGGAGCGGGAGGTGACCCAGTAGGAGCCGGGCGTCGGGTCGATGGTGCCGGGGTTCACCCTGAAGGTGCGCTCCACCTGGTTCGTGCGGTCGACCAGCCAGACCCGGTCGTCGTCCAGCGAGTACACGACCCGTTCACCCCGGCCGGAGCCGCCCGGCAGGGCCGTCGGGTGGCGGCGGTCCCGGGGCGCCTTGGTCGCGGTGGCCGAGGGGGACGCGCTGGCGCCGGGCCGGCCGGCCGGGCTCGCCGGTACGGTCCCCCGGGCCTGGTAGGCGAGGAAGCCGACGGCGCCGACGGCCGCCGCGGTGAGGCCGGCCACGATTCCCGAGCTGGTCCCTGCCACGTGCGTCCACCTCTGCCTCGTGCCGTACGTCGAGTCCGTACGTCATGCCGTACGTCGTGCCAAATGTCGTACTTCGTACTACAGACCGTAGCAGCCGGTGACCGTCCGGCCCGTACGGCGCTGCCCGGGGCGCAGGCGCCGTAGGCTGTTCGCGTGCTCTTGCTCGCTCTGGATACCGCAACACCCGCCGTCACCGTCGCGCTGCACGACGGTACGGACGTCATCGCCTCGTCGAGCCAGGTGGACGCGCGTCGGCACGGAGAGCTGCTGCTGCCGGCCGTGGACCGGCTGCTCACCGAGGCCGGGCTCACGCTGGACGCCGTCACCGGGATCGTGGTCGGCACCGGGCCCGGCCCCTACACCGGGCTGCGCGTCGGCCTGATGACCGCCGACACCTTCGGCCTGGCGCTCGGCGTCCCGGTGCACGGCGTGTGCACGCTGGACGGCCTCGCCTACGCCGCCGACATCGAGACGGGCCCCTTCGTCGTGGCGACCGACGCCCGGCGCAAGGAGGTCTACTGGGCGACCTACGCCGACTCGCGCACCCGGCTCACCGGCCCGGCCGTGGACCGCCCGGCGGACATCGCCGAGCGGGTCGCGGACCTGCCGGCGGTCGGCGCGGGCGCGCTGCTCTACCCGGACACGTTCCCGCGCGTCCACGAGCCCGAGCACGTGTCCGCCGCCGCGCTCGCCTCGCTGGCCGTGGAGAAGCTCGCCGCCGGCGAGGAGCTGCCGGACCCCCGGCCGCTGTATCTGCGCCGGCCGGACGCCCAGGTCCCCAAGAACTACAAGGTGGTCACACCGAAGTGACCGTGCGACTGCGCGAGATGCGCTGGTGGGACATCGACCGGGTCCTGGAGCTGGAGAAGGACCTGTTCCCCGAGGACGCCTGGTCCCGGGGCATGTTCTGGTCCGAGCTGGCCCATGCCCGGGGCGCCGAGGCGACCCGCCGTTACCTCGTGGCCCAGGAGGAGACCGGCCGTATCGTCGGCTACGCGGGCCTCGCCTCCTCCGGCGAACAGGGCGACGTGCAGACCATCGCCGTCGCCCGCGAGCACCAGGGCACCGGGCTCGGCGGGCGGCTGCTGACCGAACTGCTGCGCGCGGCGACCGCGTTCGAGTGCCACGAGGTGCTGCTGGAGTGCCGGGTCGACAACCTCAGCGCCCAGAAGCTCTACGAGCGCTACGGCTTCGAGCCCATCGGGTTCCGGCGCGGCTACTACCAGCCGGGCAACGTGGACGCCCTGGTGATGCGCCTGATCACTCACCGGACAACCGAAGAGAAGGACCATGGCTGACGAACCTCTCGTCCTCGGCATCGAGACCTCCTGCGACGAGACCGGCGTCGGCATCGTCCGCGGGACCACGCTGCTGGCGGACGCCGTCGCCTCCAGCGTCGACGAGCACGCCCGCTTCGGCGGTGTCGTCCCCGAGGTGGCCTCCCGCGCCCACCTGGAGGCGATGGTCCCCACCATCGACCGCGCGCTGAAGGAGGCGGGCGTCTCCGCCAGGGACCTCGACGGCGTCGCCGTGACCGCCGGCCCCGGTCTCGCGGGCGCGCTGCTGGTCGGTGTCTCGGCCGCCAAGGCGTACGCCTACGCCCTCGGCAAGCCCCTGTACGGCGTCAACCACCTCGCCTCGCACATCTGCGTCGACCAGCTGGAGCACGGCCCGCTGCCCGAGCCGACGATGGCCCTGCTGGTCTCCGGCGGCCACTCCTCCCTGCTGCTGTCCGAGGACATCACCTCCGACGTCCGCCCGATGGGCGCGACGATCGACGACGCGGCGGGCGAGGCCTTCGACAAGATCGCCCGTGTGCTGAACCTGGGCTTCCCGGGTGGCCCGGTCATCGACCGGTACGCGCGCGAGGGCGACCCGGGGGCGATCGCCTTCCCGCGCGGCCTGACCGGCCCGCGCGACCCCGCCTACGACTTCTCCTTCTCCGGCCTGAAGACGGCGGTGGCCCGCTGGATCGAGGCCAGGCGCGCGGCCGGCGAGGAGGTCCCGGTCCGCGATGTGGCCGCCTCCTTCCAGGAGGCCGTGGTCGACGTGCTGACCCGCAAGGCGGTCCGCGCCTGCAAGGACGAGGGCGTCGAGCACCTGATGATCGGCGGCGGTGTGGCCGCGAACTCCCGGCTGCGGGAGCTGGCCCGGCACCGCTGTGAGGCGGCGGGCATCGAACTCCGGGTGCCCCGTCCCAAGCTGTGCACGGACAACGGCGCGATGGTGGCCGCCCTCGGCGCCGAGATGGTCGCCCGGGGCCGGGCCGCCTCCAGCTGGGACCTGTCGGCCGACTCCTCCCTGCCGGTGACCGACCCGCACGTCCCCGGCCACCACGACCATGTGCACGAGGTCAGCAAGGAGAACCTGTACCGGTGACCGTCGCGCTGATGTGGGAGGGTCGGGCGGCCGAGGGCCGGGGGGCGGAGCTGCTCGCCTGGGCGCGGGAACAGCCGCTGGCCGGCCTGCCATTGCGCCGCGAGACCTTCCGCGCACCGCAGGACCGGGTGCTGGTCATCACGTGGTGGGACGCGCCGTACGACGCCGAGCTGCCCGAACTGCCCGAGCCGGACCCGGGGTTGGTGACCCGGGCGGTGCACCGCTGGCGGTTCGAGGCGGTGGCCGAGGGCTGAGGTTGAGGTGTCCGGCAGAACTGCGCTATGATCATCACACAGCGAACGGCCGGAAACCGGAAACGGAAAACGGCTTCGGACGCAGTGCGTTGGTGGTCCAAGGAAAGACGTCCCGCTTCCTGCGGGGAGATGCAGGTGCAAGGCCTGCCCGGCGCTCCACTCGAAACCCGCCCCGGTTCTCCGGGGCGGGTTTCGCCGTTGTCGGGGGTCGGCCGTGGTTACCGGTGACCGGCCCGCTGCGGCTGGACCTCCTCCGCAGCCGCGAATTCCGGTGGCACCGCCCGCCGTTCCCTCAGATGCGCGTACGCCATCAGGCCGAACAGCACCGCGAGCAGCACCGCCGAGGAACCGGCCGTACCCAGGTTCAGCCCGCCCTTGGCGACCGGCTTGGTCAGGAAGTCGCCGGCCGTGGCGCCCAGCGGGCGGGTCAGGACGAAGGCGATCCAGAAGAGCAGGACGTTCGGCACCGCCGGGACCTTCATCAGGGCGACCAGGACCAGCAGGACACCGGCCACCAGGGCCGCGCCGCCCAGGTAGCCCAGGCCCGAGCTGTCGGAGAGGAAGTCGCCCATCGAGGTGCCGAGGGTGTTGGAGACCAGGATCGCCGACCAGAACAGGGCCTCGCCCCGGAAGGTGACGATCTCGGTGATCTGGAAGGTCATCCCGCTCAGCTTCCAGGCGAGGAAGATCAGCAGCAGGAGGGAGACCAGGATCGCGGCGCCCTCCGGGTAGCCGAGGCCCAGCCCCTGCGGGCCCCAGCCGAGGGACGTGGCCCCTCCGGAGAGGTACTTGGCGCTGGCGTCCCGGTTCATGAAGTCGGACATGGTGGTGCCGGCCATCGAGGTCGACAGGATCACGGTCCAGTAGAAGAACGGGTTGTAGTGCTTCGAGCTGAGCTGGATCACCAGCGTCACCACGAACACCAGGAACAGGGCGATCGTGGTGAGGAAGTAGCCGAGCCCGAGCGTCTGGGAGAACAGGTCGCCCGCGGTCTCGCCCAGGGTCGTCGCCGCGATCTTCATGATCCAGAAGGCGAGCGTGACCTCGGGCAGCTTCTTCATGACGGATTTCGTCGTCGTCGAAGGCGTGGTCGTCAAGGGTGCTCCTGTGGGGGGAGTCGTGTGGGGCCCGACCCTCCCAGGGGCAACCTGAACGCTTCCTGAGCACGCGCCGCACAGGGCTTGCTTTTTGCCAGTGTTCGCGCTGGGGGCTCAGTCCAACTGTTCGAAGACCTCGCACCGCAGCCGCCGCTCCGCCCCCACCACCCGGACCGGCCCGGTGAGCCGCAGCCGGGCCGTGTGCCGTACGTCCGCGCTCGACGCGCCCAGCCGCAGTTCCAGTGCGCCGGGTTCCACCACCCGCGCGCCCGTGCGGTCCGTGAAGGACGACAGGTCGGCGTGGAAGCGGAAGGTGAGGCGGCGGGAGGCGCCGGGGGGCAGCTCCACGCGCTGGTACCCGATCAGCCGTACGTCGGGCCGGGTCACGCTCGCCACCGGGTCGTGCAGATACAGCTGGACGACCTCGGACCCGGCCCTGTCGCCGGTGTTGCGGACGGTGAGGGAGAGGTCGTGGGAGCCGTCCGTCGGGATCTCCGTCTCGGGGGCGTCCACCGCCTCCCAGGCGAACGTCGTGTACGAGCGGCCGTGCCCGAACGCGTACAGCGGGGTCGGGTCCAGGCTGCTGACGTCGCCGGCCAGGCCCAGCGGGGGCTGGAGGTAGGTCCAGGGCTGGCCGCCGGGCAGGCGTGGGACGCTCACCGGGAGCCGGCCGGAGGGGTTCACCCGGCCGGACAGCACCCCGGCCACCGCCGGACCGCCCTCCTCGCCGGGGAAGAAGGCCTGCACCACCGCGCCGAGCCGGCCCTGCCAGCGGCCCAGGGCGTACGGCCGGCCGGTCAGCAGGACGAGGACCACGGGGACGCCCGTCGCCACCAGCGTGTCCAGCAACTCGGCCTGTACGCCGGGCAGGTGGAGGTCGGCGACATCGCAGCCCTCGCCGGAGGTGCCCCGGCCGAACAGGCCCGCCCGGTCGCCGAGGACCGCCACGCACACGTCCGCCTCCGCCGCGCGGGCCACCGCCTCCTCGAAGCCGCCGGTGTCCGGGTCGTCGACCCCGCAGCCCGAAGCGAACGTCACCTTGGCGTCGGGGAGTTCGGCCCGCAGGGACTCCAGGAGCGTCGGGATCTCGATGCCCAGCGGAGTTCCGGGGTGCTGGGTGAGGACATGGGAGGGGAAGGAGTAGCAGCCGAGCATCGCCAACGCGTCCGCCGCGCGGGGGCCGACCACCGCGATCCGGGTGTCCGGGGCCAGCGGCAGCAGACCGTCGGGGTTGTCCAGCAGGACCACCGACTCCTCGGCGAGGCGCCGGGCCAGGGCGCGGTTCTCCGCCGAGTCCAGGTCGACCGGGCCCGCCGGCTCCGGCCGCCAGTCCTCGTCCAGCAGGCCCAGCTCGCACTTCTGGAGCAGCACCCGGCGGGCCGCGCGGTCCACCAGCGCCTCGGGGACACGGCCCGCGCGTACGGCGGTCACGAGCGGGGTGCCGTAGCACTTCAGGGTGGGCAGCTCGATGTCGATGCCCGCCGCGAGGGCCAGGTGGGCCGCCTCCGCCTCGTCCGCCGCGACCCGGTGCTGGGTCTCGAGGAAGCCGATGCCGAAGTAGTCGGCGACCACCGTGCCGGTGAAGCCCCACTCCTCACGCAGGAGTCCGGTGAGCAGGCGCGGGTCGGCCGACACGGGCACCCCGTCGGTCTCCGTGTAGGCCGCCATCACCGAGCGGGCTCCGCCCTCGCGCAGCGCCATCTCGAAGGGGAGCAGGGTGATGTCCGCGAACTCCCGTACGCCCGCCCGGACCGGGGCCAGGTTCCGGGCGCCCGCCGAGGACGCGTACCCGGCGAAGTGCTTGAGCGTGGCGACGACCCCGGCCGACTCCAGGCCGCGTACATAGGCCGTGCCGATGGTGCCGACCAGGTACGGATCCTCGCCGATCGTCTCCTCGACCCGTCCCCAGCGCGGGTCGCGGACGACGTCCAGGACGGGGGCGAGGCCCTGGTGGACACCGCAGGCGCGCAGGTCGTGGCCGATGCGCCGGCCCATCTCCTCGACCAACGCCGGGTCGAAGGCGGCACCCCAGGCGAGCGGCACCGGGTAGGCCGTCGCGCGCCAGGCGGTGAACCCGGCCAGGCACTCCTCGTGCGCGACGGCCGGGATGCCGAAGCGGCCGGCCGCCGTGATACGGCGCTGGGCGCGGGCCAGTGCCTGCGCGCCCAGCGCCGGGTCCACGGGGGCGGTGCCGAAGGAGCGGGTCAGCTGGCCGAGGCCACGGGTGATCAGCTCGTCCCATTCGATGGCGGAGGAGCCGGCGGTCATCTCGCGCTGCAGGGGCGCGACCCCGTCGCCGTCCGTGGCGGCGCCCACCCAGACGCCGTACAGCTGGGCGGCCTTCTCCTCCAGGGTCATCCGGGAGAGCAGGTCGGCCACGCGGGCGTCGGCGGGCAGGGCGGGGTCGCGCCAAGGAGCGATGGTCATGGGACTCCCGAGCTCGTTCGCGAATGTTTCGTTGACTACTCCGAATGTTCCGGGAACCTATGGCGCGCACGAGCCTTCGTCAAGAGGTCCTGCGGGGATTACGATCGCGGGCATGAAACCTTCGAAGCCCACAGAAAACCAGACGGCGACGCTCGCCGAGATCGCCCGTGAGGCCGGGGTGTCCGCTCCGACTGTTTCGAAGGTCCTCAACGGCCGCGCCGATGTCGCTCCGGCGACCCGCACCCGCGTCGAGGAGCTGCTGCGTGCCTACGGCTACCGGCGCCGGCGCGCCGAGGCGTCCCGCTCCCCGCTGATCGACCTGGTCTTCCACGAGCTGGAGAGCGCCTGGGCGATGGAGGTCATCCGGGGCGTGGAGAACGTGGCCCGGGACGCCGGGCTGAGCGTCGTGCTGTCCGAGTCGGCCGGGCGGCTCACCCCGGGCCGGACCTGGGCCGACCAGGTCGCCGCGCGCCGCCCGCACGGGGTGGTGCTGGTGCTGTCCGGGCTCGACGAGTCCCAGCGGGCGCTGCTGACCAGCAGGTCCATCCCGTTCGTGGTGATGGACCCGGCCGGTGACCCGGGCCCGGACGTGCCCTCGATCGGCGCCACCAACTGGCAGGGCGGCCTCGCCGCCACCCGCCATCTGGTCGAACTCGGCCACACCCGGATCGGCGCGATCAGCGGCCCGTCCCGGATGATGTGCAGCCGCGCCCGGGTCGACGGCTACCGGGCCGCGCTGGAGACGGCCGGCCTGCCCGTCGATCCCTCGCTGATCGTCGGCGGCGACTTCCACCACGACGCCGGCTACCGGCTCGGCCTGGAGCTGCTCGGCCGCCCCGACCGGCCCACCGCCGTCTTCGCGGGCAACGACCTGCAGGCGCTCGGCCTGTACGAGGCCGCCCGGGAGCTGGGCCTGCGCATCCCGGAGGACCTCAGCGTGGTCGGCTTCGACGATCTGCCGGTGGCCCGCTGGGTGGGCCCGCCGATGACGACCGTACGGCAGCCGCTGACCGAGATGGCCGAGGCGGCCGCCCGGCTGGTGCTGGAGCTGGGGCGCGAGCCGGAGGAGCGGGCGGCGACCCGGGTGGAGCTGGCGACGAGCCTGGTGGTGCGCAGCAGTACGGCGGCGCCGGCGTGACGCGGGTGGCCGGAAGTTGACGTATTGACGGGTGGGGTGGGCGCCCCCACACTCCTCCGAAGCAAATCGGTTGTTCGACCGAAACTTTCGAACTTTCGGAGGCACCCGCATGAGATCCTCCAGAAACCTCTTAAGGGCCGGACTGGCCGGGCTCGTCGCCGCCGTCGGCCTGTTCACCGCCGGCACGGCGCACGCCGCCGACACTCCCCTGCGCGACCTCGCGGCAGCGAAGGGCAAGCTCATCGGCACCGCCGTCACCGGCTCCAGGCTCACCGGTACCTACGGCGACATCACCGGCGCCCAGTTCAGCTCGCTGACCCCCGGCAACGCCATGAAGTGGGGGACCGTCGAGCCCACCCGGGGCAGTTTCAACTGGACCGAGGCCGACCAGATCGTGGCCTTCGCCCAGGCCCACCACCAGCAGGTGCGCGGCCACACCCTGGTCTGGCACAACCAGAACCCGAGCTGGCTGACCAACGGCAGCTGGACCTCCGCCCAGCTCGGCAGCCTGCTGCAGAACCACATCAGCACCGAGGTCGGCCGCTACAAGGGCGAGATCGCCGCCTGGGACGTCGTCAACGAACCCTTCAACGAGGACGGCAGCTACCGCTCCACGATCTGGTACGACGGCCTCGGCTCCGGCTACATCGCCAACGCCCTGACCTGGGCCCACGCGGCCGACCCGGACGCAAAGCTGTACATCAACGACTACAACGTCGAGGGCGTCAACGCGAAGTCCGACGCCCTGTACAACCTGGTCAGGTCCCTGAAGGCGCAGGGCGTCCCGATCGGCGGCGTCGGCCTCCAGGCCCATCTCGTCCTCGGCCAGGTGCCGTCGACACTCCAGCAGAACATCCAGCGCTTCGCCGACCTCGGCGTGGACGTGGCGATCACCGAGCTGGACATCCGCATGCAGCTGCCCGCCGACGTCACCAAACTCGCCCAGCAGAAGGCCGACTTCCACGCGGTCGTGGCCGCCTGCGCCGCCGTCAGCCGGTGCGTCAACGTCACCGCGTGGGGCTTCACCGACGCCGACTCCTGGGTGCCGAGCACCTTCCCGGGGTACGGGGCGGCGACGCCGTACGACGAGAACTACCAGCCGAAACCGGCGTATTACGGCATCGCCACGGCGCTCGGCGGCAGCGACGGAGGCGGGGGCAGCACTCCGCCACCGACCGGTGCCTGCACCGCCGCGTACAGCGTCAGCAGCCAGTGGAACACCGGGTTCACCGGCCAGGTGACCATCTCCTGCGCCGGGGCCTCGCTGTCCTCGTGGAAGGCGGACTGGACGTTCGGCGCGGGCCAGCAGATCACCCAGGCCTGGAACGCCACCTGCACCCAGTCCGGCGCGGCGGTCTCCTGCGCCAACGCCTCGTACAACGGCTCGGTGCCGGACGGCGGTTCGGTGACGTTCGGTTTCAACGGGTCCTGGAGCGGGGGCAATCCGGTACCCACGGTGACCTTGGGATGAGAATTTCGGAAGAAAGCCGACTCTCACCGCTTCCGCTAACAGTCCCCTAATAATTCGGACTTACGTTCCTGCCGTGACGCGACACGAGGAGCACGCAGAAGCGGGCAGACGGGTGGGCCGGCGGTCGAGAGCGCTGAAGATCGTCGGCCTTACCCTGGCAGGCGTCCTGGTGCTGGGCGCGGCCGCCGGAGGCTGGGCGTACTGGCACCTCGACCACAACATCAAAAGCGTCGACATCAACAGCGCGCTCGGCGACGACCGCCCCGCCAGGGCGATGATCACCCCGTCGGCCGCCGCCTCCCCGCTCCCGTCCGGCGCCCTGAACATCCTGGTCCTCGGCTCGGACTCGCGCAGCGGCAAGGCCAACCAGGAGCTGGGCGGCGGCGACAGCTCCGGCGCCCGCTCGGACACGGCGATGGTCGTGCACGTCGACGCGGGCCGGACGAAGGCCACGGTGGTCAGCATCCCGCGCGACACCCTCGTCACCCGCCCGTCCTGTCCGCTGTCCTCCGGGCGCTCCACGGCGGTGGCGTACGGCGCGATGTTCAACACCGCCTACGAGGTGGGCGGGCCGGTGTGCGCGGTGAAGACCGTCGAGTCGATCACCGGCGTCCGTATGGACCACTACGTCGAGATCGACTTCTCCGGCTTCGCCGGGCTGGTGGACGCGCTCGGCGGGGTCACGGTCACCACCGACCAGGACATCCACGACGACGACAGTCACCTCGACCTGCCCGCCGGCACCCACCACCTCGACGGCAAGCAGGCCCTCGCCTTCGCCCGCACCCGGCACGGCATAGGCGACGGCAGCGATCTCGGCCGCATAGGGCTGCAGCAGAAGCTGGTGAAGGCCCTGCTGGAGCAGATGGCAGGCACCAGCCTCCTCACCGACCCGGCCAGGCTGTACCGGGTCGCCGACGCGGTCACCGCGAGCCTCACCACCGACACCGGCCTGCACTCGCTGGGCGAGCTGATGCGGCTCGGCCAGAGCCTGAAGGGCCTGACGGCCGACCGGGTGACGACGGTGATGATGCCGGTCGTCCTGGCCCCCTCCGACCCCAACCGGGTGATCGCGAAGGAACCGGCGGCGAGCACGCTGTGGGCCTCGCTGCGCTGAGCCGAAAAAAATTTCCGGGGGCGTGTCGATCCCGGGTCCTTCCGTTCGACGCATGGGTGAGCGGCAGGGAAACGGCCCCGCCGCCCGACCGAAGGAGTCACCATGCCCCGCTACCTGTCGCTCGTGCACATCGACGAGTCCACCGCTCCCGCCGGGGGCCCCAGCGAGGAGCTGATGCGCCGGATGGGCGAGCTGATCGAGGAGGTCACCAAGGCCGGCGTGATGCTCGAGACCGCCGGGCTGACCCCGGCCGCCCAGGGCACCACGGTGCGCTGGGAGGGCGGGAAGCTGTCCGTCACCGACGGACCGTTCACCGAGGCCAAGGAGGTCATCGGCGGCTACGCGATCATGCAGTGCAAGGACCGGGCCGAGGCCGTCGAGTGGTCCAAGCGGTTCGTGAAGGTCCACGAGGACTACTGGACCGTCTCGTGTGAGGTGCGGGAGATCGCCGAGGCCTGAGTGTTCGCTGGCCCCCTGGCACGAAGGGGTGTTGCATGGTGGGCTGTGGAACCACAGCCCACCGCGGCACATGCCATCGAGACCGTCTTCCGCCTGGAGTCGCCCCGCGTCGTCGCCGGTGTCGCCCGGATCGTCCGGGACGTCGGCATCGCCGAGGAGCTGACGCAGGACGCGCTGGTCGCCGCCCTGGAGCGGTGGACCCGCGACGGCGTGCCCGACAACCCGGGCGCCTGGCTCATGGCCACCGCCCGGCACCGCGCCGTCGACCTGGTCCGGCGCCGCGAGACCTACGCCCGCAAGCTCGCCGAGATCGGCCGGGACCTCGAGACCACGGCCCTGCCCGAGGAGCCGGCCGACCCGGAGGACATCGACGACGACCTGCTCCGGCTCGTCTTCACCACCTGCCATCCGGTGCTGTCCCCGCAGGCCCGCACCGCGCTCACCCTGCGCCTCCTCGGCGGCCTGACCACGGCCGAGATCGCCCGCGCCTACCTGGTCCCGGAGCCGACGATCGCCCAGCGCATCGTCCGCGCAAAGCGGACCCTCGCCACGAGGAACGTCGCCTTCGAGGTGCCGTACGGCCCCGACCGTGAGGCCCGCCTCGGTTCCGTGCTGGACGTCATCTACCTGATCTTCAACGAGGGGTACGCGGCGACCGCCGGCGACGACCTGCTCCGCCCCGGCCTGTGCGAGGACGCACTCCGCCTGGCCCGCGTCCTCTCCGCCCTGATGCCCAAGGAGCCGGAGGTGGCGGGCCTGACCGCGCTGCTGGAGTTCCAGGCGTCCCGCACGGCCGCCCGTACGGCCCCGGACGGCACCCCCGTCCTCCTGGAGCACCAGAACCGCCGCCGCTGGAACCGGCTGCTCATCGCCCGCGGCATCCGCGCCCTCGACCGTGCCGGCGCCACCGCCTCCGGCCCACCGGGCCCGTACGCCCTCCAGGCCGCCATCGCCGCGTGCCACGCGCACGCGTACCGCTACGAGGACACCGACTGGCGCGCCATCGCCACCCTGTACGCCCTCCTGGCCGCCGTGGCCCCCTCCCCGGTGGTCGAGCTGAACCGCGCGGTCGCCGTGGCGATGGCCGACGGCCCGGCCGAGGGCCTGGAACTCGTGGACGCCCTGACCACGGAGCCGTCCCTGCGCGACTACCACCTGCTCCCCAGCGTCCGCGCCGACCTCCTCGCCCGCCTCGGGCGCACGGCGCAGGCCCGCGAGGAGTTCGTACGGGCGGCGGGCCTGGCCCGGAACGAGAAGGAACGGGAACTGCTGCTGCGCCGGGCCGACGAGATGCCGTAGACGAGATGCCTAGGCGGGCCGGCCCACGAGCATCGTGGGCGCCCCGGCGACACGGGTGAGGAACACCGTCGCCGCGTTCGGCCCCTGCGGCTTCACCTTCTTGCGCAGTTCCTCCGGCTCGACCGCCGACCCGCGCTTCTTCACGGTCAGTGTGCCGACCTCGCGCTCCCGCAGCAGGGCCTTCAACTTCTTGACGTTGAAGGGGAGCTGGTCGGTGATCTCGTAGGCGGAGGCGTACGCGGTCGGGCGTGGTGCGTCGGCGGTGACGTAGGCGATGGTCGGGTCGATCAGCCCGCCGTCCAGGTCGGCCGCCACCTCCGCGACCAGGTGCGCCCGGATCACGGCGCCGTCGGGCTCGTACAGGTATCGGCCCACCGGGCGTACCCCGGGGTCCGGCAGGCCTCGGCCGAGCAGGGTGCGCGGGCCGGGGAGCAGGGTGGCGCGTACGGCGCCCGGCGTGCCGGTCCCGAACCACAGCACCGCCTCCTTCACATCGCCGCCGTCGGAGATCCACTCGGCCTCGGCCTCGGCGGGGATGGCCTCGTGCGGGATGCCCGGGGCGATCTTCAGGGCCGCGCGGGGTGCCGTACGGGCCGCCCCGATCGCCCAGGACAGCGGCGGCGAGTAGGCCTCGGGGTCGAAGATCCGGCCTCGGCCGCCGCGCCGCGCCGGGTCCACGAAGACGGCGTCGTACCCGGCGGTGTCCACCTCCGTGACATCGGCCTCGCGCACCTCGATCAGCTCGCCGAGCCCCAGCGCGTCGGCGTTCGCCCGGGCCACGGCCGCCGTCACCGGGTCCCGGTCCACCGCGAGCACCCGGATCCCGGCCCGGGCCAGCGCGACGGCGTCCCCGCCGATCCCGCAGCACAGGTCGGCGACCGAGGTCACGCCCAGCGCCCTGAAGCGCTCGGCGCGGTAGGCGGCCACGCTGCTCCGCGTCGACTGCTCGACCCCGTTCGGCGTGAAGAACATCCGTCCCGCGTCCGCCGCCCCGAACTTCGTCACCGCCCGCTGCCGCAGCCGGGCCTGGCCGAGCGCGGCCGACACCAGCTCGGCCGGGTGGTCGCGGCGCAGCCGGGTGGCGACGGCGAGTTCGTCCGCCGGGGCGGTGTCGCGGACCTCGTCGAGGAGGGCACGGCCTTCGGGGGTGAGCAGCAGAGCGAGGTCGTTCACCGGCTCATTGTGGGCCAGTCGGTGGACGGTGTGCTTCCGGTGGAGGTGTCGGCCGGGGTTGCGGGCGTCGGGCTGGGAGGATCCGGCACCATGCGAGCCGTCGTACAAAAAGATAAGAACCGGCCTCTTTCGGGTCGTCTGGCCCTCGGCTGCGGAGCCGCCGCCTTCGCCTCCGCCGCCCTCCTCTCCGGCTGCGCCGGCCCCGCCGAGACCCGCCCCGCATCCGGCCAGGGCGGCCCCGTACAGGTACTGAGACCCCAGGACCGGCAGGCCACCGAACACACCCGCCTGGCCGCCGCCGCCAAGCACTGGGGACTGGACCAGGTCCCGCTGACGCCCCCGCCGCCGCCGAAGAAGAAGCCGGAGATCACCGCCCGGGCCGGCTTCGAGGTGGCCCACCAGGAGGACTGGGACCTGCCCCCGGTCTTCACCACCATCCCCACCCGGCAGAAGGTCGTCTTCCTCACGATCGACGACGGCTCGGAGAAGGACCGGGACTTCCTGCGGATGATGCGGGACCTGAAGATCCCGTACACCGCCTTCCTCAGCAACTACCTGGTGAAGGACGACTACGGCTACTTCCGCACCATGCAGTCGTACGGCCACACCCTCAACAACCACACCCTGCACCACCCCTACCTGCCGGGCCTGTCCTACGAGCAGCAGAAGGACGAGATCTGCGGCATGCAGGACATCATGCGGAAGCAGTTCGGCAAGCGCCCGACCGTCTTCCGCCCGCCCTACGGCAACTACAACCAGGACACCCTGCGCGCCGCCAAGGCCTGCGGCATCAGATACGCGCCGATCTGGAACGAGGAGGTCTACGTCGACCACTGGGAGTTCCGCGAGGACGACCAGAAGTTCCGCCGGGGCGACATCGTCCTGACCCACTTCCGCGGCCGCTCCGACTGGGACGGCACGATGGTCGACGACATGCGCCGCTTCCTGAACCGCATCACGCGCGAGGGCTACGCCGTGGCCCGCCTGGAGGACTACCTGTGACGCGCGGGAGGAGCCCGTGGGCCAGGCCCCGCCGGCGAACTCCCGTCCCCAGCCCCCGCCGCACCGGGCCCGGACCCACGCACATTCCGTACGGGGGTCCGGGCCCGGCGCGCCGAGAGCCCGCGCCCGCGGCGGACACCGGACCCTCCACGGCGGGCGCGAGGCCCGCCCTCCGGACGGACGACGGGACGGTGACGCCAGGTCCGGGGCCCGGCCGGCCGGCCGGTTCCGGACCGCGCCCGCACCGCCTCCTCGCGGGCTCGGGTTGTGCCCGGTCCGTCGATCCCGTCGAGCGCCTCGGCCGTAAGGCCGCCGGGCGGTTCCGTCGGTTCCGTGCCGGGTGGCGCTCGCACCGCCCTCTGGCCGCACTTCTCGTCGCGGCCCTTCTCCTCGTGGGCTCGGGTTGTGCCCAGTCCGTCGATCCCATCGAGCGCCTTGGCCGTAAGGCCGCCGAAGGGGTGCGCCCGCACGCCCCGCACGGCGCCGCACCCGACCAGAGCTACCGCCACTGGGGCCTGACCGAGCCCCTCGCCCGCCCGCCCCGGCCGGACGCCCGCACCCTCGCCCTCACCCCGCACAGCGCGGGCCGCTCCCTGCCCCGCGTCATGGACCACGTCCCCACCCGCGACCCGGTCGTCTTCCTCACCTACGACGACGGCGCCGACCAGGACCCCCGCTTCGTCGACATGGTCCGCGAACTGCGGCTGCCGGTCAGCATGTTCCTCACCGACAGCGTGGCCGGCCCCCGCTACGACCACTTCGCCCGCCTGCACGAGCTGGGCGCCGGCATCCAGAACCACACCCTCGACCATCGCGCGCTCGCCGGACTGCCGTACGCCGGGCAGCGCGCCGAGATCTGCGGCCAGCAGGACCGTCTGAGGTCCCGCCTGGGCCTGCGCCCCCGCCTCTTCCGCCCGCCCTACGGCACGTACGACACGACCACCCTGCGCGCGGCCGCCGACTGCGGCATCTCCACGCTCGTCCTGTGGCGCGCCGCGATGACCCCGACCGACCTGGCCTACACCCGCGGCGACCACCACCTGCGCCCCGGCGACATCGTCCTGGTGGGCCCGGACGAGACGACGGGGGCGAGCCTGCGGGCCCGGACGGTCCAGGTCCTGCGGAGGGCACAGCAGCGCGGACTGACGGCGGGGCGACTGGAGGACTACCTGAACTGACCGGCTCCGGTCGGCCCCCGGGACGGCGGGGCCGCGCGCCCGAACGCGCCCGAACGCGGCCGACGCGCCGCGGGCATTGGCACTCCGCTTGACCGAGTGCTAATCGCGGTCATAGTCTCAGGCCTGGCACTCCCCCCTGGAGAGTGCCAGACAAACGCGACGGGCAGGTCCGGCACCCGCGACGACGGATCGACCTGGTCGCCACCTCAGACAGTTAACCCCGTGAGATCTCCGAAGGGGGAGGTCGGATCGTGACGACCGCCAGCTCCAAGGTTGCCATCAAGCCGCTCGAGGACCGCATCGTGGTCCAGCCGCTGGACGCCGAGCAGACCACGGCCTCTGGCCTGGTCATCCCGGACACCGCGAAGGAGAAGCCCCAGGAGGGCGCCGTCCTCGCCGTGGGCCCGGGCCGGTTCGAGAACGGCGAGCGTCTGCCGCTCGACGTCAAGGTCGGTGACATCGTCCTGTACAGCAAGTACGGCGGCACCGAGGTGAAGTACAACGGCGACGAGTACCTCGTCCTCTCGGCCCGCGACGTCCTCGCGGTCATCGAGAAGTAAGACCACCTCAGAGTTTTTGAGCTGCGCCCCTGGCCCCCGCGACCGATAACGAAGCCGGGCGCCCGGGGCGCAGTTGTCTTTTCACCCACAGATTCCCGAGAGGGCTCCCGCTGTCATGGCGAAGATCCTGAAGTTCGACGAGGACGCCCGTCGCGCCCTCGAGCGCGGCGTCAACAAGCTGGCCGACACGGTGAAGGTGACGATCGGCCCCAAGGGCCGCAACGTCGTCATCGACAAGAAGTTCGGCGCCCCCACCATCACCAACGACGGTGTCACGATCGCCCGCGAGGTCGAGATCGAGGACCCGTACGAGAACCTAGGCGCGCAGCTGGTGAAGGAGGTGGCGACCAAGACCAACGACATCGCGGGTGACGGCACCACCACCGCCACCGTGCTCGCCCAGGCGCTGGTGCGCGAGGGCCTGAAGAACGTCGCCGCCGGTGCCTCCCCGGCCGCCCTGAAGAAGGGCATCGACGCCGCGGTCAAGGCCGTCTCCGACGAGCTGCTCGCCACGGCCCGCCCGATCGACGAGAAGTCCGACATCGCCGCCGTGGCCGCGCTGTCCGCCCAGGACCAGCAGGTCGGCGAGCTGATCGCCGAGGCGATGGACAAGGTCGGCAAGGACGGTGTCATCACCGTCGAGGAGTCCAACACCTTCGGTCTGGAGCTGGACTTCACCGAGGGCATGGCCTTCGACAAGGGCTACCTGTCGCCGTACTTCGTGACGGACCAGGAGCGCATGGAGGCCGTCCTCGAGGACCCGTACATCCTCATCAACCAGGGCAAGATCTCCTCCATCCAGGACATGCTGCCGCTGCTGGAGAAGGTCATCCAGGCCGGTGCCTCCAAGCCGCTGCTGATCATCGCCGAGGACCTCGAGGGCGAGGCCCTGTCGACCCTGGTCGTCAACAAGATCCGCGGCACCTTCAACGCGGTCGCGGTCAAGGCCCCCGGCTTCGGCGACCGCCGCAAGGCGATGCTGCAGGACATGGCGATCCTCACCGGCGCCACGGTCATCTCCGAGGAGGTCGGCCTCAAGCTCGACCAGGTCGGCCTGGACGTGCTGGGCTCCGCCCGCCGCGTGACGGTCACCAAGGACGACACCACGATCGTCGACGGCGCCGGCAAGTCCGAGGACGTCCACGGCCGCGTCGCCCAGATCAAGGCCGAGATCGAGAACACCGACTCCGACTGGGACCGTGAGAAGCTCCAGGAGCGCCTCGCGAAGCTGGCCGGCGGCGTGTGCGTGATCAAGGTCGGCGCCGCCACCGAGGTGGAGCTGAAGGAGAAGAAGCACCGTCTGGAGGACGCCATCTCCGCGACCCGCGCCGCGGTCGAGGAGGGCATCGTCTCCGGTGGTGGCTCCGCGCTCGTCCACGCCGTGAAGGTCCTGGAGGGCAACCTCGGCAAGACCGGCGACGAGGCCACCGGTGTCGCGGTCGTCCGCCGCGCCGCCGTCGAGCCGCTGCGCTGGATCGCCGAGAACGCCGGCCTCGAGGGCTACGTCATCGTCTCCAAGGTGGCGGAGCTCGAGAAGGGCAACGGCTACAACGCCGCCACCGGCGAGTACGGCGACCTGGTCAAGGCCGGCGTCATCGACCCGGTCAAGGTCACCCGCTCCGCCCTGGAGAACGCCGCCTCCATCGCCTCCCTCCTGCTCACGACCGAGACCCTGGTCGTCGAGAAGAAGGAAGAGGAGCCGGAGGCAGCGGGCCACGGCCACAGCCACGGCCACGCCCACTGAGCCGAGCGCCCTTGAACGAAGGCCCGGTTCCCCGGAAGGGGAGCCGGGCCTTCGCCCGTTCTAGTGCTCCAGCTCGTCCAGCGCGCCCAGCTGCCGCATCAGCTCCAGGGTGTCGTGCTGCCACCAGGTCTCGGCGATCTTCCCGTGTTCCGTGAACCGGAACATCGTCGTCCCGGTCATGGTGACCTGCCTGCCGGTGGGCGCGATGCCGAGGAAGTCACCCTTGTGCGTGGCGTTCCACGTCCACCGCGCGCAGGCCTTGTCACCCTGGGTGAGCAGGTCCTCGACGGTGAAGGCGAAGTCGAAGGCGTCGCGCCACATGCGGACCTCGGCGCGGACGTTGTCCAGCCCGAGGGTGTCCTGCGGGTTCATCGGGTCATGGCTGTGGATGTCCTCGTCCAGCAGGTCGTTGAGCGGCGACAGTTCGCCCGGAGCCCGCAGCGCCTCCAGGAACCGCCGTACGGTGTCCTCGGCCAGCCGCTCGTCCCGCACGACGTCCAGATCGATGAACGTCGGCGTCTCGTCGCACAGGGCGACCATCCCCTGGAAGATCCTGCCGGTCTCCGGGAGATGCGAGTTCCGCATCGCCTCCTCGTACGACGGGAACTCCACGACTTCCACGATGTGCGCCGCGTCCGAGCGGTCCTTGCCGACCAGCGCGTGCGTCGCCGTCCGCTTCCCCTTGGTCTCGGCGACCCAGTCGTCCAGGAGCCGGTTCATCTCGTCCAGCCGGCTCGTCCTGCAGTCGATGAGTTGTACGAAGGTCATGACGCCGCCTCCCGGCCCCCCTGGCCCGGTCTTCCGTCACGCCCATTTTCGCCCCGTTTCCACACCGGAGCGACGGCGTCACCGCTTCCCGGGCGGGGCTACTGCGGCCCGTACCTGCGCCCCGTCTTCGAGCTGATCCCGCCCAGCAGCCCCCGGGGCGCGACCTTCACCAGACCCATCAGCGCCTTGTAGCGCGGGTCGGGGATCGACAACGATTTCCCGCGGGCCAGATCGGCCAGGGCCGCCGCGACCAGCTTGTCGGCGTCCAGCCACATCCAGCCCGGGATGTTGTCCGTGCCCATCCCGGCCCGCTGGTGGAACTCGGTGCGCACGAAGCCGGGGCACAGCGCCATCAGCCGCACCCCGCTGCCGGCCAGGTCCTTGGCCGCGCCCTGGGTGAACTGCACGACCCACGCCTTGGAGGCGCCGTAGGTGCCGCGCGGCACGAAGGCGGCCACGGAGGCGACGTTGACGATCCCGCCCCGGCGCCGCTCGCGCATCGCCTCGGCCGCCGCCGACGTCAGCCGGAGCACCGCCTCGCAGTGCACCTTGAGCATCCTCAGCTCGTCGGCCATGGACACGTCCAGATAGCGGCCCTTGTTGCCGAAACCGGCGTTGTTGACCAGCAGGTCGACCGGGTTCTTCCGGTCGCCGAGCCGGTCGGCCACCGACTCGATGCCCTTGTCCTCGGACAGGTCGGCGGTCAGCACCTCCACCTCGATGCCGTGCCGGTCGTGCAGTTCCGTCGCCTGCTCGCGCAGCCGTCCCGTGTCCCGCGCCACCAGGACGAGGTCATGCCCGTCCGCCGCCAGCCGCCGCGCGAACGCGGCGCCGATCCCCGCGGTCGATCCCGTAATCAGAGCCGTTGTCATGACCCAAGGGTAGTGACCCGGACCGACAGCGCCGCCTGTCAGCCGCCACCTTCGGCCTCCGCGCGAAGGCCCGGCTGACGGCCGTTCAGCCCCGCGGCGCAGCCGCGCACTTGCGCGCCTCGACCCCGCGCCTCAGCCCTGGGGCTCCGCCGCGCACCTGCGCCTCAGGCCCCCGGTGCCGCCACGTACGAGCGCGCCTTCGCCAGGGTCTCCGGGTGCAGCGCCTCGCCCGCCACGAGCAGCCGCGGCAGCAGCTCGCGCTCGGTGGTCACCGCGCGGAACTCCATCGCCACCGTCACCCCGTGCTCCGGCCGGTGCACGATCTCGACCGGATCGCCGGAGCGGATCTCGCCCGGTTCGATCACCCGGAGGTAGGCACCCGTGGCCGCCTTCCGGGTGAACCTCTTGACCCAGCCGCGCTCGCCCAGATGGCCCTGGAACGTACGGCACGGGATCCGGCCCGAGGTGACTTCCAGAACCAGCTCGGCACCCACCCGCCAGCGCTCGCCGATCAGCGCTCCGGAGAGGTCCAGGCCCTCCGTCGTCAGGTTCTCCCCGAAGCAACCGTTGGCCAACGATCTGCCGAGTTCGCGCTCCCAGTCGTCGAGATCCTCGCGCGCGTAGGCGTACACCGCCTGGTCGTCCCCGCCGTGATGGCGCAGGTCGCACACCGCGTCCCCGGCGAGCCCGCTCGCGCCGACCCCCTTCAGGCCCGGTGCCGTCACCCGCACCGGCCCGTCGACCGGCTTCTTGCCGATGCCCGTCACGCCTTCCGCCTGGTCCGTGTACGGCACCGGCTGCGGGCGGCCCAGATTGACCGAGAGAACCTTCATGTACGCACGGTACGGGAGCCCACCTCAAAGCGTCGAGCGAATATTCGGCGCCATCCCCAAGCAGGCCTTATGCTCGAAGGGTGATCGAGGCCCGCCATCTCCGCGTCCTGCGCGCCGTCGCCGCCACCGGTTCCTTCTCGGCGGCGGGGCGCGAACTGGGTTGCACCCAGCCCGCCGTCAGCCAGCAGATGAAGGCCCTGGAGACATCGGTCGGCACCCCGCTGCTGGTCCGCAGCTGCCGCGAGATGCGCCTGACCCAGGCCGGAGAAGCCCTGGTCAGACACGCCTCCGGCATCCTCGCCGGGCTCACCGCCGCCGAGGAGGAGGTCGCCGCCATCGCCGGCCTGCGCGCCGGCCGGGTCCGGCTGGTCTCCTTCCCCAGCGGCAGCTCCACCCTGGTCCCCACCGCCCTGGCCGCCCTGCGCGCCGCCCACCCCGGCACCCGCGTCTCCCTGGAGGAGGCCGAGCCTCCGAAGTCCGTCGAGCTGCTCCGCGAGGGTGACTGCGACCTGGCCCTGGCCTTCCGCTACGCCGGGGCGGCGGCCGCCGAGGACTGGGACGACCTGGTCGTACGGCCCCTGCTGACGGACCGTCTCGTGGCCCTCGTGCCCGAGCGGCACCGCCTCGCGCGCGCGGAGAGCGTCGCCATCGGCGAGCTGGCCCACGAGCCCTGGATCGCGGGCTGCCCGCGCTGCCGGGGCCAGCTGGTCGAGGTGTGCGAGGGGGCCGGCTTCACCCCGCGCATCGACTTCGCCACGGACGACTACCCGGCGGTGGTCGGCCTGGTCGGCGCGGGCCTGGGGGTGGCCGTACTGCCGCAGCTGGCGGTGGAGTCGGTACGGCCGAGGGGTGTGCGCACGGTACGGCTGGAACCGGCGGTACGGCGCGAGATCGTCGCCCTCACCCTGCCCGACCTGGCTCAGGTACCGGCGGTGGCGGCGACGCTGGAACAGCTGGCCCGGGCGGCCAGGCGCGGATAGGGCCGCAGGGCACCGCCGCAGGACACGGCGACGCGGCCACGCGCGCGTGAGGGTGCCGCGGCGGGAGTCACGGGCACGCGTGCGCGTGTCCGCCGACAGAGTGAATGCAGAAACGTTCCTTCAATGACTCGGGGCGGTGTCCCCGCTGGTGGTCGACGCCGACACCAGGCGGTTACGAGCCCGCCCCATCAACTCTTCGCGCTCGTCCTCGGTCAGGCCTCCCCATACGCCGTACGGCTCGCGCACCGCTAGCGCGTGCGCCGCGCACTCCGCACGGACGGGGCACCTCATACAGACCTCTTTGGCCGAGTTCTCACGAGCGCTCCGAGCCGCCCCGCGCTCGCCCTCCGGGTGGAAGAAGAGCGAGCTGTCCACCCCGCGGCAGGCAGCCAGCAGCTGCCAGTCCCACAGGTCAGCGTTCGGTCCGGGAAGGCGGGAGAAATCTGCCATTACGTGACCCCTTGTAGCCGTTCTGGGCGGATACGGTGCCAACGACCGTACATCTCCGGTCTAAGGAGATGAAAATATGACTCATTGCGAATCTAGCCTCGGACATCCCGAAACGGGAAGAAAAGCGGCCGAATGGGGCATAGGTTGTGATGAAAAGTTGAGGGTCTGTTGGTCGTGTCTGCACCGTGTCGAGGCCCTCACGTAGAGTGCCGATGACGACATGCAGCCCCGTAACTCTTTCGAGTGACCGTCGTTGAGAGTGCGGAGGCGGTTGAGAACACCGGCGCTCGGGCAGGCGTCCGAGGCGGTCGACCGCACAGGTGACGATTCCGTACCAGCCTGGAGGCTCAAGGTGACGCGCATCAGCTGGGGAGGGCGGTCATGACATCCGTCCTCGTCTGCGACGACTCCCCGCTTGCCCGAGAGGCGCTGCGCCGCGCGGTGGCGACCGTGCCCGGTGTCGAGCGTGTGACGACGGCGGCCAACGGCGAGGAAGTCCTCCGCCGCTGGGGCGCCGACCGCTCCGATCTCATCCTGATGGACGTGCGCATGCCCGGTCTGGGCGGCGTGGAGACCGTGCGCCGGCTGCTGTCCGCCGACCCGGGCGCGCGCATCATCATGCTCACCGTCGCCGAGGACCTCGACGGCGTCGCCCTCGCGGTCGCCGCCGGTGCCCGCGGTTACCTGCACAAGGACGCCTCGCGCGCGGAGTTGCGCGCCACGGTGACGCAGGCGCTCGCCGACCCGACCTGGCGGCTGGCCCCGCGCCGGCTCCGCTCGGCCGAGATGGGCGCCGCGCCCACGCTCACCGCGCGCGAGATCCAGGTCCTGGAGGGCATGAGCCACGGCCGCTCCAACGCGGAGATCGGCCGCGAGCTGTTCCTCTCCGAGGACACCGTCAAGACGCACGCACGCCGCCTGTTCAAGAAGCTCGGCGCCTCGGACCGGGCCCACGCGGTCGCGCTCGGCTTCCGCTGGGGACTGGTCCGGTAGCCGGTGCCCGGCCCTGCGGGGCGGGCGGGACCAGCCGGCGCCGGGCGGCATGTCCGGGGCCGACGACGGATCCGCCGCCCCGGGCATCACACCCCGGGCCGAACGGCTCCGGTGACGGATCCGCCGCCCCGGCGGCAGCCGTCGGCCTCGGCGGCGCCTGAACCGTTCGCGGACCGGTGCGCCCGTGGACACGAACGCGACGACCCCTCGACGCCGCGCTCGGTCCCGGGGTGCATCGGCCCTGGTTCGCCGACTGGGGGCGCACGTCCTTCGGTGCTGCCGTCGGCGCCGAGGGCGTACCGGTGTGCTCGGGGCCCCGGTGAAATCCCCGGCCGGGCCTCCCGATCGCCCCGGGAAGCCACGGTGAGGCGTCTTCGCGGGGTGGACCCGGTCACACTTGAGGGCGTTTGCGCCGGATCGTCGGCGGGCTGCCCGGCCGCGCGCGGGAACGGGATCGCGTACCGCATCGCGCACCGCGCGCGGGGCGCCGTCGCCCGCCCGGCCGGGCCGTTACCGCCGCCCGCCAAGGCCCAGGTCGGCGGGGTCCCGCCGGTCCCGGACGCAGTACTCGCGGCCGGTGTCGTGCGGCGCGGTGCGGGGCACGTGCGGCCGGGTCGCGTACGGCCCGGGCGTACGACCTCGCCGGACACGTCGGCGGGTGGTGCGCAGGACGGCCCGCCGGACGCGCGCTGCTCGTTTCGGCGCGGATGCCGCATCCTTGAGGTGTGGAGTCTCTCGGGGACGAGTCGGTCGAGCGGAAGGGGAGGGCGCAGGAGATGAGTGCCGGCGCACCTGCTCATAACGCTTCGGTGCACAACCACGAACACGATGCGACGGACCGGACGGCCGCAAGGCACCATGGACCGATGCGCGACGACGATGCGGGCACGGCCCAGGGGCCGATCGGTGCGCTCGTGCATCGTGCGGTCGACGGCGACGAGCAGGCCACGCACGATCTGCTCGCCCACGTCCACCCCCTCGCGCTGCGCTACTGCCGCACCCGGCTGTCCCGGCTCCCGGGCGACGCGCGCCACTTCGTCGAGGACCTCGCCCAGGAGGTCTGCGTCGCGGTCCTGCTCGCCCTGCCGCGCTACCGCGACACCGGCCGCCCCTTCGAGGCGTTCGTGTTCGCCATCGCCTCGCACAAGGTGGCCGACCTCCAGCGCGCGGCCATGCGCCACCCGGGCTCCACGGCCGTCCCCTCGGACGAGATGCCGGAGCGCCCCGACGACTCCCTCGGCCCCGAGGAACGCGCCCTGCTCAGCAGCGACGCCGCCTGGGCCAAGAAGCTCCTGGCCAACCTCCCCGAGAACCAGCGCGAACTGCTCCTGCTGCGCATCGCCGTGGGCTTGACCGCGGAGGAGACCGGACAGATGTTGGGAATGTCACCAGGCGCGGTCCGGGTCGCCCAGCACCGTGCGCTGAGCCGTCTGCGCGCGCTCGCCGAGCAGTAACACCCCTGGGCCGTAGCCCCTGTCGTCCTGTCGTGAACAGGCGCGCTCCCGCTTCCGTACGAACATACGAAGCCTGAAGCGACCCCGTACCGTGGAATTTGCTAGCGGTGCTTCCCGTTAGCATGGACATCCGCACCGATCAAGGCCATTTGGGGAAGGTGTCATGACTGCCAACGTCGACGGAGTGCCCGGTAAATTCGCGACACTCGGGCTGACCTACGACGACGTGCTGCTGCTGCCGGGCGCGTCGGACATGGCGCCCGACGAGATCGACACCGCCTCGTACGTCTCCAAGAACGTGCGGGTCAACATCCCGCTGCTGTCCGCCGCCATGGACAAGGTGACCGAGTCCCGCATGGCGATCGCGATGGCCCGCCAGGGCGGCGTCGGCGTGCTGCACCGCAACCTCTCCATCGAGGACCAGGCCAACCAGGTCGACCTGGTGAAGCGCTCCGAGTCCGGCATGGTCACCGACCCGATCACCATCCACCCGGAGGCCACGCTCGCCGAGGCCGACGCGCTGTGCGCCCGGTTCCGCATCAGCGGCGTCCCGGTGACCGACGGCGACAAGAAGCTCCTCGGCATCGTCACCAACCGCGACATGGCCTTCGAGAGCGACCGCAGCCGCCGCGTGCACGAGGTCATGACCCCGATGCCGCTGGTCACCGCCAAGGTCGGCACCTCCGGCGCCGAGGCCATGGAGTTGCTGCGCAAGCACAAGATCGAGAAGCTGCCGCTGGTCGACGGTGAGGGCATCCTCAAGGGCCTGATCACCGTCAAGGACTTCGTCAAGGCCGAGCAGTACCCGAACGCCGCGAAGGACTCCGAGGGCCGGCTGCTGGTCGGCGCCGCGGTCGGCGTCGCCGGTGACTCCTTCGAGCGCGCCCAGGCCCTGATCGAGGCCGGCGTCGACTTCATCGTCGTGGACACCGCGCACGGCCACTCCCGCCTGGTCGGCGACATGATCGCCAAGATCAAGTCGAACTCCTCCGGCGTCGACGTCATCGGCGGCAACGTCGCCACGCGCGACGGCGCCCAGGCCCTGGTCGACGCGGGCGCGGACGGCATCAAGGTCGGCGTGGGCCCCGGCTCCATCTGTACGACCCGTGTGGTCGCCGGTGTCGGCGTCCCGCAGGTCACGGCGATCTACGAGGCCGCGCTCGCCGCCAAGGAGGCCGGTGTCCCGGTCATCGGCGACGGCGGTCTGCAGTACTCCGGCGACATCGCCAAGGCCCTGGTCGCGGGCGCCGACACGGTGATGCTCGGCTCGCTGCTCGCGGGCTGCGAGGAGTCCCCGGGCGAGCTGCTGTTCATCAACGGCAAGCAGTTCAAGTCGTACCGAGGCATGGGCTCGCTCGGCGCGATGCAGACCCGTGGCGACCGTAAGTCGTTCTCCAAGGACCGCTACTTCCAGGAGGGCATCGCCTCCGACGAGCAGCTGATCCCCGAGGGCATCGAGGGCCAGGTGCCCTACCGCGGCCCGCTGGCCTCCGTCGTGCACCAGCTGGTCGGCGGTCTGCGCCAGTCGATGTTCTACGTCGGCGGCAGGACCGTGCCCGAGCTGCAGGCCAACGGCCGGTTCGTGCGGATCACCTCGGCGGGTCTGAAGGAGAGCCACCCGCACGACATCCAGATGACGGTCGAGGCGCCGAACTACAGCAGGAAGTGACGCCCACGCGCGCGTGAACCCCGTACGGCGGCGGTCCCGGAGCATCCGGGGCCGCCGTTGTCGTACCTGTCGGCGATACTGGAAAGCGCTGCAACGCATAGGGAAAGGCCTAGAGACGTGACTGAGATCGAGATCGGGCGCGGCAAGCGCGGCCGCCGGGCGTACGCCTTCGACGACATCGCCGTCGTCCCCAGCCGCCGTACGCGGGACCCGAAGGAGGTCTCGATCGCCTGGCAGATCGACGCCTACCGCTTCGAGCTGCCCTTCCTGGCCGCCCCCATGGACTCGGTCGTCTCCCCGGCCACCGCGATCCGCATCGGCGAGCTGGGCGGCCTCGGCGTGCTCAACCTCGAGGGCCTGTGGACGCGGTACGAGGACCCGCAGCCGCTGCTGGACGAGATCGCCGAGCTGGACGCGGAGGCGGCCACCCGTCGCCTCCAGGAGATCTACGCGGCGCCCATCAAGGAGGAGCTGATCGGCGCGCGCATCAAGGAGGTGCGCGACTCCGGCGTGGTCACGGCGGCCGCGCTCTCCCCGCAGCGCACCGCCCAGTTCTCCAAGGCGGTCGTGGACGCGGGCGTGGACATCTTCGTCATCCGCGGTACGACGGTCTCGGCGGAGCACGTCTCCCACTCGAGCGAGCCGCTGAACCTGAAGCAGTTCATCTACGAGCTGGACGTCCCGGTGATCGTCGGCGGCTGCGCCACGTACACCGCCGCCCTGCACCTGATGCGCACCGGCGCGGCCGGTGTCCTGGTCGGCTTCGGCGGCGGCGCCGCGCACACCACGCGCAACGTCCTCGGCATCCAGGTCCCGATGGCCACGGCGGTGGCCGACGTGGCCGCGGCCCGCCGGGACTACATGGACGAGTCCGGCGGCCGGTACGTGCACGTGATCGCGGACGGCGGCGTCGGCTGGTCCGGCGACCTGCCCAAGGCGATCGCCTGCGGCGCCGACGCCGTGATGATGGGCTCCCCGCTCGCGCGCGCGACGGACGCGCCCGGCAAGGGCCACCACTGGGGCATGGAGGCGGTCAACGAGGAGCTGCCCCGCGGCCAGAAGGTCGACCTGGGCACGGTCGGCACGATCGAGGAGGTCCTCACCGGCCCGTCCCACACCCCCGACGGCTCGATGAACTTCTTCGGCGCCCTGCGCCGCGCGATGGCCACGACCGGCTACAGCGAGCTGAAGGAGTTCCAGCGGGTCGAGGTGACGGTCGCGGACAGCCAGCACCGCCGCTGACGTACCGACGTACGAAGGGCCCGTCCACCGGCACGGTGGGCGGGCCCTTCGGGTTGTCGTAGGCGTTACGCGGCGGCCTTCTTGGCGCCGGAGAACGCGGCGAACGCGGCGATGGCGAAGAAGAGGAAGGTGAGCGGGTCGGCGTCCTTCTTCCAGGCTTCCTGGACCACGCTGAGGTGATCGAAGAAGACCTCGGAGAAGCCCGCGTGCACGTAGTCCGCAATGATCATGGCCTCGCCGATCAGCTGGCCGACGTAGACCGAGCCGAGCGCGAGGATGGCGCCGACCACCGGAAGGGCGGGGTTGCGGCCACCGGCCTTGCCCGCCGCGAGTCCGATGACGAAGCCGACGCCCACCGCGGCATAACCGATCTCGTGCTTGGTGGCTCCGATGACGACGCCGTAGAGCGCGGCGACCGCCACGGCGGCGACGACCGCGGCGACCAGGCCGAGGGCGAG
Source organism: Streptomyces sp. NPDC020192 (assembly GCF_044388685.1). Classification (NCBI taxonomy): domain Bacteria; kingdom Bacillati; phylum Actinomycetota; class Actinomycetes; order Kitasatosporales; family Streptomycetaceae; genus Streptomyces; species Streptomyces sp. NPDC020192. Next base: position 295,925 of record NZ_JBIRXG010000007.1, on the reverse strand, counting down.
GTTGTTCTTGCCCGGCACGGGCGGGGCGGGCGGTGCCGCGAAGGCGCCCGGCTGTTGGGGGTACGCGCCCTGCTGCGGCGGGTACGGCGCACCGGCGGGTGGCTGCTGGGCGTACGGGTTCGCCCCGGCCGGCCCGGGCTGCTGAGCGTACGGGTTGGGGCCGGCCGGGCCGGGCTGCGGCTGCTGCGGTGGCGGCACTGACTGGCTCATGACAGAAATCCCCCGATATGGAACACAGGTGAAGAACGGAAACGGAAGGCACCCGGCACACGCGTGTGTGGCGAGTCCGGGGGAGATTAACAGCCGGGGACGACAACGCCGCGGCTGTTTCCCTTTCGTGACCGGGGCTCGGAGTCCGTGCTCGGTACTCCAGGTGCCCAGCAGCAGTGGTACTCGCCCAGGGGCGGCGTGAACCTCGCGCTTCTGGCCACTGACGCCGAAGTGCCTCGGGTGGGGGCCGGCGCCGCACCCGAGGCACTTCGAATGTGTGAACTGGTGAGGAAAACGCAATCCCTATGAGGGTGAATTGAGTTGCGTGGATCCCACCATGGTCAGCTGTTCCACTGGTTGAAGCAGACGCCGACCGGCTTCAGAACCCGCCCGTTGCCAATCTTCTTTCCGTCGACGGCGCTGGTTTCGTTGAAGCCATAAACGTCGTACAGCGGATACGCCTCGATTTGTGATCGTCGCGGTGGCGCTCCACTTCGTGGTCACGGACTTCTGAACAGACATGGTCAGGGTGGTCTTCCCTTGGTCAGAGGTCTTCTGGATGACGGTTGTTCCGCACTGCTCGCCCTGATAGTGCCGGTTGACAACGGTGTGCGCGGTCGGCGTAAACAGACCGGGCTCATTGCCGGTGGCCCGGGCGGCGTGGTTATTGCGCCGAGATCAGAGCCGCTGGGCCGCTCCCGTCGGGGTCGCGCCGCGGGTGTCCAGCAGCAGTTGGGCCTTCACCGACAGCCCCTGCAGGTCGTACGTGCGGTGCTGCTGGAGCAGGATCGTCAGGTCGGCGTCGGCGGCCGCCTCGTAGAGCGAGTCCGCGCGCGGGACCGGGCGGTCCAGGACGCTCCACGCGGGCACGTACGGGTCGTGGTAGCTCACCGAGGCGCCCAGCTCCATCAGCCGGATCGCGATCTCCTGGGCCGGAGTGCCCTGCAGATCGGCGAGGTCGGCCTTGTAGGTGACGCCGAGCAGCAGCACGCGCGCGCCCCGGGCGGACTTGCCGTGCTCGTTGAGGAGGGTGGCGGCGCGCTGGACGACGTAGCGGGGCATGCGGTGGTTGACCTGCTGGGCCAGCTCCACCATGCGCAGTCCACGGCTGGCCCGCCCGCTCAGATCCTGCGGGACGCCGTGCCCGCCGACGCCGGGTCCGGGGCGGAACGCCTGGAAGCCGAAGGGCTTGGTCTCGGCGCAGCGGATCACGTCCCACAGATCGACGCCCAGCTCATGGCAGAGGACGGCCATCTCGTTGACGAGCGCGATGTTGACGTGCCGGAAGTTGGTCTCCAGCAGCTGGACGGTCTCCGCCTCGCGCAGCCCGCGAGCGCGGACCACCTTGTCGGTGAGCCGGCCGTAGAAGGCGGCGGCCGACTCGGTGCAGGCGGGGGTGAGGCCGCCGATGACCCTGGGGGTGCCGGCGGGGGTGTGGTCGCGGTTGCCGGGGTCGACCCGGCTGGGAGAGTAGGCGAGCTGGAAGTCGCGCCCGGCGCGCAGCCCCGAGCCCTTCTCCAGCAGCGGCCGCAGGAACTCCTCGGTGGTCCCGGGCAGCACGGGGGACTCCAGGATGACCGTGGTGTGCGGACGCAGCCGCTCGGCCAGCGTGCGGGCGGCCGCCTCCACCTGGCCGAGGTCGAGCCCGCCGTCGGCGTCGCGCGGGGTCGGCGCGCAGATCACGGCGGTGCGCACCCGGCCGAGCTGCGCCGGGTCGGTGCCGGGCCGGAACCCCGCCGCATGCATCCGGCGCAGCTCGGCGGGGCTGAGCGAGCCCGCCTCGGGACCGGTGGCATAGCCGATGGTGGGGATGCCTGCGGCGACGGCGGCCTGGGCGAGCGGCAAGCCGTAGGGACCGAGTCCGATGACGGCGAGGTCTGCGGGCATGGCGTAGGCCGTCCTTCCCAGTAGCCGAAGCGGGACAGTTGCGCAACCGCTGTGGACAGGATGAGCGAGCGCTCTGTCAGACTAGGTACATATATGAGTGTTATGTGTGATTGTGTTCGTGTGTCTTCCGGGGATGTGCGCGAGTTGTCCACAGGTGGGAAGCCCGTGGTGGCTGAACCCGGGCAAGCCGGTCAGAATTTGGGCATGAGGAGGGGATGAACCGGGCTTCGCCCGCCGGGTGCGGCCGACGCGAGCGAGTGTGCGACAGCGGGAGGCAGCGGTGAGGACAGCGACTCTGGGGCCGGAGCAGCGCGCCGAGGCACTGGCGGCGATGGCGGAGCGGGAGCTGGACGTCCTGGTGGTCGGGGGCGGAGTGGTCGGGGCCGGGACCGCGCTGGATGCCGTCACGCGCGGGCTGTCCACCGGGCTGGTCGAGGCCCGTGACTGGGCTTCCGGCACCTCCAGCCGGTCCAGCAAGCTCATCCACGGCGGGCTGCGCTATCTGGAGATGCTCGACTTCGCCCTCGTACGGGAGGCGCTGAAGGAGCGCGGGCTGCTGCTCGAGCGGCTCGCCCCGCATCTGGTCAAGCCCGTGCCGTTCCTCTATCCGCTGCAGCACAAGGGGTGGGAGCGGCTGTACGCCGGTTCGGGGGTCGCGCTCTACGACGCGATGTCCATGGCGCGCGGGCACGGCCGGGGGCTGCCCCTGCACCGGCACCTGACCCGCCGTCACGCCCTGCGTGTCGCCCCCTGTCTGAAGAAGGACGCCCTGGTCGGCGCCCTGCAGTACTACGACGCCCAGATGGACGACGCCCGTTTCGTGGCCACCCTGGTGCGCACGGCGGCGTCGTACGGCGCGAAAGCCGCCAACCGTGCGCGCGTGACCGGGTTCCTGCGCGAGGGCGACCGGGTCGTCGGCGCGCGCGTGCAGGACGTCGAGGGCGGCGGGGAGTACGAGATCCGCGCCAAGCAGATCGTCAACGCGACCGGTGTGTGGACCGACGACACCCAGGCCATGGTGGGCGAGCGCGGCCGGTTCCACGTCCGCGCCTCCAAGGGCATCCACCTCGTCGTGCCCAAGGACCGCGTCCACTCCACCACCGGCCTGATCCTGCGCACCGAGAAGTCCGTCCTGTTCGTCATCCCCTGGGGCCGGCACTGGATCATCGGCACCACCGACACCGACTGGGACCTCGACAAGGCCCACCCGGCCGCGTCCAGCGCCGACATCGACTACCTGCTGGATCACGTCAACTCGGTGCTCGCGGTGCCGCTCGGCCGCGACGACGTCCAGGGCGTCTACGCCGGTCTGCGCCCGCTGCTCGCCGGGGAGTCCGACGCCACCAGCAAGCTGTCCCGCGAGCACACGGTCGCCCACCCGGCGCCGGGGCTCGTGGTCGTCGCGGGCGGCAAGTACACCACGTACCGGGTGATGGCGAAGGACGCCGTCGACGAGGCGGTGCACGGCCTGGACACGCGCGTCGCCGAGTGCGTGACCGAGGAGACCCCGCTGCTGGGCGCGGAGGGGTACCGGGCGCTGTGGAACGCGCGAGCGCGCGTCGCCGCCCGCACCGGGCTGCACGTGGCCCGCGTCGAGCATCTGCTGAACCGGTACGGCTCCCTGGCCGAGGAGGTCCTGGACCTCGTCGCCGCCGACCCCGCCCTGGGCGAGCCGCTGCAGGCCGCCGACGACTACCTGCGCGCCGAGGTGGTCTACGCAGCCTCGCACGAGGGCGCCCGTCACCTGGACGACGTGCTCACCCGCCGTACCCGTATATCCATCGAGACGTTCGACCGGGGCACCCGCAGCGCCCGCGAGGCCGCCGAGCTGATGGCGCCGGTCCTCGGCTGGGACAAGGACCATGTCGAGCGCGAGGTCCAGCACTACGAGAAGCGGGTGGAGGCCGAGCGCGAGTCCCAGCTCCAGCCCGACGACCTGACGGCGGACGCGGCCCGGCTGGGGGCGCCGGACATCGTGCCGCTGTAACGCCGCCAGGGCCGGAAAACGGCCTGAAGCGGAGTCAAGGGGGCGGCTGCGGCCGTGGCTTCGGTCCTTTTGCAGGCCATCGTCCCGATAAGCGGAACGGCCACTTCAGGGAGGCACCCTGGGCGTCGGCCACTTGTCGGGTGAGAGACAATGGAGGCTCTGTCAGGGCGGGTTGCATGAGGGGACGCATGTCGGAGGCGGAGCGGGCGGGCACTTCTCGTCAGGAGACTCGTCAGGACAAGAGCGAGCGTCGTCTCCTCGCCGGGCGGTACCGGCTGGGGGACGTCCTGGGCCGCGGCGGCATGGGCACGGTGTGGCGGGCCGAGGACGAGACCCTGGGCCGGACGGTGGCCGTCAAGGAGCTGCGGTTCCCGTCGAACATCGACGAGGAGGAGAAGCGACGCCTGATCACGCGCACCCTGCGCGAGGCCAAGGCGATCGCCCGGATCCGCAACAACAGCGCGGTGACGGTCTTCGACGTGGTCGACGAGGACGACCGGCCGTGGATCGTCATGGAGCTGGTGGAGGGCAAGTCCCTCGCCGAGGTCATCCGCGAGGACGGCGTGCTGGCGCCCAGGCGCGCCGCCGAGGTCGGGCTCGCCGTCCTCGACGTGCTGCGCTCCGCGCACCGCGAGGGCATCCTGCACCGGGACGTGAAGCCGTCCAACGTGCTCATCGCCGAGGACGGCCGGGTCGTGCTCACCGACTTCGGCATCGCCCAGGTCGAGGGCGACCCGTCCATCACCTCCACCGGCATGCTCGTCGGCGCCCCCTCCTACATCTCCCCGGAACGCGCCCGCGGCCACAAGCCGGGCCCGGCGGCCGACCTGTGGTCGCTCGGCGGCCTGCTGTACGCGGCGGTGGAGGGCACGCCGCCGTACGACAAGGGGTCGGCGATCGCCACGCTCACCGCGGTGATGACCGAGCCGCTGGAGGAGCCCAAGAACGCGGGCCCGCTGCGGGACGTCATCTACGGCCTGCTCACCAAGGACCCGGCCGAGCGGCTCGACGACGCCCGCGCCCGGGCCATGTTCAACCAGGTCATCCACGCGCCCGAGCCGGAGCCGATGGACGAGACCCGGGTCGTTCCGCTGCCCGCGCAGCCCGGTCCGGCCGAGGGCAGGCGGGGCGAGGAGGCCGGGGAGAAGCTGCGCGGCGCGCTGCGTTCGGTTCGCAAGGCGGCGGGGGCCGCCACGGCCGGGTCGGGGACGCGCGCGAAGAGCGCTGGGGACGCGGGTACGGCTCCTGCGGCCGGTGGCCCGGCGGGCACGAGCGGTGCGTCGGGTACGGGCCGTTCGGCGGGCGTGGGCGGTTCCGTCGCCGGTGGGGTGCGACCCGCCGCTCCCGGTGGGACCGGGGGTTCGGGTGTCGTACCCGGTGCGAGGTCGGCCGGTTCGGCTTCCGCCGCCGCGGGTGGGCCGAACTCCAGCCCGACCAAGCCGAGTTCCGGCTGGCCGGTGGTTCCGCCGCCGGACCTGGACCTGCCGCCGCGGCCGGTGCCGAGGGCGCCGCTGACCGATGTGGTGCCCAAGCGCACGCTGGTGATCATCGCCGTGGTGGTCGTCCTCGCGGTGCTCGGCACGGTCCTGGCGATCGCCCTCAACGGCGGCGGCAAGGACGACAACGGCGGGGCCAGGAGCACGGCGAGCGCGTCCGCCAAGGAGGACCGGAGCGCGGGCAGCGCGGCGCGGACGGGCGGGGCGACTTCGTCGTCCGCCGGTACCCCTTCGGCGGCGAACACCAAGCCCGACGGGAGCGCGAGCCCGTCCGCCGCCGGCTCCGCGCCGGTGGTGTCCACCCGCAAGGGCGGCCAGGGTTACTCGATCGGGCTACCCAAGGGCTGGTCGTACAAGTCCAGCGACGACGCGGGTGACCGCTACACCGGGCCCGACGGGCAGAGGCTGCTGGTCGCTTGGACGAGCACGCCCAAGGACGACCCGGTGGCGGACTGGGAGAACCAGGAGCGCTACATGGTGCGCTCCCACTACCAGAAGGTCCGCATCGAGAAGGTGGACTACCGGGGCTGGAACACGGCCGACTGGGAGTTCACCTACGTCGAGGGCGGCACCGAGTACCGCACCGTCGACCGGGGTTTCGTCGTCAACGGCCATCTCGGCTACGGGCTGATGTACACCGCGAAGGCGGCGGACTGGGGCAGCGCGCTGCGCGAGGACACCTGGAAGACGCTGACGGCCTCCTTCACGCCCAAGTCGTAGTCACCGCACGGTGGTTTAGGCGTCACATTCCGGCATCCGCTCAATGCGGGTTGCCTCCGGCACGTATCGTGAATGGTTGCGGACCGTACGCAGCCGCATGTCTGTGCGAAACGGGTCGTGAGGCGAACGGATGTGACCAACCGGGCGGCCGGGGGAGGCAACGTGGACGACTACGCGGGTCGGGTGCTCGCCGACCGCTACCGCCTGCCGTTGCCGCCGTCCGACGAGTACGAACTCACCGAGACCCGCGCCTTCGACACCTACAGCGGACAGGAAGTCCTCGTCCGGCAGGTGCCGTTGCCCGAGGTCGTCGAGGCCGAGGTGCTCGACGCGGAGGGGCTGCCGGAGGGGTTCACGGCGCGTGAGCGCGGGGGGCGGCGGGTGACGCCGGATGCCCGTACGGCGACGCGCCGCCCCGCCGACCCGGCCGTACGACGCGCTGTGGAGGCCGCGCAGGCTGCCGCCCGGATCCCCGACCATCCCCGGCTGGACCAGGTCTTCGACGTGTTCGCCGAGGGCGGGTCCCTGTGGATCGTCAGCGAGTGGGTGGCCGCGCGTCCGCTGTCCGCGTTCCTCGCCGAACAGCCGCTGTCGCCGTACCGGGCGGCCGAGGTCGCCTCCGACGTGCTCATGGCACTCCGGGTACTGCACGCCCACGGCTGGGTGCACCGCAACATCACCGCCCGCACCGTCCTTGTCTGCGAGGACGGCCGCGTCCTGCTGACCGGCCTCGCGGTCGGCGCGGCGGAGGAGGCACTGTGCGGGTACGACCCGGTGCCGGGGCAGGACGACGAGGCGGACGAGACGGCCCCCGGCGCCGGCGGTACGTCGGCCGGTGGTCAGGGAGTCGGCGTGTCCTCCCTCGGTGCGGCCGGCGGTGTTCCGTCCGCGGACATCGACCCTGAGGCCGCGCGCCGGGCCGCGATCCAGGCGAGGGCGGCCGGAGGGCTGCCCGGTGCGAACGGTGCGTCCGACGGGCCCGGTGTGGTCGGCGGTCCGACGGGGCAGCGGGCGCTGGAGAGCGGGGCGGGTGGGACGAGTGGGACGAGTGGGGCGGACATCCGTGCCGCCCGCGCCGGGGCCATCGCGGCGTACCGCGCGGGTGCGCGTGCCGCCGCCCGGGTGCAGGAGACCCACCCCGCGCTGCCCGGCGCCCGCCCGCCCGCGGAGGGCGACACCGGTGCGGGCCGGGCCGACGCCACGGCGCAGCCGCCGTACCCCGGCGGACCGGGCACGACACCGCCCGGCCGGATCGCCGACCCGTACGGCGTACAGGGCACCCCCTGGCACGGCGCCTCACCCCGCACCGCTCCACCCCTGGACGGCGCCACCCAGCGCCCTGGGCTGCCCTCGGGCGACCACCCGCACCACCCGTCCGTACCGGGCCAGGCTCCGGCCCACCGCACGGGCCCGGACTCTCTGGGGCCGGCCGCAGCCCCCCACGCCGGTCCCGCGCTGCCCCCGGGGGACCCGTACGCCCCGCCCGTACCCGGTCAGCCCCCAACCCCCCACTCCGGCGCCGGCCCCCTCCTCCCCGGCCAGGGCACGCCTCCCCATGTCCCGGAGCTCCCACAAGCCCCCGCCCGCTCCCGTTGGGACGCTCCCGCCGGTCTTGCCGGTCCTCGGCGCGGTCCTGCGAACCCGTTGGCGGCTGAGCGGGCTCGGCAGGTGCGGATGACCGTTGTCGGGCCCGTGACCGAGCGGTGGGCGCCGGAGCAGGCCGGGCCCGTACACGAGAACTGGCAGTTGGCGGCGCCCATCGGGCCCGCCACTGATCTGTGGGCGCTTGGGGCGTTGTTGTTCCGGTCCGTGCAGGGGCACGCGCCCTATCCCGAGGAGTCCACCGCCGAACTCGTGCAGTTGGTGTGCGCCGAGCCACCCGCCTTCGCCGAGGAGTGCGGTCCGCTGCGGCCGGTCGTGGAGTCGCTGCTGCGGCAGGATCCGACCGAGCGGCTCGACTTCGAGGAGTTGAACGGCTGGCTGCGCTCGCTGGTGCGGTCCGCACCCGAGCCCGACGCCGGTACGCACGTGGTGCCCGTCCCACCCGCCGACCCGCGCCGGCTGCCCATCGTCCGGCGCCGCGGCGAGCTGGTGCGACTGCGGCGCCGGCGTACCAGGGCGGCGGAGGCCCAGTCGCCGCACGGACGGCACAAGCGGGACCGGGAGCGAGCCCGGGACGAGGCCCGGTCGCCGCGCAGTCTCGGCCGGACCCTGCTTCTGCTGATCCTGCTTCTCCTGGCCGGCGCGATCGCCTACGCGATGCTGTTCATGCCGAAGCAGGGAGGCAACGGCGCGACGGGCGGTGACCGTACCGGCAGCGCGGGGGAGGTGAGCGCCGCTCCCTCCCGCACCCAGCAGCCGTCCTCCGGGCAGTCCGCGGACGGCGGCCCTTCCGCGTCCGCACCCGGCACCGACACCACCGAGACACAGACCGGCGGCGATTCCTCCGTCGCCGACGGGTTCACCCTGCGCACCGACCCCGCCGGCTTCAGGATCGCCGTCGCCAAGGGATGGGACCGCACGCCCAAGAACGGCAGCGGGCAGATCGTCTACGCGCACGGGAACTTCGAGCTCGTCGTCGTACCCGGAAGGGACAGCGCCGCCACCTACGGCAGCGACCCCATGGGCTACCAGCGGGACAAGGAGAGCGAACTCCAGCCGTACCGGGACTCCAGCTGGGCCACGGCCACCGGGCTGCGGACCATCGAGGTGGGCGGACGGACCATGGCCGAGGGGCAGTTCACCTGGACCGACGGGCAGGGGCGCGACCTGTTCGTGCGCAACATGGCGATCCTGCTGAACGGCCGTTATCACGTCATCCAGGTCCGTGGTCCGGAGTCCCAGCGGGACGAGGTGACGCGGCTGTACGAGCAGGCGACCGCGACGTACCGCTACACCGGTTGAGCGCCCTGTGCACGAGGGCGGGGACAAGCGTCACAGTGCTGTCACCTTGGTACCCCGCTTGTTCCCTGCGGGGTAGCCGGTCCTTAGTCTGACCCTGTCAAGAGCATTGCGGGGCAACGTGAATCAGATGCAGGGCCTGCTCATAGCGGGCCGCTACCGGCTCGCCGATTCCATCGGCAGCGGCGGCATGGGCCGGGTGTGGCGCGCCCACGACGAGGTGCTCCACCGGACGGTCGCCGTCAAGGAGTTGACCGCCGCCCTCTACGTCTCCGACGGCGACCGGGCCGTGCTGCTCGCCCGCACCCGGGCCGAGGCGCGCGCCGCCGCGCGCATCAACCACTCCGCCGTCGTCACCGTGCACGACGTCCTCGAACACGACGGCCGCCCCTGGATCGTGATGGAGCTGGTCGAGGGCAACTCGCTGGCCGACGCGGTCAAGGAGCGGGGGCGAGTGGAGCCGTCGGAGGCCGCTCGCATAGGGCTGTGGGTGCTGCGGGCGCTGCGCGCCGCGCACTCCGCCGGGGTGCTGCACCGGGACGTCAAGCCCGGCAACGTGCTCCTCGGCCGGGACGGCAGGGTCCTGCTCACCGACTTCGGCATCGCGCAGATCGAGGGCGACACCACCATCACCCGCACCGGGGAGGTCGTCGGCTCGGTCGACTACCTCGCGCCCGAGCGGGTGCGCGGCCACGACCCGGGCCCGTCCTCGGACCTGTGGGCGCTCGGTGCCACGCTGTACACAGCGGTCGAGGGCCGTTCCCCGTTCCGCCGCACCTCGCCGCTCAGCACCATGCAGGCGGTCGTCGAGGAGGAAGCCACCGAACCGCGCCACGCCGGTGCGCTCGGCCCGGTCATAGCCGCCCTGCTGCGCAAGGAGCCCGCTCAGCGGCCCAGCGCGGAGGAGGCGGAGCAGATGCTCGCCGAGGCGGCGGAGGGCCGCCGGCCGAGCGCGGCACAGGCCTTCGTCCCGACCCAGAGCTCAGGTGTGCACACCGGGTCGGGTTACGGCACCTCCGCGACCGGTTACGGCACGGACGTGTCCTCGGGCATGGGCCGTACGGCGACCGGGCCGACGGCCGTGGCGCCCACACCGCCCGTGCAGCCCACACCATCCGGACCCGCGGGCCGGGGTGCGGCGAAGGCACGCCCCCGCCCCCGGCGCCGGCTGCGCAGCCTCGTCCTCGTCGTCGCGGCAGCCGCCGTGCTCGGCGGTGGTGCGGCGGTCGCCTTCCAGGAGTGGGGCGGAACGGGGAGCGGCACCTCCGCGAGCGGCGGTGCGGGCCCGGCCACGTCACCCTCCGCGAGCGACACCGGCACGCCGGGCTCCGACGGCACGGTCCCGGACAGCTGGCAGACCTATCACGACCCGCTCGGCTTCACCCTCTCGCTGCCCAAGGGCTGGAAGCGGAAGGTCTACGAGGTCCAGGGCCCCCTCAAGCAGATCGACTACAGCCCGGACGGCGGCCTGCACTTCGTCCGTATCGCCATCGACAGCTCCCCGGACTTCGCGACCCCCCTCCAGCACCAGCAGGACCTGGAACAGCAGCTCCAGCGGCTGGTCGGCTACAAGCAAGTGCAGATGCAGGAGAACATCTACCGCGACCGCAAGGGCGCGCAGTGGGAGTACACCTGGACCGCGCTGAAGAAGGACCCGCCGTACGTCCCCGGTCCGCGGCACGCCATCGAGGAGACGTACTACTCGCGCGCGGGCATCGAGTACGCCATCTACATGTCGACGCCGGCCGGGGACTGGGCGAAGACCAGCAAGCAGTTCAAGTGGGTGCTGCAGAGCTGGCAGCAGCCGGCCAACGGCTGATACGGCCGAAAACGCTGGTTGAGCGCCCCGGCTTGGCCGATCGGTGTCCCGGAGCGCATGGGTCCGGTGCGGCATGATGGGGCGCATGGGGACCGAGGGCGCCGACTTCCGGGTGATCGCGGGCCGTTACCGCCTGGAGGCACGCATCGGGCGCGGCGGCATGGGCGTCGTGTGGCGGGCGAGCGACCAGCTGCTCGGGCGCCTGGTCGCGGTCAAGGAACTCCTCCCGGACGACTCGCTCCCGGACGACGACACCCGCCGCCGCCGGGACCGTACCTTCCGTGAGGCGCGGGCGGTCGCCCAGCTGCGGCATCCGCACATCATCGTCGTGCACGACGTCGTGGAGCAGGACGAACGGCCGTACCTGGTCATGGAGTTGGTCGAGGGCGGTTCGCTCGCCGACCGGATCGCCCGGGACGGGCCGGCCGACGCCGCCGAGGCCGCGCGCATCGGCATCGCCCTGCTCAGCGCCGTGCACACCGCGCACGAGGCGGGGGTGCTGCACCGGGACATCAAGCCCGCGAACGTGCTGATCGAGTCCGGCACCGGCCGGGTCGTGCTCACCGACTTCGGCATCGCGCAGGTCGCGGGCGCCACCACGCTCACCGAGACGGGTTCCTTCGTCGGCTCGCCCGAGTACACCGCGCCGGAGCGGATGTCGGGGGTGCGCACCGGGCCGGAGTCCGACCTGTGGTCGATCGGCGCGCTGCTGTGCACGGCTCTCAGCGGCGCCTCGCCGTTCCGGCGCGACTCGATCGGCGGCATCCTGCACGCCGTCGTCGCCGCCGAGATCCGGCCACCCGCCGAGGCCGAGCCGCTGCTGCCCGTCGTACGGGGCCTGCTGGAACGCGACCCCGACCGCCGCCTCGGCGCGGCCGACGCCGAGCAGATGCTGCTCGCGTACCTGGAGACGGGACGGACACCGGAGGCGCCGGGTACGGCCGGTACGGCGGGCGGCGGGCGCGGGCACCACCGGATCGGCGGGGGCCGTACGACCAGGTCCGGGGCGGCAGGCGGCCGTACAGGGAGCCGTACCGCAGGCGGACGTACGGAGAGCCGTACGCCGCCGGGGGCCGCCGCGCCCTACTCGCCGACCCAGCCGGACCTTCCGCACGGCACCTCGCTCCCGCCCGCCGAGTCCGCGCCGCCGGCCGGCTCGCCACCCCGGGCCGCCACGCGCGGGGTGCTGATCGCTGCGGTGCTCGTCGCCGCGCTGGCCGGGGCGGGCGTGTCGGCGGCGTTGCTGCTGCGCGGCGACGATGCCGGGGGCGGCGGCAGCCCCGGCGGTACGGCGACGTCCCCGGCGACCGGCACCGGCACGAGCCCTGTTTCGCCCTCGCCCCGCCCGACGGATACCAACTCCCGTACCGCACCCTCCGGTTACCGCACCGCCCGAGACCCGGCCGGCTTCTCCCTCGCCGTACCGGGGGACTTCACCCGCAGCCCGCAGGGCGAGCGCGTCTTCTACCTCTCTCCGGGGGAGACCTTCCGGCTCGGCATCAAGGTCACGGTGGCCCAACCGGGCGGCCCGCAGGGCGCGATGGAGCGGTCGGCGGCCGAGGGCCCGCACACGAACCCCGGTTACCACGACGGCCGGATCACCCGCACCACGCACGCCGGACACCCGGCCGCGCTCTGGGAGTTCACCTGGGACGGCTTCAGCGCGGCCGAGGGCCCGCGGCACACGTACGACCTGTGCTGGGAGGAGTCCGGGCGGCTGTACGACGTGTGGGTGTCGGCGCCGGTCGGGAAGGTGCGCGAGGCGCGGGAGTACTTCGACGTGGCCCTCGACACCTTCTCGGTCACGGCTTCGTGACCGGTTCGGGTGAGGTGCCGAGGGTCCGGTAGCGGCCCGGGGTGATCCCGAACTCCCGGCTGAAGGCGTGCGAGAGGGCGTACGGGCTGCCGTACCCGGTCTCGCGGGCCACCGTCGCGAGCGGCGCGTCGGAGCCGCGCAGCCGGGTCGCCGCCAGGGTCAGCCGCCACCAGGTCAGATACGCCATCGGCGGGCGGCCGACCAGGGCGGTGAAGCGGCGGGACAGGGTGGCCCGGGAGACGCCCGCGCGGGCGGCCAGCAGGTCGTTCGTCCAGGGCGCTGCCGGGTCGGAGTGCAGGGCGTGCAGGGCCGCCGCCGTCGCCGGGTGGGCCAGGGCGGCGGGCCAGCTGCCGGTCCGGGCGGCAGGCGATCCGGCGGTCCGGGCGCGGGCCGCCCAGGCGCGGATCATGTAGACCAGCAGCAGGTCCAGCAGGCCGGGCAGCACCAGGCTGGCGCCGGGACGGCCGGCGTCCGCGTCCAGTTCCCGGGCCAGCAGGTCCACCGCCGAGCGCAGTTCGGGGCAGTCCGCGTCGCCGGCCGGCAGCCGCACCACCTCGGGCAGTTCGGCGAGCAGGGGGTGGGTCCGGCTGCGGTCGAGGCGGTACTTGCCGCACAGCAGCCGTACCTCGGGCCCGGTTCCGGGGAGGGACAGATCGGTGTCCCGCACCTCTTCCAGGGGGCGGGCCCGGCGCGCCGCCTCCGGGCCCGCCGCCCGGTCCGCCAGCACATGCCCGGCCCCGTGCGGCACCAGCACCACGTCCCCGGCCCCCAGCGGCACCGGCGTGCCTTCGCCGTCGTCCGGCAGCAGGGTGCAGGCGCCGCCCAGCACGACATGAAAACCCGCGCCCTCGTACGGCACCAGCCGCACCGCCCAGTCGCCGCGCACCCGCAGCAGGCTGGAAGAGGGCCGCCCCACCCGGACGGCCGAGATGGCATCACTGACGACGTCCATGAGACACCAGCGTATCCGGTCGAGGCGATCGAGCATTGGAACGCTCACACCCGGCTCCTAGCGTGGAGGTATGACCGAAGAGAGCGTGCAGAGGTTTCTGATCGGGGACGTCGAGGTCCTGCGCATCGTCGAATGGCAGGGGCCTATCGCGTCCGCCCGGCAGCTCGTCCCGGACTGCGGTCCCGGGCTGTGGCAGGAGTACGAGGACCAGCTCGCCCCCGGGCACTGGGAGCCCGGCGCCGATCTCGCCGTATCGGCGCTGCAGACCTGGGTGGTGCGCAGCGCCGGGCGGACGGTGCTGGTCGACACGGGTGTGGGCCGGGACCGGGAGCGGCCCGGCCTGCCGATGTTCCACCGCCGTCCCGGCGATCTGCCGGGGCGGCTGCGCGCGGCCGGGGTGGATCCCGGCGCGGTGGACGTCGTCGTCAACACCCACATCCACGCGGACCACGTCGGCTGGAACACCCAGGCTGTGGACGGCGAGTGGGTGCCCGCCTTCCCGCGTGCCCGGTACCTCCTCCCGGCCGCCGACGACCGCCACTTCGGGCCCGAGGGCGGGTACGGGGGCGGGGCGCGCGTGGCCGACCGGCTGCTGTACGAGGACAGCGTGGCCCCGGTGCACCGGGCCGGTCAGGCGGTCCGGTGGGAGGACACGTACCGGATCGACGCACACCTCGTGCTGGAGTCCGCCCCCGGCCATACGCCGGGCTCCTCCGTGCTGCGGGTCGAGTCCCGCGGTGAGCGGGCGGTGTTCGTCGGGGATCTGCTGCACAGTCCGGTGCAGATCCTGCGCCCCGAGTGCAGCAGCTGCTTCTGCCTCGATCCGCGGCAGGCGGCCACCACCCGGCAGCGGGTGCTGGAACGGGCGGCGGCCGAACGGGAGTTGGTCGTGCCGGCCCACTTCGCCGGCGGGGGAGGGGCGGTGGAGGTGCGGAAGGCGGCCCGGGGGTTCACGTTTCACCGGTGGGCCGCCTGAACCGTCCGCATCCGAAAAGGGACGCTGACCGCCCGCTTCGACAACGGCGTGGTGCGCACGGTACTCATGTGGCATGACTGGAGACGGCGAACACCCGCCCGGCGTACGTCTGATCGGTGGCCGCTACCGGCTCGCCGGGCGTCTCGGGTCCGGGCCGACCGGAACGGTGTGGCGGGCCCGGGACGAGCAAGGGGCCGACGAGGTCGCCCTCAAGGAGCCGCTGCTGCCCGGCGATCCGGCCGACGACGAGGACAGCCGTCGTATCGCACACCGGCTGTACACGGAGGCCAGGGCGGCCGCCCGGGTGAGCCACCCGTCCGCCGTCACGGTGCTGGACGTCGTCACCGAGGGCCATGTCCCGTGGATCGTCATGGAGTTGGTGGAGGGCGAGTCGCTGCGCGAGGTGCTGCGGCGCGGGCCGCTGCCGCCCGTCGAGGCCGCCCGGATCGGGCTCGCGGTGCTCGGCGCCCTGCGCGCCGCGCACGCCGTCGGCATCGTGCACCGGGACGTCAAACCGGCCAACGTCCTGCTGGAGTCCGGCACGGGACGGGTGGTCGTCACCGACTTCGGGACCGGCGACGGCCACCCGGCGGACGCGCCCGCCGGATTCGTCGCCCCCGAGCGCGCCGCGGGCCCCGGCGCCGGACCGGCCTCCGACCTGTGGTCCCTGGGCGCGCTGCTGCGGGCCGCGGTGGGGGAAGACGCCGAGGACACCGACCCGGTACGGCTGGGCGCGCTCGGCCCGCTGCTGGACCGGCTGCAGGCCGACGAGCCGGCGGCCCGCCCCGACGCGGCGCAGGTCACGGCGGCGCTCCAGGACTACCTCGGGCTCCCCGTCGTACCGGAGCCGGAGCTGGAAACGGCGCGACCGGCGCCCGCTCCCGAGGTCGTACCCTCCCCCGATCCCCGTCGCCGCACCCCCCGCACCGCGCTCGGCCTGCTGCTGGCGAAAAAAGCCGGACTCGAATGATCGTTCTGTTCGGTCGACCGTCAACGCCCTGATCAGCACATTCACTGCCAGTGATCACTGGCGGCGTGTGAGCACTCCGTGAATCCCCGTTACCGACGGGTACACAAAGGCTTCGCTCCGGCATACCCTGCGCCTCATGACGGACACGCAGGCCTCGGACATCGCCGGTACCAACCCCCTCGCGCCCGCCCCCGAGGGCGCCCGCACCGCCGCCGACGTGGTCACCCCGGAACTGGTGGCCCGGCTCACCAAGGGCGTGGCCGGTTCCGGCCGGACCGCCAACCACACCCCGTTCACCGGCGAGAAGCTGGCCGACCTGCCCGAGTCCACCCCGGAGGACGTACAGAAGGCCTTCCAGGCCGCCCGTACCGCGCAGGCCGTGTGGGAGAAGACCCCGGTGGGGCAGCGGGCCGCCGTCCTGCTGCGCTTCCACGACCTGATGCTGGAGCGGCAGGCCGAGGTCCTCGACCTCATCCAGCTGGAGACCGGCAAGGCCCGGCTGCACGCGCACGAGGAGGTGCAGGCCGTCGCCGTCGCGGCCCGCCACTACGGCCGCCGGGCCGCCGCCTATCTGAAGCCGAAGCGGCACACCGGCGCCATCCCCACCCTCACGAAGGTCACCGAACTGCGCCACGCGCGCGGGGTCGTGGGCCAGATCGCCCCCTGGAACTACCCCCTGGAGCTGTCCGTCGGCGACGCGCTGCCCGCCTTCGTGGCCGGCAACGCGGTGGTCATGAAGCCGGACACCGAGACCTGCCTGACCGCGCTCTGGGCGCGTGACCTGCTGATCGAGGCCGGCCTGCCCGAGGGCGTCTTCCAGGTGGTGCTCGGCGAGGGCCCGGTGGTCGGCCCGGAGGTGGTGCGGCACGCCGACTACGTCTCCTTCACCGGCTCCACCCGCACCGGCCGCGAGGTCGCCCAGGGCGCCGCCGCCCGCCTGGTCGGCGTCTCCCTCGAACTCGGCGGCAAGAACGCCATGCTGGTGCTGGACGACGCCGACATCGAGAAGGCCGCCGCCGGAGCCGTACGCGCCTGCTTCTCCTCGGCGGGCCAACTCTGCATCTCCATCGAGCGGTTGTACGTCCACGAGTCGGTCGCCGACGCCTTCCTGGAGCGCTTCGCCGCCCGCACCCGGGCCATGCGGCTCGGCAACTCCCTGGCCTACGGCGCCGACATGGGCTCGCTGGTGGGCGAGCGCCAGCTGAAGACCGTGGCACGGCATGTGGAGGAGGCCGTGGCGAAGGGCGCCAAGGTGGTGGCGGGCGGCACCGCTCGCCCGGACATCGGCCCGTACTTCTTCGAGCCCACCATCCTCGACGGCGTGGAGGACTCCATGGCGGTGTGCGAGGAGGAGACCTTCGGCCCGGTCGTGTCGATCTACCGTTTCTCCTCCGACGACGAGGCGGTCGAGCGCGCCAACGCCACGCCGTACGGCCTCAACTCCTCGGTCTGGACGACCAACTCCCGGCGCGGCCGCGAGGTCGCCGCCCGCCTGCGTACCGGCACGGTCAACGTCAACGAGGGCTACGCGCCCGCCTACGGCAGCGTCCAGTCCCCGATGGGCGGCATGAAGGACTCCGGCCTCGGCCGCCGCCACGGCTCCGAGGGCATCCTCAAGTACACGGAGGCGCAGACGGTCGCTCAGCAGCGGCTGCTGCCGATGGCGCCGTCGCTGGGGATGGACGACCAGAAGTACGCGGCCTTCATGAGCCGGAGCCTGCGCCTGATGAAGGCATTCCGCTTCCGCTAGCCGACTCCCGTTCGCCCAACCCGTTCTCGACGAGGAGAGCATGTGCCACAGGACACCTACGACTACGACGTCATCGTGGTGGGCTCGGGCTTCGGCGGTTCCGTCACCGCCCTCCGCCTCACCGAGAAGGGCTACCGCGTAGGTGTCCTGGAAGCCGGCCGCCGCTACACCCGCGAGACCCTCCCCAAGAACTCCTGGGACCTCAAGAACTACCTCTGGGCCCCGAAACTCGGCCTCTACGGCATCCAGCGCATCCACCTGCTGGGCAACGTGATGGTGCTGGCCGGCGCAGGCGTCGGTGGCGGCTCGCTGAACTACGCCAACACCCTCTACGTACCGCCGAAGGCCTTCTTCGAGGACCCGCAGTGGAAGGACATCACCGACTGGCAGGAGGAGCTGAAGCCGTACTACGACCAGGCCCGGCGCATGCTCGGCGTCCGGCTGAACCCGACCATGACGCCGTCCGACGTGCATCTGAAGGCGGCGGCCCAGCGGATGGGTGTCGGCGACACCTTCCACCTGGCCCCGGTGGGCGTGTTCTTCGGCGACGGCAAGGACGCCGACGGCATGGCGAAGGCGGGCCCGGGGGAGCCGGTGGCGGACCCGTACTTCGGCGGGGCGGGGCCGGAGCGCAGGGCGTGCACCGAGTGCGGTGAGTGCATGACCGGCTGCCGGCACGGCGCGAAGAACACCCTCAACGAGAACTACCTCCACCTCGCCCAGCAGGCGGGCGCGGTGGTCCACCCGCTGACGACGGTCGTGTCCGTCACGGACGACTCGCGCGGCGGCTACGCGGTGGCGACCCTGCCGACGGACCGGAAGAAGAGGGGCGAGGGCCGTCTCTTCACCGCCCGGAAGGTCGTCCTCGCGGCCGGCACCTACGGCACCCAGACCCTGCTGCACCGCATGAAGGCGGGCGGTCAGCTGCCGTATCTGTCGAAGCGGCTGGGCGAGCTGACCCGCACCAACTCCGAGGCGCTGGTCGGCGCGCAGACCGACAACCGCCGCTACCGCAGGGCGCACGGCACGGCCCAGGCCGACTTCACCCAGGGTGTCGCCATCACGTCCTCGATCCACCCGGACGAGAACACCCACATCGAGCCGGTCCGCTACGGCAAGGGCTCCAACGCGATGGGCGGCCTGTCGATCCTCCAGGTGCCGTACGCGGAGGGCTCCTCGCGCGTCCTGGCCTGGCTGGCGAACGCGGCCCGGCACCCCCTCCTGGTCGCCCGCTCCCTCTCCAACCGCCGCTGGTCGGAACGGACCATCATCGGCCTGGTCATGCAGTCGCTGGACAACTCGCTGACGACGTACCTGAAACCGGACGGCGTCGGCAAGGGACTGCTGACCGCCCGCCAGGGCCACGGGGCTCCCAACCCCAAGCAGATCAAGGCCGCCACGGAGGCCGCGACCGTGCTCGCCGCCGAGA
This sequence comes from Streptomyces sp. NPDC020192, assembly GCF_044388685.1. Classification (NCBI taxonomy): domain Bacteria; kingdom Bacillati; phylum Actinomycetota; class Actinomycetes; order Kitasatosporales; family Streptomycetaceae; genus Streptomyces; species Streptomyces sp. NPDC020192. Next base: position 277,012 of record NZ_JBIRXG010000007.1, on the reverse strand, counting down.
TCAACGGCTTCGCGGGCAGCAACGTCGGCGAGCTGATGGGCACCCCGCTGACCGCGCACTTCCTCGGCGGCTGCCCGATCGGCGACTCGGCGGAGACGGGCGTGATCGACCCGTACCACCGGCTCTACGGCCACCCCGGCATCTCGGTCGTGGACGGCGCCGCGGTCTCGGCGAACCTGGGCGTGAACCCCTCGTTGACGATCACCGCGCAGGCCGAGCGCGCGATGTCCTTCTGGCCGAACAAGGGCGAGGAGGACCCGCGTCCGGCGCCGGGAGCGGCGTACGAGCGCCTGCAGCCGGTGCGGCCGGACTCCCCGGCGGTCCCGGAGGACGCCTTCGGCGCCCTGCGCCTGCCGTTCCTGGGAATGCCGGCGGTGCCGCCGAAGAAGTAGCCGCACACAGGTGAGGGACCTGCATCCCCCTCCGAAGGCAGGTCCCTCTCAGCCGTTTTTTCGACTCGGCACGTTTGATCGCCGGAAACCCTGAACGGTTGCTCTGGCCACACAGGATTTCCTGTGTGGCGTCCGTCACATGCCCTTGGCCGCTCCGCCGTACGCCTGCGGGCATGACGAAGGGCCCCGCGGGACGGAGGAGCCGCGGGGCCCTTCTTCGGTCAGCACCGGCGTCAGAGCAGCGCCGGTGCCCGGGAACGACGCCGGGGTGCGCCGCCGGCTCTGTGGTCCCGGCCCGTGACAGGCGGGGTCGGTGCAGCCGTGCCGTTGTCTGCGCGGGGACTCGGGGCTTCTGCGCAGCGTGCGGAATGGGCGCCACATCCGCAACCGTTCGACCCGGCACTGGTGTATATGTGCAGTTTTCCGCCGACCGGCCCCGGGCGTCCCCGGAGCCGGCCGTTCTCTTGGGTGACCGGGCTGCTGTCCCCTGCCGTCCGGTCACTTCCCCGGAGCGAGGTCCCACGGCGTACGGCACGACCCGTACGCCTCATCGCTCCAGCGAGCCACGCGTGGTTCTGTCGGGCCCGCCCCTGGCTGGCACGGACATCCCGATCAACGAAGGGGTGCGCGGGCCGGTCACGCGCCGTACGGGTGAGACGGCGATCGAACTCAGATACGGTCCTGGGGCCCGACGCTCAGACACGGCCCCGGCACAGTTCCAGCAGGGTCATGGCGAGGGAGGTGCCGGGCTTGCCGAGGGCCTCGCGGTAGCGGCCGAGGATCTCCATCTCGCGGGAGAGGTGCACGCGGCGTCCGCCGGAGGCGATCCGGGTCTGCTGCACGACGGCGGAGACGGCCATCCGCTCCTGGATGAGACCGATGATCCGGTCGTCGAGCACGTCGATGCGCTCCCGGGCGTCGGCGATGGTCTCTTCCGGTGTGGTGGTGGTCATATCGGGGCTCCTCGCTCCTTGGTGAAGGTGGCTGGGACGCCCCGGAACGGCAGGACCCGGAAAACGCCAGACGCCCCGGGCCTTGTCGGCCCGGGGCGCCTGGGAAGTCGCTTGGCGTTGCGCTCAAGCAGCACGACCATGGCAGCCGGCGGGCCGGTTGCCATAGGTAAAGAGGAAGGTCGTCTGCGTGAGCATGCGGCTCAGTATGCCACGGCGAAGTCCAGAGGAAGGCTTCGCGTCCACACCGTTAGACTCAGTAGCACAGACCCCGCCCGACCACCAGAAGGCACCCCGTGTCACCAGCGACTTCCACTGCCGCCACCCCCGACACCGTCCTGGTCGTCGACTTCGGCGCGCAGTACGCCCAGCTCATCGCCCGTCGCGTCCGCGAGGCGCGGGTCTACAGCGAGATCGTGCCGAGCACCATGCCGGTCCAGGAGATGCTCGCCAAGAACCCCGCGGCGATCATCCTCTCCGGCGGCCCCTCGTCGGTGTACGAGGAGGGTGCTCCCCGCCTCGGCCGCGAGCTCTTCGAGGCAGGCGTCCCCGTCTTCGGCATGTGCTACGGCTTCCAGCTGATGGCACAGGTCCTCGGCGGCACGGTGGACAACACCGGCGCCCGCGAGTACGGCCGTACCGACCTGCACGTCTCCAGGACCTCCTCCACCCTCTTCGAGGGCACCCCGGGCGAGCAGCACGTGTGGATGTCGCACGGCGACGCCTGCTCCGCCGCCCCCGAGGGCTTCACCGTGACCGCGTCCACGGACGTCGTCCCGGTCGCCGCGTTCGAGAACGACGAGAAGAAGCTCTACGGCGTCCAGTACCACCCCGAGGTCATGCACTCCACGCACGGCCAGCAGGTGCTCGAGCACTTCCTGTACCGCGGCGCGGGCCTCACTCCGTCCTGGACCACCGGCAACGTGATCGAGGAGCAGGTCGCCGCGATCCGCGAGCAGGTCGGCGACAAGCGCGCCATCTGCGGTCTGTCCGGCGGCGTGGACTCCGCCGTGGCCGCCGCCCTCGTGGCGCGCGCCATCGGCGACCAGCTGACCTGCGTGTACGTGGACCACGGTCTGATGCGCAAGGGTGAGACCGAACAGGTCGAGAAGGACTTCGTGGCCGCGACCGGCGTCAAGCTGGTCGTCGTGGACGCCGAGGAGCGCTTCCTGACCGCCCTCAAGGGCGTCTCGGACCCCGAGGAGAAGCGCAAGATCATCGGCCGCGAGTTCATCCGCGTGTTCGAGCAGGCGCAGGCCGAGATCATCGCCGACGAGGGCCCGGCCGTCGAGTTCCTGGTCCAGGGCACCCTGTACCCGGACGTGGTCGAGTCCGGCGGCGGCACCGGCACCGCCAACATCAAGTCGCACCACAACGTCGGCGGCCTCCCCGAGGACCTCGAGTTCCAGCTGATCGAGCCGCTGCGCAAGCTGTTCAAGGACGAGGTCCGGATGGTCGGCCAGGAGCTGGGCCTGCCGGAGGAGATCGTCCAGCGCCAGCCGTTCCCGGGTCCCGGCCTCGGCATCCGCATCGTCGGCGAGGTGACGAAGGAGCGTCTGGACCTGCTCCGCGAGGCCGACGCCATCGCCCGCGAGGAGCTGACCGCGGCCGGCCTCGACCGGGACATCTGGCAGTGCCCGGTGGTCCTGCTCGCCGACGTCCGCAGCGTGGGCGTCCAGGGTGACGGCCGCACCTACGGCCACCCGATCGTGCTGCGCCCGGTCTCCTCCGAGGACGCCATGACCGCCGACTGGTCCCGGCTGCCGTACGACGTCCTCGCCCGCATCTCGACCCGCATCACCAACGAGGTCCGGGACGTCAACCGCGTCGTCCTCGACGTGACCAGCAAGCCGCCGGGCACGATCGAGTGGGAGTGATCCCCACGGCCCCTACGCGCGCCTGATCGTGCGCAGGGGTGCACCGGGCGTCCAGACCTGGACGACCAGATACCGGTCGTCCTCGACGTAGGTCCGCACGACCTCCGTCAGCTCGGTACGGAAGAGGTGGAACGGCTGCGGCGGTTCCACCTCTTTCGCGTAGCGGGCCTTTCGCTCGCCCTCGACCTCGTACGCCCGCCCCGCGATCCGCACATCTCCGCCGCCCATCCCGGTGCCCTCGCCCGGGTTCGCCTGCAGCGCGAAGCGCGGGTCGCGCCGCAGGTCGAGGGCCTTGAGCGAGCCGTCCATCATGCCGAGCCACAGCTCGCCGCCGCGGAAGTCGGCCTCCAGCCCGGAGGTGCGCGGCGAGCCGTCCCTGCGCAGGGTCGCGAGGACGTGATGCCGGTGGGCGCGGAAGCGCTCCTCGGCGATCCGGGCCGGTCCGGGTGCGGCGGAGACGAAGGCTCCCCAGTTCACAGGCGTCATACGCGCCAGTCTCACCGGTAAACCGGACAACCTCTGTCGTGTATTCGCTGCGTACGTCATCTTTGCAAAACAGCTCTGCCCTTTTGCGCTGACCGACGGTAACTTCCGGCGCGTACCGCAATTCCAGCGCTGGAGGACCTATGCACGGGCCGACCCCGCCCCTGCCGCTGCCCACCGACCAGCTGCAGTTCGCCATGCCGCCGATGCACGACTCGGTCGAGGACGAACGCCGCCACCGCAAGGAGCGGCTCGCCGGAGCCCTGCGGATCTTCGGGCGGGCTGGGCTCGAGGACGGGGTCTCCGGGCACATCACCGCACGCGATCCGGAGTTCAGCGACTGCTTCTGGGTCAACCCGTTCGGCATGCCGTTCAAGCACGTCACCGTCGGCGACCTCGTCCTCGTCAACCAGGACGGCCAGGTCGTCGAGGGCCGCTACCACGTCAACCAGGCCGCGTTCACCGTCCACGCCCAGGTCCACGCCGCCCGCCCCGACGTCGTCGCCGTCGCCCACTGCCACTCCGTGCACGGCCGCGCCCTCGCCGCCCTCGGCGATCTGATCGACCCGATCACCCAGGAGAGCTGCGCCTTCTACGAGGACGTGGCGCTCTACGACGCCTACACCGGCGTCACCGTCGACGCCGAGGAAGGCCGCCGTATCGCCGGCGCCCTCGGCTCCCGCAAGGCCCTCGTGCTGCGCAACCACGGACTGCTCACCGTCGGCGACTCGGTGGACGCGGCGGCCTGGTGGTTTCTGTCCATGGAGCGCTCCTGCCAGGTGCAGCTGATGGCGAAGGCGGCCGGCCGGCCGGTCCTCATCGATCACAAACTGGCCGTCGCCACCCGCGAACAGCTCGGCACCGACCTGGTGGCCTGGATCAACTACCAGCCGCTGTGGCAGGACATCAGCCGCAGCGAACCCGACCTGCTCAGCTGAATCCCCTGAGCACCACCGCCTTGGTCTTCGCGAACTCCTCGTCCGTGAGCACCCCCTCCCGGTGCAGCTCGCCCAACTCCCGCAGCCGGCGCAGCAGTACGTCATGGTGGTCGGCCTGCGCCGGTACGACCGCCCGCCGGCCGCCAGGGCCGTCGCAGCCGTCGCCCGTGCGGGTGGAGGGATGCGGCAGCCGGGCGGTGACGGCCGTCGCGACCAGCGCGGTCAGCAGATCGCGCCGCACACTGCCCCACAGGTCCAGGGTGTAGGGGTCCCGCTCGGGCGGCAGCTTGGAGAACGCCGTCTCCGGGGTCACGAACCGCAGGAACCCGTCCTCGAACCCGGAGTTGGGCAGCCACTCCACCTGCACCAGATCGCCCAGGCCGATGATCCGCGGGCCGGTCGCGCGCTTGACCCGGTCGGAGGTGTCGGACCAGTCGATGCGCACCTGGCTGCCGTCGAAGGAGACCGTGCCGTCGGAGGACCGCACCGACACCGGCACCGGCGGCCCCGGCAGCAGATAGCCCGTCGTGGGCTCCTGCGGGATCCGGTCGAGCAGCAGCGCCTGCCGGATCTCCTCCGCCACGTACTCCGCGGCCCCCGAGCGGTCCGCGTCCACCGCCAGCCGGTAGGGGTCGGCCGGGTCCGGCAGCCGCCCGCCCGTCGCCTGGAGCAGGGGATCGGCGCCCTCGCGCAGCCGCATCCGCAGCCGGCCGCGCTTGCGCTCGGGTTCGTAGCCGACGCCCGCGACCGCCTCCAGCGGCACGGAGATCTCTCCGTACGTCTGCCGGAACAGCGGCACGCTGCGGTGCAGTCCCGGCGTGATCCGGATCGTGCTGCCGTCGAAGGCCCAGGTCCCGTCCCGCGCGATGATCTCGGCCATGGGGGAATTCTCCCAGCCGGGTCAACACGCCGGCCCGCACTTCACCCGCCCTGACCCGGTCCGTCGAGCCCGGACGGCCCGTTGTAGGGCACAATTCGCTGACAGGACAGGGGAGTTGCGTGGCAACGAGACGGTCTGCCGAGGGGCCGCCGGCCGTGTCGACATGTCGTGGGGAAGGCGGGCGTCCGGCGTGGCGGTGCAGGAGGCGAGAGAGGACACGGGTGCCGACGGCCCCCACGAGGGCGGTTGCACCTGCGGGGACTGTCCACACGGCGCCCGCGAAGGGCACCGGCGGGCCGTCGCCGCGTTCCTGCGCCGGCGCGACGAGTTCGCTGCCGGGCAGGGGCTGCCGACGGCCGTGGCGCACTCGGCCTCGGCGTCCCGCCAGTGGATCTCCGAGCAGCTGACCGAGCGGGCGGAGGCCGTCGCTGAACGCGGCCGCGCCGAGGGCGAGGCATGGCTCGCCGGGCTGTGGCTGCGCACGGTCGTCGCGGTGTGGATCGCGATCGTCGTCCTGCTGCTCGGCGAGGCGCTCACCGCGATCGGTGCGGGCTGGACCGCCGCCCGCACCGCGGCCCTGGCCGCCGCGCTCGTCGTCGCCGGCACGCTGACCACCGCCGGCCGGCTGCACCGGGCCCGCGGCGGGGTGCTCGCCCCGGTGATCGGCGAGGACAACCGGATGTCCACCTCCCGCACCGTGGCCGCCGGCTGGGTGCTGTTCGTCGGCTACGCCGTCCTGCTGCTGGCCGCCCGGCTCGCCGCCGCCTCCGACCACTCCGAACGGGACGCGCTGATCTCGGGACTCGACCTCGCGCGCGGCACGGGTGTGGTGACCGTCCTCGCCGTGGTGTGCGGCATCGCCGTCCTGGTCCGCCGGGTGGTGGGCCTGCGTATCCTCGCCCAGCGGCTGCAGAAGGTACCGGCCCACCGGCCGCGCGCCGCCGACCTGCTCACCGACGACTCCGGCCGGGGCGCCTTCACCGACATCCAGTACGTCGCCATCAGCGCCGTCGCCCTGGCGTTCGCCGCCGTACGGCTCGCCCGCCGCCCCGACCGACTGCCCGACCTGCCCTGGGGGCTGGGCGTGATCGTGCTCATCTCGGCCGCGACCTACCTGGCCGGCAAGTACGCCGAGGGCGGCCGCCCGGTCGTCCTCTCCGTGGTCCGCGCCCGCGAACCCGGCGACCTGGACGGGCCGATCCGCACCGGCGACGACATCGAGATCCGCGGCGCCGGCTTCGTCCCGCCCGGCGCCCGCACCGCCGACCGGCTCTCCCGCATGGTGGTCCGCATCGGCACCGTCGACGTGCACGTCCCCCTCGTCCCCGTCACCGGCGGCTTCCGCAACCCCTCCGACACCGTCCTGACCGTCCCCGTCCCCGCCGAGGTCGAGCCCGGCGCGGTGGAGGTCCAGGTGGTCACCGCGGCCGGGGTGGCGACCAACCGGTACACGGTCCGGGTGACGGAGTGAGGGGCGGAGGAACCGGAAGAGCCGGCGGAGCCGGCCGGGGCGAAGGAGCCGGGACAGCAGGGCGAGGAGGAGAACGATGAGCGAGAGCGTCCTGTCGGTGATACCGACCGACCCGCACTGGCAGCCGGCACCCGAACCCGGGGAGCGCGCCGCGGCCCTGGTCCTGGAGCTGGTCTCGGGCGCCCCCGGCGACCCGCACGCCGACCCCGACGCCGTCGAACTGGACGTCGACCGGCACGAGGTGATCACCGCCGTCGACTGCGGCTCGAACCTGGTGAGCATCCGCTGCCCGCACTGCGACGGCTCCATCGACCCCGACTGGTACCGGGACCTGCTGGACGCGTACGAGGAGCGGGGCGACGGCCTGCCCACCCTCGACGTCACCACCCCCTGCTGCACCACCGACACCTCCTTGGACCGGTTGGACTACGACTGGCCGTGCGGTTTCGCACGCTTCGAGATCGCCGCCTGGAATCCCCAGCGCTCCCAGCTCACCCCCGAGGAACTGACCGCCGTGGGCCGGGTTCTCGGGCATCCGGTGCGGCAGATCCTGGCCCGGATCTGAGCCGACCACCGCTCGCACGCCCACCCGGATTCCGAAAAAACATCCGGAGGGGATTGAACGGGCCCCGCTTGTCATACGTATCGTCGAATGAGGGGTGGGGATGGCGGGCGAGAGGCGGGCTGGCACGATGACTCACGGCATTCGGACGGACACGCACCTGAACCGGCTGCACGGCCCCCGCGGCTGGCGGGACACCGCCGCCCACTACGCCCTGCTCCCGCTCCGCGTCTTCCTCGGCGTCACCTTGATCTACGCCGGCCTGGACAAGCTCACCGACAGTGCCTTCATGAAGGCCAGCGGCGCCGGGTCGATCGGCGACACCATGCGGGCGGCCCATGACTCTGCCGGCATCCCGGCCCTGGTCGACCTGGCCCTGAAGAGCCCGGTCGGCTTCGGCTACGCCATCGCCTTCGGCGAACTGGCCGTCGGTATCGGCACTCTGCTCGGCCTGCTCGCCCGGCTGGCCGCGCTCGGCGGCGCACTCATCTCGTTCAGCTTCTGGATGACGGTGAGCTGGTCATCGACCCCCTACTACTACGGCAACGACCTCGCCTACTTCATGGCCTGGATCCCCCTCATCCTCGCCGGTGCCCCCTACCTCTCCCTGGACGCGGCCTGGCGAGCCCGACGAGGGCAGGGCGGCTACCGGTAAGGCAGGGAGGCGGCCGGTCTACCGACTGTCGAGGGTTACGGGTTCCTGTCCGCCCGCCGAGGGCTAAGCGTCCCTCTTCGCCCACTGAGGGCTACGGGTTCCGGTTCGCTCACCGAGGGCTACGCGCTCCCGTCCGCCCGCCGGAGGGCTCCCGCTTCGCGTGCTCACCGAGGGCTACGCCCTTCCGCGTGCCCCGCGACGGCAGGTGACCGCTAGCCGCTCTCCCCGCCGCTCCGTCTGCCGCCCCGTCTGCGTATCGCCCGTGCCACGCCCCCCGTGACACCGGCCAGCAGCAGGCCGCCCGCGACCAGCGGGACGATGGCGAACCACGGGGTCTCCCACAGGCCGCCCGCGTCTCCCGCGAAGACCGTGCCGGCGGCGGTCAGGAAGAGCCCGGCGACCAGCCGGCCGGGCTGGAACTCATGACGCAGCACGGCTGACCTCCACCTGTCCCACACCGACCCCGAGCGCGAGGTCCAGCGTGCCGACGTCCTTGGCGCCCTTGGCCGGCGCCAGCGTCACGTTCTCGAGCCTGCGGGGCTGCACGTCCACGTCCCTCCTGTTCTCCCCGGGCAACCGGATGTCGCCCACCCCCACGTCGATGTTCATCCGCACGGTCGCGCCCGCCGGCAGGATCACCTTCAGCTGTCCCGCGCCCACATGGGCGTGTGTCGTGACCGTCTGCCCCTTGGCCGGATGCACCCGGGTCAGGTCCAGAGTGCCGCGCCCGGTGCCGAGGTCGTAGCTCGGTTGCACCTGCGCCGTCGCCGCCGGCGCCCAGGACGTGTCTCTCCAATGGGTGGTGATGTCCTTGGGCATGGCCGACGCCCCGGCGAGCAGCGCCGCCGTCACCAGCGCCAGGAACACCGTCCCGGCTCCCGTGCGCCCGAGGAACGCGCTGATCGTGAGGCCGAGGCCGAAGACCGCCAGCGCGCAGGCGAGGCCGGTCTGGAGGCTGGTGCCCAGCGGGTGCGTGTCCCACGTGAGCCCCGTGCCCAGGCCGCCCGCCACCAGGGCGAGCAGGAAGACCCAGCCGCCGATCCAGCGCGGGCCGCGAGGTCTCGGGGGCGTGGCCGGCCGCGGCCGTATGGAGCCGGGGCCGGAGTGGGGCCATGGGCTGGCGACACCGACGTCGACCACCGAGGTGAGGTCCCGCTCGCGGGCGTCGCCGGGGCCCCACAGATAACCCGTGCCGCCGACGTGGGTGCCGTCCTTGACGATCGGGTCCCGCCACCAGGACGGGTAGGCGGTGACGACCGGCGGCGCCTGAGCCTCCGGCGGGGCGTCGGCCGCGGCCTGTGCGGAGAGCGGGTCGGGGTCGGCCGCGCCACGGCGCCGCGACCAGTACCCGGCGCCCGCCAACAGCAGGGAGAGCACCGCGGCGAAGGTCAGCACCCCGCCGTTTCTCAGCATGGTCAGGAAGACACCGCAGCCGACCAGGGCGAACAGCACGGCGGCGAGCGCTTGCCCGTCGACCCGGCCCGTCAGCAGCTTGCGCAGCTCGTTCTCCTCCTCGTCCTCGTACGGCACGAGGAGCCAGACGAAGCCGTAGAAGATGAGGCCGATGCCACCGGTCGCGGACAGCACGGCCAGGGTGATCCGGAAGATCACCGGGTCCATGTCCGTCTGCCGGCCCAGGCCCGCGCACACGCCCGCGATCATCTTGTGCCGGCGGTCGCGCCGGAACCGGTCGAAGGCCGTGGCGCCCTGCTGCTCCTGCTCCCCCTCCTGCGTCCCGGCGTGGGTGTCCGTGCCGGGGCCGGCCGCTCCCGTCTCCTGTGTCGCGGCGGGCCCGGCATCCGTCGGTCCGGTGCCCGGGGCCGGGCGCGGGCCGGGGCCGGGTCCCGGACCCGTCGCGGCGTGCTCGTGATCCGTCATGCGTCCATGGTGACGGCCCGCCCGCCGCCACGGCAGTCGGGACGACCCTGGGCGAACCCTGAAATCGGCCCTGAGACCGGGCGGGGAAGCGTTCGACCGGCACCGGAGCACCGCCGACCACCGCTCCCCGACCCGGTCCCGCCGAAGATCAGGGGCGTCTCGGGGGCCGACCCTGATGCCCGGCCCCGCCGGCCATGTGACCATCAATGGCATGCCGGAAGCCGCAAGCCTGCCAGTCGACGACCCGCGGCCGCCGCGCAAGCTCTACCGCAGCAGCGACGGACGCTGGCTCGGCGGAGTGGCGCGGGGCCTCGCCGGGCATCTCGGGCTGCCCATCGTCTGGGTGCGGCTCGCCTTCGTCGGCCTGTTCATGGCCCACGGGTTCGGGGCGCTGCTCTACGCCGCGTTCTGGTTCTTCGTCCCGCTCGGCATCGGCGGTGTCGGCGAGCAGAAGCAGTCGCTGGTGGGCACCGAGACCGCGCCGGACGGCCGCCGCAGACTCATGGCCCGCAAGCCGGACAAGGGCCAGCTCGTCGCGCTGCTCCTCATGGTCATCGTGTCCATGGTCTTCGTGAGCAGCGTCAACCTCGGTGGCGCCGCCAAGGTGTATCTCGTGCCCGCCGTCCTCGTCGCGGCCGGTGTCGCCCTGGTCTGGAGACAGGCGGACAACGCCCGCCGGGCCCGCTGGGTCGAGGTCGGCCGCCGCCGCCGTACGCTCACGCTGCTGCGCGCGGCCGGCGGTGTCCTGCTCGTCACGGCCGGTGTCTCCGCCATCTTCGTGCTCCAGGGCTCGGCCGCCCACCTCGGCGCGGTCCTCCAGGCGGCGCTCGCCGTCCTCGTCGGCATCACGCTGCTCGCCGGTCCCTACCTGGTCCGGATGACCCAGGACCTGTCCGAGGAGCGCCTGATGCGCATCCGCGCCCAGGAGCGCGCCGAGGTCGCCGCCCATGTCCACGACTCCGTGCTGCACACCCTCACCCTGATCCAGCGCAACGCCGACAACGCGAACGAGGTGCGCCGCCTCGCCCGCGCCCAGGAGCGCGACCTGCGCACCTGGCTGTACAAGCCGGAGGGCACCGGCAAGGACGAGGCCGACGAGCCGGACACGGTCGCCGAGGCGGTGCGGCGCAACGCCGCCGAGGTGGAGGACAAGCACGGGGTGCCCATCGAGGTCGTCATCGTCGGCGACTGCCCGCTGGACGAGAGGACCGGCCCGCAGATGCAGGCCGCGCGTGAGGCGATGGTGAACGCCGCCAAGTACGGTGGCGAGGGCGGTGCCGTACAGGTCTATGCCGAAGTCGAGGGGAAGACGGTCTTCGTGTCCGTGCGTGACCGTGGTCCGGGCTTCGACCTCGACTCGATACCCGCCGACCGGATGGGTGTCAGAGAATCGATCATCGGCCGCATGGAGCGCAACGGCGGTACGGCCCGGCTACGGGCGGTGCCGGGCGGCGGCACGGAGGTCGAGCTGGAGATGGAGAGGGCGGAGAAGACGTCATGAGCGACGCGACCGAGGCGAACGGCACGGCGGGGGCCGGCGCGGGCGGACGGCACGTACGGGTCGTGCTCGTGGACGACCACCGGATGTTCCGCACCGGCGTCCAGGCCGAGATCGGCCAGACCGCCGAGACCGGTGTCGAGGTGGTCGGCGAGGCCGCGGACGTCGACCAGGCGGTCACGGTCATCACCGCGACCCGGCCCGAGGTGGTCCTCCTCGACGTGCACCTGCCGGGCGGCGGCGGTGTCGAAGTGCTGCGCCGGTGCGCGGCGTTGATGGCGGACGCCGAGCAGCCCGTCCGCTTCCTCGCGCTGTCCGTGTCGGACGCCGCGGAGGACGTGATCGGCGTGATCCGTGGCGGCGCCCGTGGCTATGTCACCAAGACCATCACCGGCACCGACCTGGTCGACTCGATCTTCCGGGTCCAGGAGGGCGACGCGGTCTTCTCACCGCGGCTGGCCGGGTTCGTCCTCGACGCCTTCGCCTCCACCGACGCCCCGCCGGTGGACGAGGACCTGGACCGCCTCACCCAGCGCGAGCGCGAGGTGCTGCGCCTGATCGCCCGTGGCTATGCCTACAAGGAGATCGCCAAGCAGCTGTTCATCTCGGTGAAGACGGTCGAGTCCCATGTCTCGGCGGTCCTGCGCAAGCTCCAGCTGTCCAACCGTCACGAACTGACCCGCTGGGCGGCGGCCCGCCGCCTGGTCTGACCTCACGCCACCCGGGTCGCCCCGGCGAACGGCATCTCGTCGACCGGGGCCAGTCGGACCGGTGCCGAGGGGTTCGGGGCGTGGATCATCTGGCCGCCGCCGACGTAGATGCCGACGTGGCTGACGCCGGAGTAGAAGAACACCAGGTCCCCGGGACGGAGTTCGGAGCGGGAGACGCGCCGGCCCGCGTTGATCTGGGCGTAGGTGGTGCGGGGCAGGGAGATGCCGGCGGAGCGGTAGGCGGCCTGGACCAGGCCCGAGCAGTCGAAGGCGTTCGGGCCGGTCGCGCCCCACACGTAGGGGCTGCCGAGCTTGGCGTAGGCGTAGGCGACGGCTGCCGCCGCGCGGGAGTCGGGCGCCGCGACGGACCCGGGCCCGGAGCCGGGCCCGGCCTGCGCCAGGGCTTCCCGGGCGTCCGCGGCCGACCGGGAGGCGCGTGCCGACCCGTTGCCGTCGTCACCGGTGACCTGGGCGCGCTGCTGCGGGGTGAGCCGTGCCAGCAGCCGCCGGGCCTCGTCCAGCGTGCCGGTGATGGTCTTCTTCCGCCGGCTCAGTTCCGCCTGCCGCGAGCGCAGTGACGACAGCTGGACGCGCGCGGCGCCGCGCAACTGCTCGATCTCCCGCAGCTGTTCGCGCACCTGGGACACGGCGGCGGCCTGCCGGTCACCGGCTCGCTCGGCGAACGCGGCGTCGTCCAGATACCGGTCGGGGTCGTTGGAGAGGGCGAGTTGCCAGGCCGGGGCGAAGCCGCCGTCGCGGTACTGCGCGGTGGCGAACGAACCCAGCGCGTCCCGGGCCGAGTTGAGCTTCGCCTGCTTGCGCGCGGTCTCATCGCGCAGCGCGTTGAGCCGCCGCTGGGCCGCGTCCGCCTGCTCCTTGGCGCCGTCGTACTTCTCGGTCGCGGCCTCGGCCTGCTGGTACAGCGTGTCCACCTTGGCCTTCACCTGTGCCGGTGTCAGCTGTGGTTCGGCGTGTCCGGTGCCGTCGAACGCCGTCGCGCCGGCCGCACCCGCCAGGGCGAGCGTGGCGGCCGCCCGGGCCGTATGGCCACCGATCGAGCGTTGCCGGGGCTTGCGGTGCGCTGCCACCTGGACCGTCACGTCCTTCCGTACGACTCGACGACCGAGCGATGTGTACGTCCGGCGGCGGCCCGCACAGGGGGGACAGGCCGCCGCCGGACTTCTCGGCGGTGGGGAGGACGCTAGGCCGGAGTGTGACGAGTGGGTAACGCAGTGTACGGAATTGGCTCAGACGGACCGGGATGTGACCGTATGCGATCACTCCGCCTCGCCGGAGTCGTCGCCTTCACGCAGCGTGGTGACCGATGCGGGGAATGCGGGGCCGTCGGGATCGGTGGGGTGCTATTGAGCGCATATATGCAAGATCCATGGAGGCCCTGCCCGGGCCGTACTCGAGACCTGGTCGACCCTGGCCAGGGATCGGCACACCCCCGGTGAACCCCTGGCTAGGATCCGGCCCATGGAGACAGCCATCCATCTCTTCGTCGGCCTGCACATCATCGGCATCGCCGCGCTGCTCGGCGGTTTCGTCACCCAACTGACGGCGATAGGCCAGGGCACGGCCCGGTTCTCGCCCCTCATGCTGCGCGGCGCGCTCGCCATGCTCGGCACCGGTGTGGTCCTGATCGCGCTCAACCGGGCCGACGACCAACACCTCAGCAGCGTCAAGTTCGCGGTCAAGCTGGCGCTGCTGATCGTGATCCTCGGCCTGATCTATGTGAAGCGCGACGAGGAGACGGTCGACAAGCGCGCCTTCGGGGCCGTCGGCCTGCTGACCGTGGCGAACATCTTCATCGCCGTCCTGTGGACCTGACCCGGTAGGCGTCAGCCGGGGCGGACCACGCTGTGGATGATCGACTCTCCGCCGTAGTACACCGACTCCTCGCGGACGTACGCGCCCGGCTTGGGGGCATGGATCATCATGCCGTTGCCGATGTAGAGACCGACGTGGCTGATGTCGTCGTAGAAGAAGATCAGGTCGCCCGGGCGCGCGTTCGCCAGGGAGACCGTGGTGCCCGCGTTGACCTGGTCGTACGTGGTGCGCGGGAGCGTGACGCCGGCGGCCCGCCAGGCGGCCTGGGTGAGGCCCGAGCAGTCGTAGGAGTCCGGGCCGGTGGCGCCCCACACGTACGGTTTGCCGATCTGGGCGCGGGCGAAGGCGATGGCCTTGGCGGCCTTCGTGTCGTACGAACTGGACGAGCCGGACGATCCGGACGACGTGGAGCCGGTCGAGCTTGTGGAGGACCCGCTCGAGCCGGACGACGACGAGCCGGACGCACTGGATGAGGTGCTCTTCTGCTGGGCCTCGGCCTGCTGCTTCGCCAGCTCGGCCGCCTTGCGCGCCGCCTCCTGCTGCTTCTCCCGCTCGACGGCGGCCAGCCGCGCCTTCTCCTGGGCCGTCAGCTGGGACAGCAGTTCGCGCGCGGAGGCGAGTTTCTTCTGGACGGTGGCCTTGGCGGTCTGCAGATCGTGCTGCGACTCGGTCAGCGTCTGCAGGCTCTCCGCGGCCTCCCGCCGCTTCTTCATGGTGCCGGCCTGCTCGCTGATGTAGTCGTCGACCAGGCCCTTCTCGCGTGAGGTCAGCCGGTTCATCAGCTGGGTCTGGTCGAAGTAGTCCTGCGGGTTGTCCGCCAGCAGGAAAGTGGCCGTGTTCGGCGCGGCGGCGCCGGTGCGGTACTGGGCCGCGGCGAAGGAGCCCAGCTCCTCGCGGGCCTTGTTGAGGCGGTCGGTGCGCCGGGCGACCTCCTCCCGGAGTGCGTCGACGCGCCCGCGCTGCTTGCCGGTCCGTTCCTGGACCGCGTCGTACTTCTCGGTCGCCGACTCCGCCTGCCGGTACAGGTCGTCGACCTTCTTCTCCACCTCCTCCAGGGTCGGCCGGGTGTGGTCGGCCCCGGGGGCGGCCTCGGCGGTCTGGGACAGCATGGCTATGGAGGTGAGGGCGGCGGTGGCGAGGGCGGGGGTGCGGAAACCCGCTCCGTTGGTTCCGCCGGGGCGCGACTTGCGGTGCGACGCCAAGGGTGGCGACTCCTTCCAGTGGGCCGCCTACCGGGTTAGCTGTCGGGTTCGGGCGGCGGTTCGGAAGGGTTGCCCTACGGCGTCGTCCCGGACGGGAGTCGGCCGATTCACCCCGGAAAAACGGTGGGTCCCCGGCTCCGCGCCCCCTTACGGGGCGCGCCGGACTCGGCGGAGGCCGCGCACGCGGCCTGACGGCAACCTAGCCAACTCGTGTGATTGGTGTGAAGGTTGGTGCGTGATATGTCCGATACATTTTCGTGATCCGAGGCGGGAATCATGTCCTTGTCATCGGGTGATTCCGCTGCGTGAGGGGCTTTCGCCATCCTCTCGTCCGGCCTTCTTCCCGGGACGGCGACCGGTTGTCGGTGGGGCGCCCTAGACTCGGAGAGCGATGAGCAGCCTCTTTGACGACAGCTTCCTGGCGGACCTCCAGCCCCCTCGCGGGCGCGAGGAGGAACCCCCGCCGCCGCCCGAGGGCGATCACGCTCCGGAGTCGCTTCCGGACGATCTGTTCGGCGGGAAGTTCGACGCGCCACCGGACCGGGACGTCTACTACCGCGACGGCGCCCCGCGCCCCGCGCTCGACGCGGCGGCGCTGCTGGAGGGGCTGAACGACAACCAGCGCGCCGCGGTCGTGCACGCCGGCTCCCCGCTGCTCATCGTCGCAGGCGCCGGCTCCGGCAAGACCCGCGTGCTCACCCACCGCATCGCCCACCTGCTCGCCGAGCGGCACGTGCACCCGGGCCAGATCCTCGCGATCACCTTCACCAACAAGGCCGCGGGCGAGATGAAGGAGCGCGTCGAGCATCTCGTCGGCCCGCGCGCGAACGCGATGTGGGTCATGACCTTCCACAGCGCGTGCGTGCGCATCCTGCGCCGGGAGAGCAAGAAGCTGGGCTTCACCTCCAGTTTCTCCATCTACGACGCCGCCGACAGCAAGCGCCTGATGGCCCTGGTCTGCCGCGACCTGGACCTCGACCCCAAGCGCTTCCCGCCCAAGTCCTTCAGCGCAAAGATCAGCAACCTGAAGAACGAGCTGATCGACGAGGAGGACTTCGCGGCCCAGGCCTCCGACGGCTTCGAGAAGACCCTCGCGCAGGCCTACGCGCTCTACCAGTCGCGGCTGCGCGAGGCGAACGCCCTCGACTTCGACGACCTGATCATGACGACGGTCAACCTGCTGCGCGCCTTCCCGGACGTCGCCGAGCACTACCGCCGCCGCTTCCGGCACGTCCTGGTCGACGAGTACCAGGACACCAACCACGCCCAGTACGCCCTCGTACGGGAACTCGTCGGCACCGGCGCACACGATGAGGACACCCCGGCGGGCGAGCACGACCTCCCGCCCGCCGAGCTGTGCGTCGTCGGTGACGCGGACCAGTCGATCTACGCCTTCCGGGGCGCGACGATCCGCAACATCCTCCAGTTCGAGGAGGACTACCCGAACGCGACGACGATCCTGCTGGAGCAGAACTACCGCTCCACGCAGACCATCCTGAGCGCCGCCAACGCGGTCATCGAGCGCAACGAGTCACGCCGCCCGAAGAACCTGTGGACCAACGCCGGCCAGGGCGCGCGGATCACCGGCTACGTCGCCGACACCGAGCACGACGAGGCGCAGTTCGTCGCGGACGAGATAGACCGCCTGGTCGACGCGGGCGAGGCCAAGGCGGGCGACGTCGCCGTCTTCTACCGCACCAACGCCCAGTCCCGTGTCTTCGAAGAGGTCTTCATCCGCGTCGGCCTGCCCTACAAGGTCGTCGGCGGTGTCCGCTTCTACGAGCGCAAGGAGGTCCGGGACGTCCTCGCCTACCTGCGGGTTCTCGCCAACCCCGAGGACTCGGTGCCGCTGCGGCGCATCCTCAACGTGCCCAAGCGGGGCATCGGCGAGCGGGCCGAGGCGATGATCGACGCCCTCTCCCAGCGCGAGAAGATCAGCTTCCCGCAGGCGCTCAAGCGCGTGGACGAGGCGTACGGCATGGCCGCGCGCTCCACCAACGCGGTCAAGCGGTTCAACACGCTGATGGAGGACCTGCGCACGATCGTGGAGTCCGGCGCCGGACCGGCCACGGTCCTCGAGGCCGTCCTCGAACGCACCGGCTACCTGGCCGAGTTGCAGGCCTCCACCGACCCGCAGGACGAGACCCGTATCGAGAACCTCCAGGAACTCGCGGCCGTGGCCCTGGAGTTCGAGCAGGAGCGCGGTGAAGGCGAGTCGGTGACGCTGTCCGACTTCCTGGAGCAGGTCGCGCTGGTCGCCGACTCCGACCAGATCCCCGACGAGGACGAGGAAGGCTCCGGCGTCATCACCCTGATGACCCTGCACACCGCCAAGGGCCTGGAGTTCCCGGTCGTCTTCCTGACCGGCATGGAGGACGGCGTCTTCCCGCACATGCGCGCCCTCGGCCAGAACAAGGAGCTGGAGGAGGAGCGGCGCCTGGCGTACGTCGGCATCACGCGCGCGCGGGAGCGGCTGTACCTCACGCGTTCGGCGCTGCGCAGCGCCTGGGGCCAGCCGTCGTACAACCCGCCCTCCCGGTTCCTGGAGGAGATCCCGGCCGCCCATGTGGAGTGGAAGCGGACGGGCGCGGCGGCGCCGGTGTCCTCCGGCCCGGCCGCCGGGATCGCGGCCTCGCTGTCCTCGTCCCGCTCGCGCTCGTCGGCGGCGGGCGCGTCCGGGTTCGCCACGCGGCGTACGACGGACAAGCCGGCGGTGTCCCTGGCGGTCGGCGACCGGGTCACCCACGACCAGTTCGGCCTCGGCACGGTCGTCGCGGTGGCGGGCGCGGACGACAAGGCCCAGGCGACGATCGACTTCGGCGACGGCAAGCCGAAGCGACTGCTGCTGAGGTACGCGCCGGTCGAGAAGCTGTGAAGCCGTAGACGAGGTGAGCCCCGCCGGAGGCCGGCGGGGCTCAGGTCGTACGGGGCTCAGGTCGGGTCGAGTCCGTGGCTGCGCAGCCACGGCAGCGGGTCTATGGGTGCCCCGCCGCCGGGCCGTACCTCGAAGTGGAGGTGGGGGCCCGTGGAGTTGCCCGAGTTGCCGGAGTAGGCGATCGGCTGGCCGGCCTGGACGACCGTACCGGAGGGGACGCGGTAGCTGGACAGGTGGCAGTACCAGGTCTGCGTGCCGTCCTTCGCCGTCAGGATCAGCATGTTGCCGTAGGCGCTGTTCCACTTGGTGGAGACGGTGCCGTCGGTAGCGGCCATCACCGTGGTGCCGTAGGAGACAGGGAAGTCGATGCCCGTGTGCACCGACATCCAGTTCACGCCCGCCTGGCCGAAATAGGCGCTGAGCCCCTTCTGGGTGACCGGCAGCACGAACTTGGGGCGCAGCCGCTCCTTGAGCGCGGCCTCCGCGAGGGCCTTCTTCCGCTCCAGCTCCTGATGGTTCTTGAGGTCGATGCGCTCCTGCGTCCGGCTGGCCCGGTCGGCGAAGTCGTCGGCGCCGGCGGAGAGCGTCCTGAGCTGGCTGTCCAGCTTGCTGTTGGCGACCGACGGCTTCACCGCGTGCGCGTCGGAGGCGGAGGCGGTGGTGTCCTTGCCGCCGCCGTCGGTCAGCGCGCCCACCGAGGCGGCGGCGATCCCCGCGACCCCCATCACACAGACCGAGGGCACGGCGACGGTCAGCAGCGCGGAGCGCTTGGCGGGCGTACGACGCCGGGAACGCGCCCCGTTGCGTGCGCCCGCGCGGGTCGTCGGCGTGACCTCTTCCTGGTCGTCCAACAGAGTGGGTACGACGGGCAGTTCACCGGTGCTGCCCAGCTCGCCGTCGCCGTCACCGGGGTGCGCCTCGCCGAAGCCGGGGTCCTCGTACGGCGCCTGGTCCTCGTACCCGGTCTGCGCGAAGGCCGCGGTCTCCGGCGTGTCGGTGACCTGCTCGAACGTAGCGGTGGCCTGCTGGTCGAACGGTTCGGCAACCGCCTCGGGCGACGCGACCGCCTCGGACTGGCCGGCGGAGTTCCACTGCGTGGCGTCGTACGCGCCCGTCGCGAAGCCCTGGGTGCCCCACTCCCACTGCTGGGTCGGGTCGGCGCCGCCGGAATGGCCGGGCTGCTGCCAGGCACTGGCATCCCTCCCCCGGAGAGGGGACCCCCAGCCGCTGACGTCGTTGCCGGTGGCCTGCGCGGGGACCGTCCAGGCGGTGGCGTCGTAGACACCGGAGTCGTAGGCGGCGTGGTGCTGGGCCGCGTACGCGTCGTAGTGCGGCGTCTGCCACTGCGTCGCGTCGTACGCGCCGGTGCTCTGGTCGCCGGGCAGGCTGCCGAAGAGCGGGTCGGTGTGGAAGGCGCCGGTGCCGTCGTGACCGGGCGCAAAACCGGTGGCGTCGTAGCCGCCGTACGTGGTGAAGTCGCCGTAGGGGGCTTCATGGGTCCCGTACGGCGCGTGGTCGTAGCGCGTGGCGGAGGCGTCGGAAGCCGGGGCCGGGGTGGTCATGGTCCCCGACGGGTGAGGGTCGTTCACCAACTTCTCTTTCGCCTCGACAACAGGGGCTGCCAGAGCAGTGCGGCGACTGTACCCGCCGGTACCTGGGCGCGACAATCTTCGGCCTGTTTCGCGTTGGCCGGAAACGGGCATTCGGCGGTCTTTCGGGGGACGCCGGGCATGAGTTTGGCCGAGAGTTCGATGAGCGTTCGATGTCCGGCGCCTGTCGGTCGCCCGTACGACACGTCACCGTCAGTCAGTTCACCCCACCGTCGGACCGCCGGGTGCTCACGCCACCGTCAGACCGCCGGCCACCGTGTCCCCGGGGTGCGCGGCATCGAGGTTCTCGCGTATCCCGGCCGCGACCGCCGGGTGCACGGGCAGGGCGAGATGTCCGATGCCGGTCACCTGGACGTTCAGCGCGTCGAGGTCGGGGTGGTCCAGGCGGGCCGTCTCCACCGGATCCATGACGGAGTCCAGGTCGCTCCAGAAGCTGACGAACCGCGTACGGCAGCCGGGTGCGGGGCGGGCCAGCTCCTCGAGCACCTCCGAACCGGGCCGCATCTGACGCACGATGGGGTGGGCGTCGGCCAGCGGCGCCACCCGGGTCCCCGCGTGCGGGGTGCCCAGTGTGACGAGCGTGCGCACCCGCAGGTCGCCGCCGAGACACTGCACGTAGTAGCGGGCGATCAGGCCGCCGAGGCTGTGGCCCACGATGTCGACACGGGGACTGCCGGTGCGCTCGCAGATCTCCTCGACGTGCCGGCCGAGCAGCTCGGCCGCGGCGCGGATGTCGCAGGTCAGCGGGGAGTAGTTGAGCGACTCGACGCGCTGTCCGCCGTGCTGGGCGAGGCTGCGGCGCAGCAGCACGAACACCGAGCGGTTGTCGATGAAGCCGTGCAGCAGGACGACCGGCGGGGCGGAGGGGACGGGCAGCTGGGCGGTGCCCTCCGCGGTGGGCAGGGCGGGGGACCGGCGTTCCTGGGTGAGACCCGTCGGATACAGCAGCAGGTGGCCGGCCAGGATCGCGGCCTCGAGGGCGGTCGACTTGAGCAGCGCCATGGAGATTCCGGCGAGTCTTCCGGGCCACAGGCGCCGGCAGAGCGGGAGGAAGAGCGGCAGTACTCCGGTGACCTTCATGGCCGACCTCCTGTCGGCACGCCGGAGGACGGCTCGATCCCCCGTGTGCCCTCATGTCCCACCGTGTGATTTCCCCCTCGCTGCGCACCGTAAAACTGCCGGTTGCGGGATGCTGGAGATAACGTTCGTTCACTTCGCGACGGGTGGCGGAACGCGCCAAAAGTGCGGTACTTGTCGTTACGGTTCTTACCGGCGGAAGCGATCGCTTCCGTGGTCGTCTGATGGAGGCAGTGATGGGTGTGGCAGCCGGTCCGATCCGCGTGGTGGTCGCCAAGCCGGGGCTCGACGGCCACGATCGCGGGGCCAAGGTCATCGCGCGCGCCCTGCGTGACGCCGGTATGGAGGTCATCTACACCGGGCTCCACCAGACGCCGGAGCAGATCGTCGACACCGCCATCCAGGAGGACGCCGACGCGATCGGCCTGTCCATCCTCTCCGGCGCGCACAACACGCTGTTCGCCGCGGTGATCGAGCTGCTCAAGGAGCGCGATGCCGCGGACATCCTCGTCTTCGGCGGCGGCATCATCCCCGACGAGGACATCCCGCCACTGAAGGAGAAGGGCGTCGCGGAGATCTTCACGCCGGGGGCGACGACCACGTCGATCGTGGAGTGGGTGCGGGAGAACGTCCGTCAGGCGGCGGCCTCCGGGGGGTGAGTCGAGGGTGCGTTCGGCTCGATCGGTTCGTTCGGTTTGTTGGGTTCGTTCGGCTCGTTCGGTGCGGGTCGGCGGGTGGTGATGCCGGCCGGCGTCAGCTCGTTCGCCATCGCCGCCCGCAGCCGCAGCGTCGTGACCAGCCGCTGGAACGCCTCCGCCCAGTAGCCCCCGGCACCCGGCGCCGCATCCTCCCGTTCGTCGGGTATCGCCAGCAGCGCCTCCAGCCGGGTGGCCTCCGCCGGGTCCAGGCAGCGCTCCGCCAGGCCCATCACGCCGCTGAAGCTCCAGGGATAACTGCCCGCGTCCCGCGCGATGTTGAGCGCGTCCACGACCGCCCGGCCCAGCGGTTCCGCCCATGGCACCGCGCACACCCCGAGCAGCTGAAACGCCTCCGACAGCCCGTGCGTCGCGATGAACCCGGCCACCCACGCGGCCCGTTCCGCCGGCTCCAGGGCCGCCAGCAGCTTCGCGCGCTC
Source organism: Streptomyces sp. NPDC020192 (assembly GCF_044388685.1). NCBI lineage: Bacteria > Bacillati > Actinomycetota > Actinomycetes > Kitasatosporales > Streptomycetaceae > Streptomyces > Streptomyces sp. NPDC020192. Next base: position 254,986 of record NZ_JBIRXG010000007.1, on the reverse strand, counting down.
CGCCAGGGACACCGCCCCCGGTCCGCCCGCCTCCGGCGCCGACGGCGAGCCGAGCAGCGCCCTCGACCACGCGGCGTCCCGCTGCCGCACGGCCGCCCGGCACCAGGCCGCGTGCAGTTCGCCCTGCCAGCCGTCCGCGACCGGCAGCGCCACGATCTCCCGCGCCGTGCGCCCGCCGAGCCGCTCCGGCCAGGTGCCGAGCGGTGCGGCTTCCACCAACTGCCCCAGCCACCATGAGCGTTCTCCTCTGCCTGCGGGGGGTGTGGCCACCACACCGTCGCGCTCCATGCTTGAGTCGCACTCGAGCGGCGGCTCGACCACGATCGCCGGCGCGGGATCCGTACGGTCGAGGGCCACGCAGGCCGCAGCCCGTACGGCCATGCGCGCGGCGAGCGCCGAGTCCGGCAGCGCCGACAGCAGTTCCGCCGCCGTCGCCCGGACGTTACGGCTGCGGTCGCCCAGCGCCTGCTCCAGGAACGGCTCGTCCTCGGCGGCGAGGCCCGTGCGCAGCGCGTCGAGGAACATCAGCCGGTCCTCCGCCCGCTCCGTGGCCCACGTCGACGCCAGCAACTCGCGCGCGAACGCGGGTCTGCCGGCGCGCAGCCCGCCCAGCAGCGCCACCCGCTCGGCGAACAGACCCTCCTGCCACAGCCGCTCCACCGCCTCGACGTCGTCGGGGCCGGGCAGCGTGGCGCCGCCACCCGGGGCCGCGCGCAGGGCGAAGCGCCAGTCCGGGTTCAGCCGGGCCAGCCACAGCGCGCGCGGGCCCGCGAACGCCAGCGCCGCCGGGCGCAGGTCCGTACGCCCCCGGGCCGCGTCCAGCAGGGCGGGCAGCGCCTGAGGGGGCGCCGCGTACCCGTGCGCGACGGCCGCCGCGAGCCACTGCGGGAGCAGCTCCATCAGGTCCGGTGCGCTGCCCCGGCGGCCGCCGCCCGCCGCGCCGGACCGGTCGGCCAGCAGGGCGGCGAGTCTGCGGGCCGCCGCGGCGGGCAACACCGGGCGCGGGTCCTCGGGCGCCGGCTCCGGCCGCCGTGCCGCCCGCGCGGGCCGCAGCCCGGCGCGTCGCCGTACGGTCGCCACGGCGGCCGCGTCCAGCAGCGCGAGCGGCGCCTCCCGGCCGGGAGCGGCGTCCGCCCAGGGACGCCGGTCGGTACCGAGCAGGGCGGCGGTGACCAGGTCCTCCCAGGAACCTGCGGGAACCGCGGTGGTCGTCCGGGTGGTCGAGGTGCCGTTCATGTCGTCCCCTTCCTGATGACCTGTGCCGTTCCGTTCGCTTCGGGTCCGCTCAGCACAGCGGTACCGCCTCGTCCGCCCCCGCGGCCCAGGCCGTGAGCGGGGTGAAGCCGCGGTGGCCGCATTCGCCGAAGACCGTCACGGGGGCGCCGCCGGACAGGGCGACCAGGCGCCACAGGCCGGGGCGGGAACGGGCGGCTCGGGTCAGGGGCAGGGCCGAGTCCGCGTGGGCGTCGGCCAGTTGCCACAGCTCGCCGTCCGGGACCGGTACGACCTGCTCCAGGGTCACCGGGACCGACTCCAGCCAGGGATCGTCGCGCAGCGCCTCGCCGTACCGGTCCGCCGCCTCCGCCGTCGACACGCCCGGCGGGCGGAACCCGGCCGGCGCCGGCGGGGCGAACCGCTCGCCCAGCGCGGCCCGGGCCCGGCCGGCCCCCGGATGACCGGACAGCTCCGCGTCCAGGGCCAGGCCGACCGGCAGGGACAGCTCCGGCGCCCGGCCCGCCGCACCGTACGACAGCAGCAGCCGGGTGCCGCCCGACTCGGCGCCGTGCAACCAGATCCGGCGGGTCGTCAGTTTCGCGTCCACCGTGTCGTACTGGGCGAGGACCAGCCAGCGGTCGCGCTCCGGCGGGCCGTCCGCCGCGGCGGGCAGGCCGAGCCGGGAGCGGACCGTGGCCGCGAGGGCGTCCGGCAGCCCGTCCCGGCGCAGCCAGCCCTGGTCGAGCAGATGCAGCAGCGCGCACTCCTCCAGCAGCCGGGCCGGCCAGCCCGCCCCCGACGCCGGTATCGCCCCCAACTCCCGTACACGTGCGGCAAGTCCGGGCGCCTGGGCGTCGACCATACGGGCCGCTGTCTCGTCCCACATTCCGTACCCCGCCCGCTCCGCCGCGGCCAGACCGCCGCGCAGCAGATCCGCGAGGCGCTGCTCCAGCTCCGTCGCGCCCGCGGTGACCCGGTCGGCCCGGCGCTCGGCCCGCCGCCGCGCCGCCTCCGGGTCGGCGGGCCCCGCCGCGGAACTCCCGTCCGCCTGGCGTGATGTGGTCTCGGCCCGCTTGCGTCTGCCCGCGAGCCACTGCTCCGCCCAGTCCGGCGGTTCGGCGGACGCCGGCACCGCGCCGTCGCCGCCCGCCCACAGCAGAAGCAGCCCGAGCGCGTGCTTGCACGGGAACTTACGGCTCGGACAACTGCACTTGTACGCCGGTCCGGCGAGATCGACCACCGTCTGGTACGGCCTGCTGCCGCTGCCCTTGCACAGCCCCCACACCGTCCCCTCTCCGCTTCCTGCCTCGGACCACGGACCGGCCGTGCCGAGTTTGCTCCCCGCTTTGCGTGACGCGGCGTCAGGCGCCAGTGCCAGCACCTGCTCCGCGGTCCAGCGCACCCCCTGCTCAGTCATGTCCTCGACGGTAGGTCCCACCACTGACAATCACCCCAGCGCGGGCGTTTGTGCAGGTCAGAGCGATTGTCAGTGGCGTGGTGCACCGTTGGTGGCAGATCCGAACCGGCCGAGCTGGAGGGGGCCTCAGCCATGACTGTGTCCGTGGAAGCGACGTCCGTCGAAGCGAACGGGAGCAAGGGCGGCTCGCAGGCGCTGCGACCGCACGCCGAGCACGCCTTCGCCGCCGAACTCACCGCGCTCGCCGCGCAGGACGACCGCCCGCGCCCGGCCCGCTGGAAGCTGTCCCCGTGGGCGGTGGCGACGTACCTGCTCGGCGGCACCCTGCCGGACGGCACGGTGATCACACCCAAGTACGTGGGCCCGCGCCGCATCGTCGAGGTCGCCGTCACCACGCTCGCCACCGACCGCGCCCTGCTCCTGCTCGGCGTTCCCGGCACGGCCAAGACCTGGGTTTCCGAACACCTCGCGGCCGCCGTCAGCGGCGACTCCACCCTGCTGGTCCAGGGCACCGCCGGTACCCCGGAGGAGGCGATCCGGTACGGCTGGAACTACGCGCGCCTGCTCGCGCACGGTCCGAGCCGCGAAGCCCTCGTGCCCAGCCCCGTCATGCGCGCCATGGCCGAGGGCATGACGGCGCGCGTCGAGGAGCTGACCCGTATCCCGGCCGACGTGCAGGACACACTGATCACGATCCTGTCCGAGAAGACGCTGCCCGTCCCGGAGCTGGGCGAGGAGGTCCAGGCGGTCCGCGGGTTCAACCTCATCGCCACCGCCAACGACCGCGACAGAGGCGTCAACGACCTCTCCAGCGCCCTGCGCCGCCGCTTCAACACCGTGGTGCTGCCGCTGCCGGAGAGCGCCGACGCCGAGGTCGACATCGTCACCCGCCGGGTCGAGCAGATCGGCCACTCCCTCGATCTGCCGGCCGCACCCGACGGCATCGAGGAGATCCGGCGCGTCGTGACCGTCTTCCGCGAGCTGCGCGACGGCATCACCGCCGACGGCCGCACGAAGCTGAAGTCGCCCAGCGGCACGCTGTCCACGGCCGAGGCGATCTCCGTCGTCACCAACGGCCTCGCCCTGTCCGCGCACTTCGGCGACGGCGTGCTGCGCCCGGGCGACATCGCCGCCGGCATCCTCGGCGCCGTCGTCCGCGACCCGGCGGCCGACCGGGTCGTCTGGCAGGAGTACCTGGAGACCGTCGTCCGCGAACGCGAGGGCTGGACGGACTTCTACCGCGCCTGCCGGGAGGTGAGCGCATGACCGACTCCGGCCGACGCACGGTGTACGACTCAGGTGGCAGCACGGTGTACGGCTCCGGGACGCGCGCAGGGGAGGACGTCGGACCGCGCACGGGGGACGACTCCGGGCCGCGCATCGCGCACGACTTCGGGCCGCGCACCGCGTACGGCTTCGGGCCGCTGTTGCTCGGCGTGCGGCATCACGGGCCCGGCTCCGCGCGGGCGGTGCGGGCCGCGCTGACCGCGGCGCGTCCGCGCACCGTTCTGATCGAGGGTCCGCCCGAGGCCGACGCGCTGATCCCGTTGGCGGCCGATCCGGACCTGCGGCCCCCGGTCGCCCTGCTCGCCCACGCCGTGGACGAGCCCGGCCGCTCGGCGTTCTGGCCGTTCGCCGGGTTCAGCCCCGAGTGGGTGGCGATGCGCTGGGCCCTGGAACAGGGCGTTCCGGTCCGCTTCATCGACCTGCCGGCCACGCACACGCTCGCGTGGGAAGCGAGAGAGGCGCTTGCCGAGGGCGTCGATGAGCCCCCGGACGACACCGAGGCTCAGGACCCCCTCGACCAGGCCCGGATCGACCCGCTCGCCGTGCTCGCCGGGGCCGCCGGTTACGACGACCCCGAGCGCTGGTGGGAGGACGTCGTCGAGCACCGGGGTCCGGGCGAGCGTGACCCCTTCGCGCCGTTCGCCGCCCTGGAGGAGGCGATGGGCGCGCTGCGCGAGCGGTACGGCACCGGCGGGCACGCGCGGGATCTCGTGCGCGAGGCGCACATGCGGCTCCAACTGCGTGCCGTCCGCAAGGAGTTCGGGGACGAGGTGGCGGTGGTCTGCGGGGCCTGGCACGTGCCCGCGCTGCGCGAGAGGACCACCGTCGCCGCGGACCGCGCCCTGCTGAAGGGGCTGCCCAAGGTCAAGGCGGACGTGACCTGGGTGCCGTGGACGCATCGCAGGCTCGCCCGGGCCGGCGGATACGGCGCGGGCATCGACTCGCCCGGCTGGTACGCCCATCTGTTCCACGCCCCCGACCGGCCGGTCGAGCGGTGGCTGACCAAGGTGGCGGGGCTGCTGAGGGAGGAGGACCGGGTCGTCTCCTCCGCCCATGTCATCGAGGCCGTCCGGCTCGCCGAGACCCTGGCGGCGCTGCGCGGGCGCCCGCTGGCCGGGCTGAGCGAGACGACCGACGCCGTGCGCGCGGTGATGGGCGACGGCTCGGACGTGCCGCTGGCCCTGGTGCACGACCGGCTGGTGGTCGGGGACGTGCTGGGGGAGGTGCCGGAGTCGGCGCCGGCGGTGCCGCTGCAGCGCGACCTGGCCCGCCAGCAGCGTTCCCTGCGGCTCAAACCGGAGGCGTTGGAGCGGGAGTTGGAGCTGGACCTGCGCGGGGAGACCGACGCCGGCCGCAGCAGACTGCTGCACCGGATGCGGCTGCTCGGCGTCGGCTGGGGCGGGCCGGCCCGGTCCCGGGGGAGTACGGGGACCTTCCGGGAGACCTGGCGGCTGCGCTGGGAGCCGGAGCTGTCGGTGCGGGTCGCCGAGGCGGGTGTGTGGGGGACGACCGTACGGGGCGCGGCGCAGGCCAAGGCGGAGGCGGACGCGGCGGTCGCGCAGGCCCTCGCCGACGTCACCGCGCTCGCCGAGCACTGTCTGCTCGCCGGGCTGCCGGACGCCCTGCCGGTCGTCATGCGGGTGCTCGCCGACCGGGCCGCGCTCGACACGGACGTCGGCCACCTCGCCCAGGCCCTGCCCGCCCTCGTCCGCTCCCTGCGCTACGGCGACGTGCGCGGCACCGACACCGGAGCGCTGGCCGGAGTCGCGGCGGGCCTCGCCGAGCGGATCTTCATCGGCCTGCCCCCGGCCTGCGCCGCGCTCGACGCGGACGCGGCGGAGGAGATGCGCGGTCATGTGGACGCCGTGCACGCGGCGGTGGGGCTGCTGGCGGAGAGTACGGGCGGCGCGGGGGCCGCCGGCGGTGCGGCCGGGAGCGGCGGTGGGGCCGGTGATGGCGGTGCCGTCTCCGATGCCGGACACGGCGATCTGCGCAGCCGTTGGCGTGCCGTGCTGCGGGCGCTGGCACTGCGCGACACCGTGGCGGGTGTCCTGCGGGGGCGGGCGGTGCGGTTGCTGCTGGACGAGGGTGCGTTGGGGCCCGAGGAGGCGGCGCGGCTGATGGGGCTCGCCCTGTCGCCGGGGACGCCGCCCGCCGACGCGGCCGCCTGGATCGAGGGCTTCGTCGGCGGCGGGGGCGGGCTGCTGCTGGTCCACGACGAGCGGTTGCTCGGCCTGGTCGACAACTGGCTGACGGGAGTGCCGGCGGAGGCGTTCACCGACGTACTGCCGCTGCTGCGGCGCACGTTCGCGGCGTACGAGCCAGGGGTGCGCAGAACCCTCGGAGAACTGGTCCGGCGTGGCCCGGGAGAGGCGGGAGACCGGGCCGGGGCAGGGAGCGCAGCGCCAGGCTTCGCCGCCGAACCGGACACCGAGCGCGCCGACGCCGTGCTGCCGGTGCTGCGGCTCCTGCTCGGACTGGACGAGGAGCCGAGGACGACGGCGGACGACAACAGCCTTGCGGGGGTGGGCACATGACAACGGAACCGATCACGCCGGAGGCCGGCATCAGCACCGGCACCGTCACAGGCGCGGTGACCGGCACTGGTGCCGACCCCGACGCCCCGGCGCGGGAGCGGTTGCGGCGGTGGCGGTTGGTGCTCGGCGGGGAGCAGGCCGACGGGACCGGGTGTGCGCTGTCCGGGCGGGACGCGGCGATGGACGGGACGCTCGCCGCGCTCTACGGCAAGGGGGACAAACCGCAGGCGGGGCGGGACCGTTCGGCCGGGCTCGGGGCCTCGGCGCCGTCCGTGGCGCGCTGGCTCGGCGACATCCGCCGCTACTTCCCGTCCTCCGTCGTCCAGGTCATGCAGCGCGACGCCATCGACCGGCTCGGGCTCTCCTCCCTGCTGCTGGAGCCGGAGATGCTGGAGGCGGTGGAGGCCGACGTGCACCTGGTCGGCACGCTGCTGTCGCTCAACAAGGCGATGCCGGAGACGACGAAGGAGACGGCACGCGCGGTCGTCCGCAAGGTGGTCGAGGACCTGGAGAAGCGGCTCGCGAACCGCACCCGGGCCACCCTCACCGGTGCCCTCGACCGCAGCGCCCGCGTCAGCCGCCCGCGCCACCACGACATCGACTGGAACCGCACCATCGCGGCCAACCTCAAGCACTACCTGCCCGAGTACCGCACGGTCGTACCGGAACGGCTCGTCGGATACGGGCGGGCCGCGCGGTCGGTGAAGAAGGAGGTGGTGCTCTGCATCGACCAGTCCGGTTCCATGGCCGCGTCCGTGGTCTACGCGTCCGTGTTCGGGGCGGTGCTCGCCTCCATGCGGTCGATCAGCACCCGGCTGGTCGTCTTCGACACGGCGGTGGTCGACCTCACCGACCAGCTGGACGATCCGGTCGACGTCCTCTTCGGCACCCAGCTCGGCGGCGGCACGGACATCAACCGGGCGCTCGCCTACTGCCAGTCGCAGATCACCCGGCCAGCCGAGACGGTGGTCGTGCTGATCAGCGACCTGTACGAGGGCGGCATCCGCGATGAGATGCTCAAACGGGTGGCGGCGATGAAGGCGTCCGGGGTGCAGTTCGTGGCGCTGCTCGCACTCTCGGACGAGGGGGCGCCCGCGTACGACCGGGAGCACGCGGCCGCGCTCGCCGCGCTCGGCGCACCGGCCTTCGCCTGCACACCCGACCTGTTCCCCGAGGTGATGGCGGCGGCCCTGGAGAAGCGGCCGCTGCCGATACCGGACACGACGTGACACCCGGAAGGAACGTGACACCGGGCAGGAAAGGGGATATGGCTACCCATCAGTAACAGGGGGGTTGCGCGGCCCGAGGCGTGCCGTGCAAGGATCGACGGAGCCCCTGTCACGCCGATCCGAGGACGTTCCTCTCCTTGAGCTTCCCAGCAGCCCTCCTCGGTACCACCGTGCGCGTGTTGCGTACGGCGGCCGGGCGGCGTGCGCTCCAACTGGCACTGCTGGTCGGCGGGCTGTTCGCGCTGGGGTTCCTCTGCGGCGAGCAGGCCCACGCGGCCGACGGAACCGTCCCGGTGCCGGCGAAGGTGACTTCGGTGGGGTCCGGGGTGGTGGCCGGGGTGACCGGGCACGAGGAAGCGGTACGGCCGGTGCGCCCCGTACGACCGGTGCGAGCGGTGTCCGAGGGCGGCGAACAGGTCGTCACCACCCCCGTGCGCGTGGTCGGCGAGAAGGCCGTCACCTCCGTACGGGACGTGGTGACCGCCGTGTCCCAGTCCGTTTCCCGGTCCGTGTCCCAGGCCGCCGGGACGACGGAGACACGGCCCACGGCGCCCTCCCTGCCCCTGCCGGACCTCGGTCAGGCCGCAGAGCTGCCCGTCCAGGTGCCGCCGACGGTGAAGGAACCGGCGCCTCGGCCGCAGCGCCCCGGTGGTCCGGCGGCTCGGCCCTCGGCTCCGGCGCAGCAGAAGCACGCCCGCGCCGAGGCTGGTACCCCCGTCACGACGCCGGCACCGCTCGGCTCGTACGGCCCGGACGTCACTCCCGCGCCGCAGAACCAGGTGCGCACGTCCGCGCACCACGGCTCCGCCGCCACGGCCGGCGCCCCCGGCCGCCCCGCGCCCACCGGAGACCCGGACGGTGTGCTGGGCAAGCAGGCGGTCGACGGCGGCGCGCCCCGCCACGGTGACGCGCATGCCGTCACCTTCAGCGCCCGGGGAGCCCCGCGGCTCGTACCCGGCGCCGCCGCGCACGCCGACGCACCCCGGACCCGGGAACGGCACCGGGACATCCCGGTCTTCCCCGGCTAGGCAGTACGGCCGACCTCCCCGCCACGGACCTGTCGCGCGGGGGCGGAACAGGTCTGCCCGTCCGTCCGGACCCCATCCCCCAGCGATCTCCGGGCGGAAACTCCCTAGCCGTTTCCGAAGGACTTGACGCACGTAATGAACAAGAACATCCGTCGTTCGATCGTGATAGCCGCCGGTGTCACCGGCGCCTGGGCGCTCGGCTCGGCCGCGGCCAGTGCCGACGAGCTGTCCGCCGCCTCCCTCTCCGTCCCGGACGCGGGCACGGATTCCAGCGCCGGGACGTCCGTCGCCGGGACCGTCGACGGCGTCCTCACGGGCGTCCACGACACCGTCTCCGGCCTGACCGGCACCGCCGCGTCGGCCGCCTCGACCACCACCGACCAGGGAGCCGGCATCACCAGGACCACCGACACCGAGGTTCCGGCCGCCGCGAAGGTGCGGGGTGCCGAGGCGATCAAGGGCGCGCAGGCGGCCCGAGCGGCGCGGGAGCGGTCGCGGGCGGCGCAGGTACAGGCCCGCGTCGAGACTCCCGCCCAGGCCTCCGACCCGGCCGCTGCCCAGGCCGACGTCCAGGCCGAGGGGGCGTACGGTGCCGGCCACGTCGCCCACGAGGTCGTCCACGAGGCCGCGCACGCCGCCACGATCGCCTCGACCGCCTCCCAGGACGAGATCGACTACCTCTTCGGGCCGCTCGCCTCCTTCGCCCCCGAGGCGGACGAGGCGCTGGCCGCCGCCCAGACCAGGCTCCAGACGACCCAGGCGGCCGCCCGTGCCCAGGCGCAGGGTGTTCAGGGGGCCGTACGGACGACGGTGCGGCAGACCGTCGCCGGTGCGCAGGGCCGGACCGCCGGTGCCACGGCCGGCCCGCGCGGTACGGCCGCCGAGGCGGCGGGCGCGGCGGAGGCCTCCGTCGGTGCCGTGCCCGCGCACGTCACCGGCACGGCCACGGGTGTCGAGCAGCGGGCGGTCGGCACGGTGTGGTCCGTGCCGGGCGCCGTCACGCCGGTGGTGGAGTCGGTGGTGGACGACACGACCGACACGACCGACGCGGCCGTCCCGCCGCTGGCCGCCTCGGCCGTACACGGCGTTGTGCCGGTCGCCGAGCAGGCGGTGGCGGGCGTCCAGCCCACGGCCACGCACGCGGCGACGGGCGCGTACGGGACGGCGGTGTACGCCACGGGGACCGTGCACGGGACCGCCGGCTCCGCGACCGGGACCGCGCACGGGACGGCCGAGTACGCCGCCGGGACCGCATATGGGGCCGCCCAGTACGCCGCCTCGGTCGTGCACGGGACCGCCGGGCACGCCTCCGCGACCGCGTATGGGACCGCCGCGTACGCCACCCCGGCCGCGCACGGGCTTGCCGTGGATGCGCAGGGTGGGGCGACGGGCGCCGTGACCGGCGTGCGGCCGGTTGCCGGCGGCGCGGCCGGCGGCGTGTCGGCCTACGCCGAGGGGCTGGCCGGGCAGGCCGTGCGGGACACCACGGACGCCGTGCTGCCGCCGGTGGCCGCCGGTGTCGTGCACGGGGTCGTGCCGGTCGCCGGGCAGGCCGCGACGGACGCGGGCGCCCTCGGCCACGGTGTGACCGGTGCCGCCCAGCCCTTCGCGGACGGTGTGACCGGTGCCGCCCAGCCCTTCGCGGACGGCGTCGCCGGCGCCGTACCGCCGCTGGCGCACGGGGTGACCGGCCAGGCAGACACCCTCGCCGGGGGCGTGACCGCCCAGGCGGGCGCCTTCACCGAGGGAGTCACCGCGCAGGCGGGCGCCTTCGCCGACGGCGTGACCGCGCAGACCAGGTCCTTCACCCACGCCCTCCACGCCACGGTCCAAGGCACCGGCGCTGCCCTGTCCGCCCCGTACACGACGACGTACACAACGCACACACAAGGCGTCTGACCGCGGAGCCGAGCGCTCCGTGGGTGTCCGGACCCGGATGGCCGAATGCCGTCGGTCTGTCCGGCCGGAGCCCACGGGTGGGGCGGGTGGTCCCCATTGGGGTGGGGATCAACCGCCGCGGCCCCGGAACCACCGGGGCCGGACCAGAGGCCTCACCGGGTCCACCCCAGCCCGGTGAGGCCTCGCACATCGCACGAAGGCACACGAAGACAGGCGTACGCCACTCACACGACGGCACGCCGTGCCAGCAGACCAGGCATCATGTGACAGGTATCACCGCTCAGGTGTGACCCTCGATTTAGGGAGCCCCCGCAAGCGGCGATAACCTGCGAGACGGACATGCCGCGCGCTCGGACACCGTGTGCGCCCCCCTTGTGACAAGCGGACGTCACGTTGCCCTTCGCGGCACGCCCACGCATCCAACGAACCGCGAGATCACTGATAGGGACGGAAGCGCGTGGACCTGTTCGAGTACCAGGCGAGGGACCTCTTCGCCAAGCACGATGTACCGGTGCTGGCCGGTGAAGTCATCGACACGCCTGAGGCGGCGCGCGAGATCACCGAGCGGCTGGGCGGCAAGTCCGTCGTCAAGGCGCAGGTGAAGGTCGGTGGTCGCGGCAAGGCCGGCGGCGTCAAGCTGGCCGCCACTCCGCAGGAGGCCGTCGACCGTGCGACGGACATCCTCGGCATGGACATCAAGGGCCACACGGTCCACAAGGTGATGCTCGCCGAGACCGCTCCGGAGATCCTCGAGGAGTACTACGTCTCCTTCCTCCTCGACCGTGCCAACCGCACCTTCCTCTCCATCGCCTCCGTCGAGGGCGGCATGGAGATCGAGGAGGTGGCGGCCACCCGTCCGGAGGCCGTGGCCCAGACGCCGATCAACCCGATCGACGGTGTGACCCCCGAGAAGGCCCGCGAGATCGTCGCCGCCGCCAAGTTCCCGGCCGAGGTCGCGGACAAGGTCGCCGACGTCCTCGTCAAGCTGTGGGACACCTTCATCCAGGAGGACGCCCTCCTGGTCGAGGTCAACCCGCTGGCGAAGGTCGCCTCCGGTGACGTCATCGCCCTCGACGGCAAGGTGTCGCTCGACGACAACGCCGAGTTCCGTCACCCCGACTTCGAGGAGCTCCACGACAAGGCCGCGGCCAACCCGCTCGAGGCCGCCGCCAAGGAGAAGAACCTCAACTACGTCAAGCTCGACGGCGAGGTCGGCATCATCGGCAACGGCGCCGGTCTCGTCATGAGCACCCTGGACGTCGTCGCGTACGCCGGTGAGAACCACGGTGGCGTCAAGCCCGCCAACTTCCTGGACATCGGCGGTGGCGCCTCCGCCCAGGTCATGGCGAACGGCCTGGAGATCATCCTGGGCGACCCGGACGTCAAGTCCGTCTTCGTCAACGTCTTCGGTGGCATCACCGCCTGTGACGAGGTCGCCAACGGCATCGTCCAGGCCCTGAAGCTCCTCGAGGACCGCGGCGAGAACGTCACCAAGCCGCTCGTCGTCCGCCTCGACGGCAACAACGCCGAGCTGGGCCGACAGATCCTCACCGACGCCAACCACCCGCTGGTGCAGCGCGTCGACACCATGGACGGCGCGGCCGACAAGGCCGCCGAGCTGGCCCACGCCGCCAAGTAAGCACTCAGGACGAGGACACATCACACCATGGCTATCTGGCTCAACAAGGACAGCAAGGTCATCGTCCAGGGCATGACCGGCGCCACGGGCATGAAGCACACCAAGCTCATGCTCGGTGACGGCACCAACGTCGTGGGCGGCGTGAACCCGCGCAAGGCGGGTCAGACCGTGGACTTCGACGGCACCGAGGTACCCGTCTTCGGCACCGTCGAGGAGGCCATCAAGGCCACCGGCGCCAACGTCTCCGTCATCTTCGTGCCGGAGAAGTTCACCAAGGACGCGGTCGTCGAGGCCATCGACGCCGAGATCCCGCTGGCCGTCGTGATCACCGAGGGCATCGCCGTGCACGACACGGCCGCCTTCTGGGCGCACGCCGGCAAGAAGGGCAACAAGACCCGCATCATCGGCCCGAACTGCCCCGGCATCATCACCCCGGGCCAGTCGAACGTCGGCATCATCCCGGGTGACATCACCAAGCCGGGCCGCATCGGTCTGGTCTCGAAGTCCGGCACGCTGACGTACCAGATGATGTACGAGCTGCGTGACATCGGCTTCTCGACGGCCGTGGGCATCGGCGGTGACCCGATCATCGGCACCACCCACATCGACGCCCTGGCCGCGTTCCAGGACGACCCGGAGACCGAGCTCATCGTGATGATCGGTGAGATCGGCGGCGACGCCGAGGAGCGCGCGGCAGCGTTCATCAAGGAGAACGTGACCAAGCCGGTCGTCGGTTACGTCGCGGGCTTCACCGCGCCCGAGGGCAAGACCATGGGTCACGCCGGCGCGATCGTCTCCGGCTCCTCCGGCACCGCACAGGCCAAGAAGGAGGCCCTGGAGGCCGCGGGCGTCAAGGTCGGCAAGACCCCGACCGAGACGGCCAAGCTCGCCCGCGAGATCCTGGCCGGCTGAGCAACGCCACAGAGGTACGCCGGTAGGCCCGTTCCCCGCAGTGGGGACGGGCCTACCGGCGTTCACCCGGCGGACGGCACCAGCCGCTCCGGCCCGCTCCGCTCCGACCTGCTCAGCTTCGTCCGCAGGGCCTGCTCGGCCGGGGACAGCGGACCCGGCGCCACCCGGGGCGGGACTCCCGCGACCGCCTCCGCCGGCGCGACCGGCGCCTCGTAGTGCGTCGGCGCCGTCCGCAGCGTGAGGGTCGTCGCGCCGATGATCGCCATCGTGAACGCGATCGCCGCCCGGGTCCAGAGGACGTTGCGCCGCTCACCGACGGTCCGTACCACCGTCGGCCTGGCCGCGCGCAGCCGCTCGGCCGAGGCCAGTTCGAGCAGCCGGCGGTGCAGCTTGGCGGGGTCGGCCAGTTCCGGGACGCGGGCCGCCACGGCCTGCCGGGCGTGGGTCAGCCGGCTTGCCGCCGCCGGAGTGCTGGCCTCCGTCTCCGCCGCCGTCTCCGGCAGGTCGAGGCCCACCCCGTCGTAGAGGACGAGCGTGCGCCGGTACGACGGCGGCAGCTTCAGCAAGGCTGCCAGCAGCGTGCGGTCGGTCGGCTCGGCGGGCGGCGGCTCCGGGTTCCGGTAGCGGGGGCGGAAGCGGTGCCAGGGAGAGAGCGCGCAGTCGTACGCCACCGCCCGCACCCAGCCCGCCGGATCCCGGTCCCGCGCCACCTCGGGCCAGCGCTGCCAGGCCAGCTGGAACGCCCGCTCCACGGACTCGCGGGCCAGTTCCCGCCGCCCGGTGAGCAGATAGGCCTGGCGTACGAGGGCGGGCGCGCAGAACGCGTACAGCGCGTCGAAGGCCTGAGCGGGCGTCAGGGCCGCGTCCGCCTGAGCCTGCGTCAGCGACGGGGCCTCGCCCTTCCGTACGAAAAAGAACATAAACATATCTTGGGCGACACTTCCGAAGTTCTCCCGTTACAACGGGAAAGCGCGTGTCGTTGGGAGCATGGCGGGCGTGATCCCGATGACCGTTCGCCGACCGTCGCTGTCGCCCCTGCTGACCCGGCTGCGCGACCGCTCGCCCGGACTGGCCGCGAGCCTCCTGGGCGGTGCCGTCGCCGCCGGACTGGGGCTCGGCTCGCTCGCCGTGCTCCTGATGGTGCTGTGGGTCAGCTCGCCGTACCCCGACAGCGGTCCGGGCGGCGCGCTGCACATCGCCGCCGCCCTGTGGCTGCTGGCGCACGGCGTCGAACTGATCCGCACCGACACCCTCTCCGGCGCGCACATGCCGGTGGGCGTGACCCCGCTGCTGCTGCTCGCGCTGCCGGTGTGGCTGGTGTACCGGGCGGCCCGGGTCGCCGTGGACGCGCCGCCCGCCGACGCCGAGGACGCACCGCCACCCGTACCGGCGCGCACGGTGTGGACAGGGATCGTCCTCGGCTATCTCGCCGTCGGCGGCCCGGTCGCGCTGTACTGCGCCGGTGCCGAACTGCGCCCCGCCTGGCCCTGGGTGACGGTGTGTCTGCCGCTCGTCGCCGCGGGCCCGGCGGCGGCCGGGGTGTGGTCGGCGTACGGCCGTCCCCGCGACCCCGTGCTCAGCATGCTGGTGGTGCTGCCGAGGCCGGTACGGCGGCTGGTGTTCGGCGCGGACGCGCGGCTGCGGCTGGGTACGGCCGTACGGGCGGCCGGTGCCGCGACGACCGTGCTGTTCGGCGGCGGGGCGCTGCTGCTCGGGGCGTCGCTGGTGTGGCACGGCGGCGCGGCGCGGGCGTCCTTCCTCCAGCTGACGGAGGGCTGGACCGGACGGTTCGCCGTCCTGCTGCTCGGGGTCGCCCTGATCCCCAACGCGGCGGTGTGGGCCGCGTCGTACGCCCTCGGCCCCGGCTTCACCCTCGGCGCCGGACACGCGGTGAACGCCCTCGCCTCCGACCCGGCCCCCCTGCTGCCGCCGTTCCCCCTCCTGGCGGCGGTACCGGACCCGGGCCCCGGGGCGCCGCCGAACTGGGTGGCGGGGCTGGTGCCGGTGGTGGCCGGGGTGACGGCGGGGTGGTTCGTGGCGCGGGGCGCGGTGGCGCGGGACGAGCCGGAGCCGCAGCGCTGGTCGGCGGCCCGTACCGCCGGTGTGGTCTTGCTGACGGCAACGGTCTGCGCGGTCCTCCTCGCCCTGCTCGCCAGGCTGGCGGGCGGCCCCCTGGGCGTGGCCGCACTGGCCCGCTTCGGCCCACTGTGGTGGCAGACCGGGGGAGCGGCGGGGGCCTGGACCGCGGTGTTCGGGATGCCGGTGGCCCTGGTGGTACGGGCGTGGCGGCTGCGGGGGCGGCGGAAGCGGGGCGGGGAGACTCCGGCGCAGGGCAAGACGAAAGAGGGGGGCGAGGCGAAGGGGCAGGGGAAAGTGAAGGAGCAGGGGAAGGGGAAGGGGAAGGGGAAGGGGAAGGGGAAGGAACAGAAGAGGGCCAAGGGCACGCAGACGGAGACCGTGCCCGCCGTCCCCGGCCCCACCACCGACGAGGAGGAGCTCTACGACGTCCTCCCCGCCGACGACCCCTTCCCCCCGAACTGGCACGACGACCTCGCCCGCGCCTCCCGCTGGGCGGCCCTGCGGGAGGCGGCGACCCTGACCGACACCGCCGACGAGCCCGGCGGGCACCCCGGTGTCCCGGAGCCCCCCGCCGAGCCCGTCTGACGCCCGTACGACTACGTCATCGTGCGGTTGTGTTGGTGCCGGTGGACCAGAGTGCGCCGCCCTTGCCCGGCCCGCCGGTGCTCTTGTAGACGACGACGTTGCCGTCGTTCTGCGCCATCGCGTAGGCGCCGGAGTGGCCGTTGGTGCCGGTGGACCAGAGGGCGCCGCCCTTGCCCGGTCCTCCGGTGCTCGTGTAGACGACGACGTTGCCGTCCGTCTGCATCGTGGCGTACGCGCCCGGGTGGCCGTAGGTGCGGCTGGACCAGAGTGCGGCGCCGTCACGGCGGCGGTACAGCACGAGGTTGCCGTCCGTCTGCATGACCAGGCGGGTGTAGGTGCCCTGGGTCCACCAGCCGGGCTTGAGGGTGGTACCGGAGGCGATGGTCTGTCGGCGGGCGTTGGTGCCGCTGGCCCACAGTGCTGAGGTGCTCGCCCTGCCGTAGATGATGATGTTGCCGTCGTCCTGCACGGTGGCGTACGCGCCGGGGTTGTCGTATGTCCGGCTCGACCACAGGGCGCCGCCCTTGCCCGCTCCTCCGGTGCTCTTGTAGACGACGAGGTTGCCGTCCGTCTGCATCACCGCGTACGCACCGGAGTTGCCGCTCGTCCCGGTCGACCAGACCACCTGGCCCGCGCCCTTGCCGGTGTTCAGGCGCGCCACGAGATTGCCGTCGCTCTGCATGGTCAGCGTCATGGTCGAACTGCTCACGCTGTGCCCTGAGGCCAGCTGCTGGCCGGGGTAGATGAAGGCGCCCGCGGCGGGGGCGGGGGTGGAGGCGGGGATGTGCGGGTCGACGAGGTGGATGTTCTTGCCGCTGTCCAGGTAGGCGATGCCGCCCTGGTACTTGTCGACGGCCCAGGTCACCCGGCGGTCGTCGGCGACCGGCCCGGCGGGCAGGTCGGCCAGGTCGGTGGTGGCGGCGGTGTCGGTGTGGACGTCGGTGAGGGTCAGCTTGCCCGCCGCCGTGTCGTGCTCGACCACGAATCCGTCGCCGAGCTGGGCGAGTCCGGCGGGTACGGGGACGTCCTTGCCGGTGGCCAGGTCGTGCACGCCGGCCGGGCCCGAGGGTCCGCAGGACCAGTACACCCAGTGCTGGGCGGCGGCCTGCAGCTCGCTGGGTACGCAGGGGGCGTCGGTGGAGACGGTCTGGACGGTGCGCCGGGTGGTGAGGTCGATCTGGGTCAGGGTTCCGGCGCTGGTCCCGGGAACCCAGACGGTGGAGCCGGACAGGGCGGCGGCGGATATCGGACGGCTGAAGAGGACGTGGCTGGTGCCATTGGCGTACGCGTCGCCGATGTACTGCTTCTTCGTGGAGCCGCCGTTGTAGACCACGTAGCGGCCTTCGGCGTCGACGAGGGTGCCGCCGGTGGCGCCCGGCGTGACCAGGATCGGGTTCAGGTCGGGAATCTTCACGGCGACGGCGTCGCCTTGGACGCTGTCGCCCGGGCGTAGCTGGGAGATGCTCCCGTCGCCGTTGGCGATGGGCGGGTTGCAGGTGGCCGCGGTGTCGCAGTTGGTCGGGGCGAGGGAATCGCTGAAGCCCTGCTCGGGGCCGTAGGAGGGCGGGGAGCCCGGCTGGACGCTTCGGTCGTAGACGTAATCCCCACCGCCTGTCCCCCGCTCGACTGTGAACAGCTTCCCGCCGCCGAAGGCCAGGCCGTCGACGGGAGCAGGCACGTTGGGGTCGGAGTCCACGGCGGTCCCCGTCGGCGTGCCGTCCGACCCGGCAGTGAACAGGCGGGCCGCCCAGTCGGTGACCGACGAGCCGCCCACGGCGACTGCCCCGTCAGGCTCCTGCCCGAGGAAGTTGGGGTTGACGTGGTCCAGGACCGGGGTCATCGCGGTGGAGCCGGACAGCGGCATCGAGTAGAGCGGGTAGCCGAGTCTGTCGTCCGGGGTGAACGGACCGCCGTGCGACCCCAAGGGGGCGATCAGCAGGGAGTCGCCCGCGATGCCCAGGGAGCGCACGTAGCTGGTGTACCCGCTGCCCAGCGGCGCCGCCGGGATCTGAAGGGTGGTCTCCGTTCCGCCGGGGTCGGAGCGGGACACGACGTGGACCTGCCCCGCCGACACCGTCCCGTCGGCGCCGTATGACGAGTACCAGGCGATGTACTTGGCGGACAGCACGACGTGGGCGGCGGGGGCCAGTGGCCCCATGACGGGCGTGACCGTGCCGGTCGCCAGGTCCAGCAGCGCAAGCCGGTTCTCGGTGGTGCCGTTGGCGCTCTCGGTGTAGCGCATCACCACCGAGTCGGCGTCCCCGGCGAGCACCGGCGTCTGCGGTGTGGCGCCCGCGGGCCAGCCGGTGACCGGCGTGTCGGTCTGCTGGCCGTCCGTCATGCCGAGCACATGAAAGCCCGTCACGGTTCCGTCGGCGGCATGGGCGGCCGTCAGCAGGCGCGAGCCGAAAGTCCCGACGTAACTCTGACCGGCGCCGGGCCTGATGGTGGTGGTCGTATCCGAGTCCATGTCGTGCAGCTGGTACCCGTCGGCCGACGGGGTCGCCACCACGTCGGAACCCGCGCCCCAGTACCCGGGCACCATGTTCGTCTTGACCTGCGGTACCGGGATGTCCGGTCCGCCCGCGTACTTCGTCCAGACGAAGGTGGACTGCGTCCTGGACTCATGCAGGAAGCCGCCAGTGCCCGCGAAGACGACCACGTCGCTGGGCGGGTTGTACAACTGAGCCGCCGGTATGACCGTCTCGCTGGGCGAGTCGGCCGAGGCCGGTGCCGCGGTCAGGGGTATGGCCCCCGTGGCGAGGGCGCATGCCGCGGCGACCGCGATGCATCCGCTCCTCAGGGTGTGCTGGGCCACCCGTTCCTCCTTGGGAATTCCTACTGTTCGGTGAAACGGCGGACGGATGCGGCGAATCCGCCGTCGCCGTTGCCGTCAGCGGTGGCGATGCTGCCGGGAGACTCCCGGGCCAGGGTCAAGTTAGATGACCGCCACACGCACACCTCTGGGTGTGTAGTGAGCCACGCGACAATTGGGCCAATCTTTTCTTCACCTGGCCATCTCTTTGTGATCTTGCTGCATTCACTTTCTTCATGTCCATGGCCAATGCATGGAAATCTCCTCACGTGCGCGTGGATCTCGGTGCTGGACGGACTGCATGGGCAGTGGCCTTCGTGATGGCCATGGGGGCGATGTCGGCGTGCGGCAGTGGCGCCGGCACGGCCCAGACGCACGTACGGCCTGTGCATGCCGCCACAAAGCCATCCACGCAGGCGAGTTCCGACCCTGCGGGTTCCCCGAAGCCCTTGACCGAGAGTCAGCTCGAGGCTGCCGCGATCACTGCGGCGGACGTTCCGGGCTTGGAAGCCGACACGACACAGGACAGCACGGGAGTCGCGGACCAAAGGTTCACGGCGAGCTCCGGGGGGCCGGTCTGCACGGAGTTCCTGAACGCTTCGAATGCGTACGCCGGTACGTACGGTTCCTCGGCCGAGGTCGTCAAGGGCTTTGCTGTCCGTGTGGCGAACCGTCGCCCCCTGGGCGTCACGGTCACCTTGGTCGGCCATACCTCAGTTGCCGGTGCGCAGAAGGTCGTCGACGACACCCGTAGGTCCGCGAAGGGGTGTGCTCATCTCACTGTCGGTGACGATGGGACGCGCGTGAACCTGGCGCCCATGTCGCTGCCGGTCATGGGTGACGACTCCACCGTTACCCGCGTTGGTCTGATCTCAGGCAAGAATTCGGGCTGCATGACGGTTGGCCTGGTGCGAGTCGGCGCCGTGTCGCTCAACATCATGGTGACCGCAACCGATGGCTATTACTTCAACGTGGTTCGGCAAGTGGCGAAGGCGTCCGTCAGCAAGCTCCAGGAACAGAACCTCGGGTCGTAACCCTCAGCCGTTCCCGACCCCCAGCACCCCGCGCAGCTGCTTCGGCAGATGCTGGTCGCAGGACTGCTTGGCCTCGTGGGTCAGGGCGTCGTTCACGCACGTGTAGTAGTCGCGGTAGACGAACTGGATGGTGAAGGTCGAGGCGACGAGCATCAGGGCCAGGGAGGCGGTGACCAGGCCGCCCACCGCCGCTGTCACCTGGGGACGGCCGGTGCCGGGGGCCGGCGGGGTGTTCGGGTCGGGAGTGCGGGGCTTGGCACGGAGGGAGCTGACGCCCCAGTACAGGGCCAGGGCGCCCAGGAGCAGGGATACGTACGGCCAGCCGAAGAGGACGAAGAAGACCGCCCACATGCCGGAGAGCAGGGCGTAGCGGGCGCGGCGCTGGGCCGGGTCCGTCGGGTCCCAGCGCATGTTGGAGCCCGAGCCCGGTCCGCCGCCCGGGCCCTGGGGGCCGCTCTGTCCGGGGCGCTCGCCGAAGCCGCCCGGGGAGCGGCCGGGCTGGCGGTCGCTCCACTGGCTGCCCCAGGGATTGCCGCCTCGGCCTCCGCCTCCGTTTCCGTCCCCGCCCTCGGAGCCCGGGCCCTGGTCCTGACCGGACGGGCGCCGGGGCTGCCAGGGGCGGTCCGGGGTGCCCTCCGGGGGCGGGGCGAAGGGGTTGTCGTTCTGCCGGTACCCACCGTGCCCGTCGCCGTCCCTCGGCGCCTCCGGCGGGGAGGCCGGGCGCTCCCGCAGCAGGACGGCGCCACGCTCTCCTCCCTGGTCGGGGTGGGGAGAGAACGGGTGGAGTCGCAGGCTGCGATCGGCCATCAAGAGAGCGTCTTCCCCTAGGTGGATACGACTGGATACGGCTGTCCGATGTGAGCTTCCACCCCGGGAACGTGCCGCACGGCGCGCGCGTTCCCGAGCCGGTTCCTCCCGAACGCTACCTTCCGGCCAGACCCCCGTCCCCTGGGGGCTGCCCGGTGTGCCGGTATCGTTGCTGGCGGTCGGCTGCTTCGTAGAGTTCCCCGTATCCAGGGGCGCGAAGCATTCGTACGAACGTACAAGACCAAGGTCGTATCCAAGATTCCGAGAAAGGGCCTCCTCCGTGGCCGCCACCCACGCTGCCCCCGCGGTCAAGCGTCTCGTCGTGCTGGTCTCCGGATCCGGCACCAACCTCCAGGCGCTTCTCGACGAGATCGCGCGCACCGGAGCCGAGCGGTACGGCGCCGAGATCGTCGCCGTGGGGGCCGACCGTGACGGCATCGAGGGGCTCGTCCGCGCCGAGCGGGCCGGGCTGCCCACCTTCATCTGCAAGGTCAAGGACTTCGGCAGCCGGGAGGAGTGGGATGCCGCTCTCGCCGAGGCCGTGGGCGCCTACGAGCCGGATCTCGTCGTATCCGCCGGGTTCATGAAGATCCTGGGGAAGGAATTCCTCGCTCGGTTCGGCGGGCGGGTGGTCAACACCCATCCCGCCCTCCTCCCCAGCTTTCCCGGGGCCCATGGCGTCCGTGACGCGCTCGCGTACGGCGTCAGGGTCACCGGCTGCACCGTCCACTTCGTCGACGACGGCGTCGACACCGGCCCGATCATCACCCAGGGCGTGGTCGAGATCCGGGACGAGGACGACGAGAGCGCGCTGCACGAGCGCATCAAGGAAGTCGAGCGAAGGCTGCTCGTCGAGGTCGTGGGGCGGCTCGCCCGCAACGGCTATCGCATTGAGGGACGAAAGGTAGTTATCCAGTGACCGCCCAGACCAACGACAGCAGCAGCAAGCGGGCCATTCGGCGCGCGCTCGTCAGCGTCTACGACAAGACCGGGCTGGAAGAGCTGGCGCAGGGGCTGCACGAGGCCGGTGTCCAGCTCGTCTCCACCGGCTCCACTGCCTCCCGGATCGCCGCCGCCGGCGTCCCCGTCACCAAGGTCGAGGAGCTGACCGGCTTCCCCGAGTGCCTGGACGGCCGGGTCAAGACCCTGCACCCGAAGGTCCACGCGGGCATCCTCGCCGACCTGCGGCTGGACAGCCACCGCGAGCAGCTCGCCGAGCTGGGCGTCGAGCCGTTCGACCTCGTCGTCGTCAACCTCTACCCCTTCCGCGAGACCGTCGCCTCGGGGGCCTCCGACGACGAGTGCGTCGAGCAGATCGACATCGGCGGGCCGTCCATGGTCCGCGCCGCCGCCAAGAACCACCCCTCCGTCGCCGTCGTCACCAGCCCCGAGCGGTACGCCGACGTCCTCGCGGCCGTGCAGGACGGTGGCTTCGACCTCGGCGCCCGTAAGCGACTCGCCGCCGAGGCCTTCCAGCACACCGCCGCGTACGACGTCGCCGTCGCGTCCTGGTTCGCCTCGTCCTACGCCCCCGTCGACGAGTCGCGGTTCCCCGACTTCCTCGGCGCCACCTTCGAGCGCGAGAACACCCTGCGCTACGGCGAGAACCCGCACCAGCCCGCCGCCCTCTACGTCGACGGCACGGGTGGTCTCGCGGCCGCCGAGCAGCTGCACGGCAAGGAGATGTCGTACAACAACTACACGGACACGGACGCCGCCCGCCGTGCCGCGTACGACCACGACGAGCCCTGCGTCGCGATCATCAAGCACGCCAACCCCTGCGGTATCGCGGTCGGTTCGGACGTCGCCGAGGCGCACCGCAAGGCGCACGCCTGCGACCCCGTCTCCGCGTACGGCGGCGTGATCGCCGTGAACCGTCCGGTCAGCAAGGAGATGGCCGAGCAGGTCGCGGAGATCTTCACCGAGGTCATCGTCGCGCCGGACTACGAGGAGGGGGCCCTGGAGGCCCTCACCAAGAAGAAGAACATCCGCGTCCTGAAGGCCCCGAGCGCGCCCTGCAACCGCGTCGAGGCCAAGCAGATCGACGGCGGCCTCCTGCTCCAGGTGACCGACCGGCTCCAGGCCGACGGTGACGACCCCGCCAACTGGACCCTGGCGTCCGGTGAGGCCCTCGGCGAGGCGGAGCTGGCGGAACTGGCCTTCGCCTGGAAGGCCTGCCGCGCGGTCAAGTCCAACGCGATCCTCCTCGCCAAGGACGGCGCCTCGGTCGGCGTCGGCATGGGCCAGGTCAACCGCGTCGACTCCTGCAAGCTCGCCGTGGAGCGGGCCGGTGAGGAGCGCGCGCGTGGCTCCTACGCCGCCTCCGACGCCTTCTTCCCCTTCCCCGACGGTCCGGAGATCCTCATCGACGCCGGTGTCCGGGCGATCGTCCAGCCGGGCGGTTCCATCCGTGACGAGCAGGTGGTCGAGGCCGCGAAGAAGGCGGGCGTGACCATGTACTTCACGGGCACGCGTCACTTCTTCCACTGAGTTCGCACCACACGGCTCACGCAGAGCCGGAGACGGCCTCCGGCCCTCCCCCGAGGGAGCCGGAGGCCGTCTGGCCTGTCAGGCCCCTGGGGTCAGCAGGGGCGCAGGGAGTAGACCGGGTCCCAGTTGGCCGTGCCGGCCTCGTAGGCCGTCGACGTCCAGCGGACGCTGCCGTCCTGGTTGTAGAACCTGGCGACCGTGCCCGGGGTCTGGTTGTTGGTGAACGGGCCGTTGCCGGTCCAGTTCGACACGGTCCAGGTCTGGCACTTGTAGAAGTCGAACTTGGTGCCGTTGACGAGCATGCACAGGTGGCCGTAGGCGCAGTCCAGGTCCTTGGCGCTGACCTTGCCCTGGGCCTTGGTGAGGGTCAGGCCGTCGTAACGGACCTGGTCGGCGGACGACGAGAGGGCCTTCGGGTGGCCGGCGAGGACGTGGTCGGCGACCTGCTGGACGCTGGTGACCCGGGTGCCGTCCGGGGCGGCGGCGGTGGCCGCGACCGTGGAGCCGGCGACGAGAGCGGTGGCCGCGATGAGCAGTGCGGCGGGCTTGGCGATGTTCACGTGTTCCCCCATGTGAACGGTGGTGCACGAACTGTTGCCCTCACACCGTCGCAGCGGCGCCCGCCCGCCGGTACCTCGGAAGTCTCAGGGTCACTTCTTTCCCGGGGGCGCGTACTCCTGGAGGTAGTGGGCGACACGGTCGCAGTAGGCGCGGTACTTCGGGGGAACTCCGCCCGTGTCGTTCACCTTCCCGTACGACGTCCGGTAGGACGCGGCGAGCAGGATGCGCTTGTCGCCGGGCAGGCCGGGCTTCAGGCGGGGCTCCATGTAGCAGAGGTAGCGGCCCATGGCCGGGATGGAGACGGAGGGGGTGAGCGGGGGTGTCGGGGTCGCCGACGCGGGGACGCCGTTGTCCTGCATCCACCAGCGCAGCACGTCGGGGGTCCAGCGGGCGATGCCGTACTCCATGGTGCCGGGGTCGGAGAGGCTCGGGTCGAAGTTGCTCTCGGACTTGAGCATCGCCGCGATGAGCGCGGGGGTGACGTCGGGGCGGGTGCAGAAGTGGGCGGCGTCCACGATCAGACGGCGGTACGCGACCGGGATGCCCTTGTCGGTACGGAGTTCCGCGGCGCCGTAACGCGCCAGGGAGGCCGCCTGGTTGCTCCCGTCGGCCATGGCCCAGGTTCCGATGCCGTAGCCGAGGGCCGCGAGGGCGAGGGTGGCGGCCCCCGCGATCGCCGCCCGTCGCCGTCCACGGCGCGGGCGCGGTGAGCGGGGTGTGCCCGCCGCCGTCTCCACCCGGCGTAACAGCACCTCCGTCGTGACGCGGTCCGCGTGCGTGCGGGACAGGCAGTCGCGGACGATCTCCCGCCAGGCGTCCGGGAGTTCGGGCGAGAGACGAAGGTCGTCCGTGCCGCGCGCGTAGGCGGCGGCCGCGTCGCGGCGGGACGACGGGGTGGCGCCGGGGAGCGGGAAGGAGCCGGTGAGGACCAGGTGGGCGAGGACGCCGAAGGCCCAGACGTCAGCGGAGGGGCGGATCCGGCGGCCGCGTTCGCCGATTTCCCCCCACAGCAGCTCGGGCGGGGTGTAGTCGGGGGTGGAGAAGGCGGGGGTGTAGGCGTGGGTGCCCTCCAGTTCGGCGGCCATGTTGAAGTCGGTGAGCTTGGCCGAACCGTCCGCCATCAGCAGCACGTTGGCTGGTTTGAGGTCCCCGTGCACCCAGCCCGCGCGGTGCAGCTGGGCCAGGCCCTCGCAGATCTGGGCGAGCAGGGCCGGACCGGTCGCCGGGCGGGGGTCGGTGGCGAGCAGGGCGGACACGGAGCCTTCGGCGCGCTCCAGGACGAGGACGGTGGCGCCGTCGAGGGCGGGCCGGGCGGGGTCGTCCAGGACGAGGGTCTCGTACATCCGGATCAGCCGGGGGCGGGTGAGCCTGCGGTACAACTCGATCTCGCGGTCGATGAGTTCGCGCAGATGGGTGAGCTGGCGCGGGGTGTTGGTGCCGGTGGGCAGGAACTTCAGGGCGGCGGACTCGGGCAGGCCGGGGGAGGCCTCGGCGCGCCGGCCGACGTAGACGCTGCCGAAGGCGCCCGTCGCGATCGGCTCGCGCACCTCCCAGGCGCCCGCCCGGTAGCCCTTGGGGACGGGCACGGCGTACGGCTCGGTCACCGGGCCGCCCGGCCGGCCGGTGTGGTCAGCACGACCAGGTCGTCCTCGCGTACGACGTCGAAGCGGAGTGCCAGGGAGACCAGGGACTCCTTCTTGCCGTTGAGCCGGGGGCCCGGATCGGCGCTCTCCGGACCGGGTTTGAGGCGCAGCTTCACCGCGAGGTAGTCGATGTTCCACTGCACCGAGGTGCGCGAGGCGGCCGGCCAGGCGGGGCGCAGCCGGTCGACGACCTGGTCGACGGTGGGCAGCGGGGCGTGCGGGTCGCCGCGCAGGCGGGGCTCGCACAGGGCGGCCAGGACGGCGAAGTAGCGCTTCGTGCGGTCGACGGAGAAGGCCGCGGCCGTGGTGTCGCCGTCCGGTCCGCTGCCGTCGTCGCCCAGATAGTCGTGGCGCGGCGCCCAGATCTCGATGGGCAGCAGGTCGCCGGCGGCGGGCAGCACGATCCGCGAGAACTCGAACGGGATGGGCGCGTCCAGCCGGCCCGGCCCGACCTTGATGTGCTCGCCGGCGCCCTCGGGGTTCTCCACGACGTACGTCTGCCGCGCGGACAGGTTGCTCAGTATCCAGAACGTGCCCTGAGCGACGACCTCACCGGCCCGGCGCGAGACCCCGTCGTGCGGGATCCGCAGCCCGTTGCCGGGCGCCCGCCCGAAGCCGAGGCGCTCGCCGGGGGCGAGGTGGATCTGAGGGTGATCGTCCTCCGTGGTCGGCGGAGGTACGACGATGATGCTGTACACGGTGAGTCTCCCCGTGCCTGACGGTTGGCCGGGTCGTTACGGCTACCCCGGCCAGCCTAGGGGGACACACCAGGGCCGTGTCTCCCCCCTGATGGGTGAGACACGGCCCCGGGCGGTGAATGGCGCGAACTGGTCTGTCGCGCGGGGTGGTTCAGTAGCGCGGGCGGTTGAACCAGGCCTTGCCGTTGGCGCCGCCCACGAAGCAGGCGATCAGGATCGACAGCACCGTGTGCACGAGGCCCACGATGATGAACGGGTACAGGCCGAGGACCGCGGTGATGATGCCGAACACCAGGGTGGTGATGCGGATGCCGTTGCCGCCGGTGTTGAACTTCGCCGCGAGGACGGCCGCGAACACGCCCCAGGCGAGCGCGAACACCGCGAGGGCGACCAGGACGCCGGTCCCGTAGTCGGCGAGCCGCTGGAAGGAGGCGTTGTCCTGCAGGGTGCTGTCGTTCTTCGCGCGGTTCACGGCTACCGCGTAGAACGCGAACAGCGCCGCGCCGATCACCTGCAGGCCGACGATCACCCAGAGCATCACCCGGGCGCCGCTGACGTTGCCCGGCATGGCGGTCATCGGGGCGCCCATGCCGTACGGCTGCTGGACGGCAGGCGCGGCCGGGTAGCCGTAACCGGGCTGCTGCGGGTAGCCGTAGGACTGCTGCTGGCCCTGCGGGGGGCCGTAGGGGTTGTTCGGGTCGCCGAAGCTCATGGCGGTGTTCCTCCGTGGTCGAGTGCGGGGACGAGGCGCGGCACTGCACGGAGGAAGCGTTTCTACAGATGCGGTCCGTCCCCCCGATGAGCTACCCGCTGCACTGTGTGCTCATCGTTCTTGACCGGATATGGGCTTGTCCAGCCGAAGAGTGGAGGTGTTGTGCAAGTGCAACACAGTTGATCAATGGTCGGCGGGCGTGTTAACGCGTCCGGGCACCCGGATTGGAACCGAGGCCCGGTCATCCGCGAGGATGGGGGCATGACCGCCCAGATTCTCGATGGCAAGGCCACCGCAGCCGCGATCAAGTCCGATCTGACCGCCCGCGTGGCGGCGCTGAAGGAGAAGGGCGTCACGCCCGGCCTCGGCACGATCCTGGTCGGGGACGACCCCGGCAGTCAGAAGTACGTCGCCGGCAAGCACCGCGACTGCGCCCAGGTGGGCATCGCCTCCATTCAACGCGAACTGCCGGGCACCGCCACCCAGGAGGAGATCGAGGCGGTCGTACGGGAGCTGAACGAGGACCCGGCCTGCACCGGCTACATCGTCCAGCTGCCGCTGCCCAAGGGCATCGACGAGAACCGCATCCTGGAGCTGATGGACCCGGCCAAGGACGCCGACGGGCTCCACCCGATGAACCTCGGGCGGCTGGTGCTGAACGAGCCGGCGCCGCTGCCCTGCACCCCGAACGGCATCCTCTCCCTCCTCCGCGCCCACGGCGTCGAGATCAAGGGCGCCGAGGTCGTGGTCGTCGGGCGTGGCGTGACCATCGGGCGTCCGATGCCGCTGCTGCTCACCCGGCGCAGCGAGAACGCCACCGTGACCCAGTGCCACACCGGCACCCGTGATCTGTCCGCCCACCTCAAGCGGGCCGACATCATCATCGCGGCCGCGGGCTCCCCGCACCTGATCCGCGCCGAGGACGTCAAGCCGGGCGCGGCCGTCCTGGACGTCGGCGTCTCCCGCAACGCCGAGGGCAGGATCCTCGGCGACGTCCACCCGGACGTGACCGGGGTGGCCGGCTGGATCTCCCCGAACCCCGGCGGTGTGGGCCCGATGACCCGGGCGCAGCTGCTGGTCAACGTGGTCGAGGCGGCGGAGCGCAGTGCCGGCTGAGGGCGCCCGCGCGGGGGCGGCCACCCGCGGCACACAGGACGCACCGGACGCACCGGACGCACAGGGTGATCCTCGGCGGACCACGCGCCGCTTCCCGAGGATCACCCGGGACACCGCGCGGCCCGAGGGCGGTGGCCGGGCCGCGTCCGGTGCCGCGCCGGCCCCCGCCCGCCAGTGGCCGCTGCTGGTCGTGCTGGGCACGGTCGCGCTCGGCCTGCTGCTGACCTCGCTCGACGCCTTCCGCTGGGGCACGCTGCTGATCGGCGCCGCCCTGCTGGCCGGCGCGGTCATGCGCTGGATCCTGCCCGGCGTCGGCATGCTCGCCGTCCGCTCCCGGTTCACGGACATCGCCACCTACGGCATCCTCGGCCTCGCGATCGTCCTGCTCGCGATGATGGCCCAGCCGAACCCGTGGCTGCAGATCCCGTTCCTGAAGGACCTGCTGCACGTCACGCTCAGCAGCAACAAGTAGCGCCGCCCCACTGGCTCTCCGGCGGTTCGTCCTTACCCCCGAGGAAGGACGAACCGCCGTCGTGATCCAGCGTTCCGTCCGTGAACTGCCTGTTCAACGGCTGTCCCTGCGCTGTGGCACGGAAGTGACCGTTCCGCTACGGTGTCCGCGCGCGCCGTCCGTGCTCCCGCGCGCCCCCACTCCGGGAACTGGGATCCTTAGGCACGGCATCCTTGTGGGTAGCCAGGACGGGGAACGGGCGGGGGAGCCTAGGGGGAAGCGATGCCTCGTTGGAAAGATCTGCCGGAGGATCTGGACCCGCAGATCAAGGAGTTCACCAGTCAGATACGGCGGCTCGTGGACCGCAGCGGCCTGAGCGTCGCCGCGCTGGCCGACCGCACGGGCTACAGCAAGACGTCCTGGGAGCGGTACCTGGGCGGGCGGCTCCTCGCCCCCAAGGGCGCGGTCGTCGCGCTCGCCGAGGTCACCGGCACGAATCCCGTCCACCTGAGCACGATGTGGGAGCTGGCCGAGCGTGCCTGGAGCCGGGCGGAGAACCGGCACGACCGCACGATGGAGGCGATCCGCATCTCCCAGGCCCGCGCGGCGCTGGGGGACTTCGGCGCGGCGGAGGCCACCGGGGGGCCGGGGTCGTCCGGCCGTAGGAACGGCAGTGTCACGGCGCCTTTGGGCATCGCCGGTCCGGCGGGTGTGTCGCCGACGATCCCGCCCCAGCCGACGGGAGACGAGGCCGACGCCAGGGATGCCAAGAGGGCCGGGGACGAGGGCGCCGGGCTCGCCTCGGGTCCGGCTGCCCCGAACGCGTACGACGCGCAGGCGCCCCGGCCCGCCGACGGTGCGCCGGAGCCGGGTGGCGGGGGGCGGCAGCGGCTGGTGATGTTCCTCGCGGGGCTCGTCGGTGTGCTCGTCGTCATCGGCGCCGTCTTCTTCCTCACCAACCGTGGCGGCGGCAAGCACGAGGGCGCGGCCCCGCCGCCGTCGCCCACCGCCACCCGGCACGCGAGCACGCCGCCCGGGGTCAGGTGCGCCGGCTCCGCCTGCACCGGCAAGGACGCCGAGGCCATGGGATGCAGCGGCGACCTGGTGACCACCGCCAAGACCGCCACCGTCGGCACCACCACCCTGGAGGTCCGTTACAGCAAGGCCTGCGGCACCGCCTGGGGCCGGATCACCGGTGCCACGCGGGGCGACAAGGTGGAGCTCTCCGCGGGCACGGTCCGTCAGTCGGGGGAGATCACCGCCACGGGCGACGCCATCGCCTACACCCCGATGGTCGCCGTGAACAACGCGGCCGAGGCCAGGGCCTGCGCGACCCTCGTCTCGGGGCGGACGGGGTGCACGAAGTAGGGGACGCAGAAGGGGCGGTAGAGGGAGCGGACGCAGCCGACGAAGCACCCGAAACGGTGCCTGCCTGAAATCGTGCGGGTGAAATTCCGGGACGAGGCGCATGGCCCGCCGGATCCTGGGCACGCGAGGGGTTACCCCCCCACGGGAGTCCGGCATGGCCGGTACCTCCCCCACCGGCGGCCGCCTCCGTCCCCCTCTCCCGGACCGGCGGCCGCCGCTTCGTTCGCCCTGCGTGCGCCGCATATCCGCCCCGTGTCAGCCTTGTGGGGTGAGCCACACGGCCCGGGACATCTCGCATGCCGGATGCGCGATAGCCTGACCGCTGGATCGATCTCTTGGCGTCAAGAGATCGATCATCCGCCCGGGGCCGGGAAGCCCCACCGCCAGCTGTCATACGGAGAACGCCATGACCCGCACTCCCGTGAACGTCACCGTCACCGGCGCGGCCGGCCAGATCGGTTACGCCCTCCTCTTCCGCATCGCCTCCGGCCAGCTGCTCGGCGCGGACGTGCCGGTCAAGCTCCGCCTCCTCGAGATCACGCCCGCGCTGAAGGCCGCCGAGGGCACGGCCATGGAGCTGGACGACTGCGCCTTCCCGCTGCTCCAGGGCATCGACATCTCCGACGACCCGAACGTCGCCTTCGACGGCGCCAACGTAGCCCTCCTGGTCGGCGCCCGCCCGCGCACCAAGGGCATGGAGCGCGGTGACCTGCTCGAGGCCAACGGCGGCATCTTCAAGCCGCAGGGCAAGGCCATCAACGACCACGCCGCGGACGACATCAAGGTCCTCGTCGTCGGCAACCCGGCCAACACCAACGCGCTCATCGCGCAGGCCGCCGCGCCGGACGTCCCGGCCGAGCGCTTCACCGCGATGACCCGCCTCGACCACAACCGCGCGCTGACCCAGCTCGCGAAGAAGACGGGCTCGACGGTCGCCGACATCAAGCGCCTGACCATCTGGGGCAACCACTCCGCCACCCAGTACCCGGACATCTTCCACGCCACGGTCGCCGGCAAGAACGCCGCCGAGGTCGTCGGCGACGAGAAGTGGCTGGCCGAGGACTTCATCCCGACCGTCGCCAAGCGCGGTGCCGCGATCATCGAGGCCCGCGGTGCCTCGTCGGCCGCCTCCGCCGCCAACGCCGCCATCGACCACGTCCACACCTGGGTCAACGGCACCGCCGAGGGTGACTGGACCTCCATGGGCATCCCGTCGGACGGCTCCTACGGCGTCCCGGAGGGCCTGATCTCCTCCTTCCCGGTCACCACCAAGGACGGCGCGTACGAGATCGTCCAGGGCCTGGACATCAACGAGTTCTCCCGCGCCCGCATCGACGCCTCCGTCAAGGAGCTCGAGGAGGAGCGCGACGCGGTCCGCTCGCTCGGCCTCATCTGAGACCCGCAGGGGCCCCGCTTCGGTTTTCCTCGAAGCGGGGCCCACGTGTGTCCGGGCGGAATTCGTGAAAACGCCTGCCGGGTGAGGCGCTCGGTGTGCACGCTCAGTGCATGAGTGACTACCGAGACCAGATTCCGGCGTATCTGACGATCCGCGTCACGCGGCAGGAGGGGCCGCTCGCCGCGTTCGCCGAGCAGGAGGCGTGGCAGGCGACCCAGCGGTATCCGCGGCTGATGGGGGTGCGGATCGCGGAGTACTTCCGGGCCCGCGAGTGCGAGACCGGCGGCTGGGAGCTGCTGGAGTCCGGCGCCGGCACTCCGCAGGACGCCCGGGACGGGCTCGGCTCGCACTTCCGGATGCGGGCGAAGGAGGCCAGGGACGCCGGGGACGAGACGGCGTGGCGCACCTGGATGGCCGCGGCCCTGCGGATGGACCGGGAGGCCGTGAACGAGGTCCGGGTGCGCGGCGAACGCTTCCGGATCGTCCGGGCGAGCCGCTTCGTCCGCATGGGCC
The DNA here is from genome assembly GCF_044388685.1 of Streptomyces sp. NPDC020192. Classification (NCBI taxonomy): domain Bacteria; kingdom Bacillati; phylum Actinomycetota; class Actinomycetes; order Kitasatosporales; family Streptomycetaceae; genus Streptomyces; species Streptomyces sp. NPDC020192. The sequence goes on along the minus strand of NZ_JBIRXG010000007.1, from coordinate 223,555 downwards.
CGAACGGCCCCGAGCCGCCCCGCCCGTCCGACCCCGACACGGCGGAGGTGGGCGAGGCCTCCCGGCTGGGGCCGAGCGTGAAGGGCTTCGTGGTCGACCCGTTCACCGGTACGGGCCTGTCGAACGGCATCCTGAAACTGGAGCTGGTCGACTCCACCGGTGTCTCGCCGGACGCCGAGCCGGAGGTCGTGGCGGACGCGCGCCGGGCCCGGCGGGAGTATCCGGGCGGGGTGCTGCTCCCGGCGGTCTTCATGATCTCCGAGCGCGTGGACGGACAGTGGCTCTCCTTCAACCCCGGCGCCGCCCACACCACGCCCCAGGCGGCCCGTGACTCCCTCGCCTCCTGGCTGCGCGTGATGGGCCCCTTCACCCTCCGTCTCGACGAGGAGCGACGCGCGGAGTACGCCCGCCTGGCCGACCGCCTCGACGAGAGCCGCTCCAACGTCCTCACGGTCGCCGGCGTCCGCTACCGCGTCACCCGCGTCGAACGCCTCATCCGCGTCGGCCCCGACGGACCCGAGGGCCCCCGCCCCTCCGACTACGACCCCCAGCCACCCGTCGAGGTCCAGACCCGCCGGCTCAAGGAACAGGGTCTGTGGAAGGACGACGACGAGGACGAGCCGGTCGAACTCGACGCACGGGCACAGGAGTACCAGCGGCTCTGGGAGGAGGAATGGGCGCGGGTTCAGAAGCGGCGTAGGAAACGGGGCCGTTGAGGATGCGCTTCGGCCAGGCCCGGACGGCGGGCCTCGGGGGCGACCCGGACGTGCCGGATCTCGCCCACGCCCGGCTCCAGGTGCCTCAGGGCCCCGCAGCCGACCGGCCGTCGCTCCTCGTACGCCACGAGGAAGCGGTCAGCTCGGTCCGCTGGGCGGGGTGAGGCCGTCGAGGCGCCCGGCCGGGGTCAGCTCGACCAGCCGCAGCCGGTTGTCGACGTTGGTCAGAGACCTTCACCGCGTCCATGACTCTTCACGGGCGTCGCATGGCGGGGGCGGCTTCTGGTCGAGATCTGGCCGACCAGTTCCCACAAGCACACCAGGGCGGTGACCGGTGGGATCCCGAAGATCACTAACGAGAGCAGCGCGTGTGAGGAGTGGCTGATGCACAGCCCCACGGCGATCACGGAAGAGGCCACCACAATGCACCAGGATCTGCGCGCACTCCGGCGTTGAGCGGTGGCCCGCACGACGGAGAGCGCCGCCACGAACCACGGCCCGTACACCATCAGCGGCCAGCATTGCGCCAGTCCCCTGGGCAGCACCGACGAGGCGATCCCGCGCAGCTGCCCGTAGGAATAACAGACGGACCAGCCCAGCATGCACGCCGCACACAGCGAGACCGTCGCGATGAGAAACGTGATGTGGGTGACGCGCCGGCCGCCGTCGAGCAGATGGGATTCCTGCCGGAGCCGTCGACGGCTGTGGCTGCTCCTGCGCGGGGACGGAATGTCCAGCGGGATGGTGGTGGGGCCCACGCCGGTGGGCGTGGACAGTATCTGGGCCAGCTCCTCGACCGGGTCCCAGTCGGTCGGCGCGAGGTCCGGCTCCGGGGCGTTCCAGGTGTCCATCGATGTACCTCCGTACCCCCGCCTCAGGAAGTCCTGTACAGATCGGCCATCGTTCGCCGATATTCATTTTCCAGCGTGTTGATTCTCTTCATGAAATCATCGAGCAGGTCCGAGCACGACCTGATATCCATATCGCCACTCCAGTGCAGCGTGGTCGTCCGGTGTTGCTTGGCCAGGTGCCAGTCCAATCGCGTCACGGTCACCTAACGACGATCGGTGGAGGCGGGCTGTGGAGCGTTCGAGGGAATGCGACTACCTGTAAGGGGGGTTATTGAGTGCCTGTTGACGCATGCTTCAAGGAATCGTGAAATACGTAGGCAATTAAATTCCGTGGATACTGGAATTAAATGGTCGGCGCGTTGATGATCTCCGTGGGGCCGATGTGATGCCGCGCACGTTCGGCCGTCGATTGCGCATGCAACGCCCGGGTCCGGGGCAGGCGGCGGCACGGATCAGCAACGGAAGGCAAAACCGATCATGGCGGACAGAACGGAACGACAGGCCCGGGCGACCATCCACGCGGGAGGCGCGTGGCTGGACGCGGTCGCAGGTGCGACGCGCGAGATCCTGGACCCCGCGGACGCAGCGCCGTTCGCCGTGGTCGCCGAGGGCGACGAGAAGGACGCCGAGCGGGCGGTCGCCGCGGCCCGGGAGGCCTTCGACCAGGGGCCCTGGCCCCGCACCCCGGTCGCCGAGCGCGCCGCCCTGCTGCGCCGCGTCGCCGGCCTCCTCGTGCGCGACCGCGAGGAACTCGGCCTGCTGGAGAGCCGGGACGCGGGCAAGACCGTGGAGGAGGGGCGCGTCGACATCGACTGTGTCGCCGACGCCTTCCGCTACTTCGCCGACCTGGTCGCCGCCGAGGCGCCCGGCCGGGTCGTGGACGCGGGCTCGCCCGACGTCCACAGCGTGGTCGTACACGAGCCCGTCGGGGTGTGCGCGCTCATCACGCCCTGGAACTACCCGCTCCTCCAGGCCAGTTGGAAGATCGCCCCGGCTCTCGCGGCCGGCAACACCTTCGTCGTCAAGCCCAGCGAGATCACGCCGATGACCACCATCGCGCTCATCGGCCTGCTCGCCGAGGCCGGGCTGCCCGCCGGGGTCGCGAACCTCGTCACCGGGCCCGGCCACACCGTCGGCGCCCGGCTCGCCGAACATCCCGACGTCGACCTGGTCTCCTTCACCGGCGGCCTGGTCAGCGGCGTCAAGGTCGCCCAGGCGGCCGCCCCGACGGTGAAGAAGGTCGCCCTCGAACTCGGCGGCAAGAACCCCAACGTCGTCTTCGCCGACGCCTGCGCCACCGAGGACGGCTTCGACACCGCCGTCGACCAGGCCCTCAACGCGGCCTTCATCCACAGCGGCCAGGTCTGCTCGGCCGGCGCCCGGCTCATCATCGAGGAGTCGGTCCGGGAGCGGTTCGTCGCCGAACTCGCCCTGCGGGCCGCCCGCGTCCGCCTCGGCCGGGGCACGGCGGCCGGCGTCGAGTGCGGGCCGCTGGTCTCCGAGCAGCAGCGCGCCAAGGTCGAGGCGTACGTGGAGTCGGCGCTGGCCGAGGGCGCCGTACTGCGCAGCGGCGGCAAGCGGCCGGAACCGTCCGCCGACCGGCCCGCCACCGGCTGGTTCTACGAGCCCACCGTCCTCGACGCCTGCCACCGCGAGATGAAGGTCGTCCGCGAGGAGGTCTTCGGCCCGGTGCTCACCGTCGAGACCTTCCGCACCGAGGACGAGGCCGTGTTCCTCGCCAACGACACCGAGTACGGTCTCGCCGGCGCCGTCTGGACCACCGACCCCGGGAAGGCCCGCCGCGTCGCCGGACGCCTCCGCCACGGCACCGTCTGGATCAACGACTTCCACCCCTATCTGCCGCAGGCGGAGTGGGGCGGCTTCGGCAGGAGCGGCACCGGCCGCGAGCTGGGACCCGCCGGACTCGCCGAGTACCGCGAGACCAAGCACGTCTACCAGAACCTCGCGCCCCGGCCCGTCCGCTGGTTCGCCGGCTGACCCCCCGACCGCCCCCGAATCCCCTGACTCTCGTACGCAGCAAGCCCTTCCGGAGTACCTCCATGTCCCACACCCCCCACCTCTACGACTACGTCGTCATCGGCGGCGGCACCGCGGGCTCCGTCATCGCCTCCCGCCTCACCGAGAACCCGGACGTCACGGTCGCCGTCATCGAGGGCGGCCCCAGCGACGTCGGCCGGGACGACGTCCTCACCCTGCGCCGCTGGATGGGCCTGCTCGGCGGCGACCTCGACTACGACTACCCGACGGTGGAGCAGCCCCGCGGCAACTCCCACATCCGGCACAGCCGCGCCCGCGTCCTCGGCGGCTGCTCCTCGCACAACACCCTCATCTCCTTCAAGCCGCTCCCGTCCGACTGGGACGAGTGGGAGCAGGCCGGCGCCAAGGGCTGGGGCGCGGTGCCGATGGAGGCGTACTTCGCCCGGCTGAAGAACAACATCGTCTCCGTGGCCGAGAAGGACCGGAACGCCATCGCCCGTGACTTCGTGGACGCCGCCCAGGCCGCCCTCGGCGTCCCGCGCGTCGAGGGCTTCAACCGCACACCCTTCACCGAGGGCGCCGGCTTCTTCGACCTCGCCTACCACCCCGAGAACAACAAGCGGTCCTCGGCGTCGGTGGCGTACCTGCACCCGGTGATGGACGAGCGCCCCAACCTGACGGTCTTCCTGGAGACCTGGGCGTACCGGCTGGAGCTGGACGGCACCCGCGCCGAGGGCGTCCACGTGCGCACCAAGGACGGCGAGGAGCTGCTGATACGGGCCCGCAACGAGGTCGTCCTGTGCGCCGGCGCCGTCGACTCCCCCCGCCTGCTGCTGCACTCGGGCATCGGCCCCCGCGAGGACCTGGAGGAGCTGGGCATCCCCGTCGTGCACGACCTGCCGGGCGTCGGCGAGAACCTGCTCGACCACCCCGAGTCGGTGATCGTCTGGGAGACCCACGGGCCGATCCCGGAGAACTCCGCGATGGACTCCGACGCGGGCCTGTTCGTCCGGCGCGACCCCGAAAACCCGGGCCCCGACCTGATGTTCCACTTCTACCAGATCCCGTTCACGGACAACCCGGAGCGCCTCGGCTACGAACGCCCGCGGTACGGCGTCTCGATGACCCCGAACATCCCCAAGCCGAGGTCCCGCGGCCGCCTGTACCTGACCAGCGCCGACCCGGAGGTGAAGCCCGCGCTGGACTTCCGGTACTTCACCGACGAGGACGACTACGACGGCCGGACCCTGGTCGACGGCATCCGCATCGCCCGCGAGATCGCCCGGGCCGAGCCTCTCGCGGGCTGGCTCAAGCGCGAGGTCGCCCCCGGCCCGGAGGTCACCGGCGACGAGGAACTGAGCGAGTACGCCCGCAAGGTCGCGCACACCGTCTACCACCCGGCCGGCACCTGCAAGATGGGCGCGGTGGACGACGAACTCGCGGTCGTGGACCCCGAGTTGAGGATCCGTGGCCTGGAGGGCATCCGCATCGCCGACGCCTCCGTCTTCCCGACGATGACCGCGGTGAACCCGATGATCGGGGTGCTGATGGTGGGGGAGAGGGCGGTGGACCTGATCGGAGAGAAGGCCGTCGGCCCGGTTGGCGGTGATGTGCGATGACCGCCACGACTCCCACCGTCCCGACCCGCAAGCCGCCCACCGGCACCGGCACCGACACGCCCGTCTTCTCCGTCTCCGGGCTGTGGAAGGTCTTCGGCCCGAAGCCGGCGCGGATCCCCGCCGACCCGCAGCTCAGTGTGCTGGACCCCGCCGACCTGCGCGCCCGCACGGGCTGTACGGCGGCCGTCCGGGACGTCTCCTTCGACGTCCGCAAGGGCGAGGTCTTCGTGGTCATGGGCCTGTCCGGCTCCGGCAAGTCCACCCTGGTCCGCTGCCTGACCCGGCTCATCGAACCGACGGCCGGCACCATCGCCATCGACGGCGAGGACGTCCGCGCCATGGACAGGACCCGCCTGCGCGAACTGCGCCGGCACCGCGCCGCCATGGTCTTCCAGCACTTCGGCCTGCTCCCGCACCGCACGGTCCTCGACAACGTCGCCTACGGCCTGGAGATCCAGGGCGTCGGCAAGTCCGAACGCCGCGAGCGCGCCGCCGAGTTCGTCGCCAAGGTCGGCCTGGAGGGCATGGAGAAGCGCAAGCCCAGCCAGCTCTCCGGCGGCCAGCGCCAACGGGTCGGCCTGGCCCGGGCGTTGGCGGTCGATCCGGAGGTCCTCCTGTTCGACGAGCCGTTCAGCGCCCTGGACCCCCTCATCCGCCGTGACATGCAGGACGAGGTGGCCCGCCTGCACCGTGAGGAGGGCCGCACGATGGTCTTCATCACCCACGACCTCACCGAGGCCCTCAGGCTGGGCGACCGCATCGCCCTCATGCGCGACGGCAAGGTCGTCCAACTGGGCACGCCGGAGGAGATCGTGGGCGCCCCGGCCGACGACTACGTCCGCGAGTTCGTCCGGGACGTGCCGCGCGAGCAGGTGATGACGGTCCGTACGGCGATGCGTCCCGCGGCCGCGGAGGAGACGGGCAACGGCCCGGCGGTCAGCCCGGAGGCCACCGTCGCGGAGGCGATCGAGGCGGTGGCCCGGACCGGGTCACCGGCCCGGGTCATGGACGAGGGCAGGTGCCTCGGAGTGGTCGACCACGAGCAGTTGCTGGACGTCGTAGCAGGCTCACCGGCCGCGGCGACCCCGTCCGGCCCCCGCACCAGCCCGGAGGCCGTCTGATGGCCACGCTCACCGTCCCGGCCTCCCGCACCGGCAAACCCGCGCTCCTGAGGAACCGAGCCGCAGCGAAACTGCTCCTGCTCGCGCTCCTCACCGCCGTACTGCTGCCCCTTCTGCACGGCGGAACCTGGCCCCACCACCTGACCGTCGACCTCTCCAAACCCCTCGCCGGCGCCAGCAACTGGGTCATCGACAACCGGGACACCCACCCCCTGTTCCTGTACTTCTTCGGCTACGTCAGCAACGTCGTCGTCCTCTCCGTCCGCGCCGTCTACCTCACCCTGCTCGCCGCGGGCTGGACCGGCGTCACGGTCTTCGGCGCCCTGGTCGCCTGGCGCGTGGCAGGAGTCCGGCTGGCCGCCGGCACGGCACTCGCCTTCCTGGCCTGCGGCGCGCTCGGCATGTGGGTGCCGACCATGCAGACCCTCGCGCTCATGGTCGTAGCCGTGCTCGCCTCCGTGGCCGTGGGAGCCGTACTCGGTCTCGCCGCCGGCCTCTCCGACCGCCTGGACCGCGCCCTGCGCCCGGTCCTGGACACCATGCAGGTGCTGCCCGCCTTCGCCTACCTCCTCCCCGTCGTCCTGGTCTTCGGCATCGGCGTCCCCGCGGCCGTGCTCGCCACCGTCGTCTACGCCGCCCCGCCGATGGCCCGCCTCACCGCGCTCGGCCTGCGCGGCGCCGACCCCGAGGTCCTGGAGGCCGTGGAGTCACTCGGCGCCACCCGCCGCCAGCGGCTGCTGACCGCCCGTGTCCCGCTGGCCCGGGGAGAACTCCTCCTCGGCCTCAACCAGACGATCATGATGGCGCTGTCCATGGCCGTCATCGCCTCGGTCATCGGCGCCGGCGGCCTCGGTGACCGCGTCTACCAGGCGCTCGCCTCGGTCGACGTCGGCCAGGCCCTCGCGGCCGGCATCCCCATCGTGCTGCTCGCCATCGTCCTGGACCGGGTGACCGCGGCGGCGGGAGGCGACCGTACGACGCGCCCCCGGACGATCGGCTGGCCGTACGCCCTCGCCGTCACGGTCGCGGTCGCCCTGGCCACCCGCCTCCTGCACGGCCTCGACTGGCCCACCGGCTGGAGTCTCGGCATCGCCGCACCGGTCAACCGCGCCGTCGACTGGATGACCGCCCACCTCTACTCCGGCGTCCCGGTCGTCGGCGGTACGGCCGACTGGGCGGGCCACTTCACCACCTGGATCCTGGACCCGGTCCGCGGCGGCCTGCAGTGGCTGCCCTGGTGGTCGGTGCTGCTGATCGTCGCCGCCCTGGCCTGGCTGATCGGCACCTGGGCCACCGCCCTGACCGCCGTCCTCGCGATGGCCGCGATCGGCGTGCTCGGGGTCTGGGCCCCGGCCCTCGACACCCTCTCCCAGGTGCTGGCCGCCGTGGCCGTCACGCTCGTCCTCGGCTTCGCGACCGGCATCGCCGCCGCCCGCAGCGACCGCGTGGAGCGCGCGCTGCGTCCGGTGCTGGACGTGTTCCAGACGATGCCGCAGTTCGTGTACCTGATCCCGGTCGTCGCGCTGTTCGGCGTCGGCCGCGCGCCCGCCGTCGCCGCGGCCGTCGTCTACGCGCTGCCGGCCGTCGTCCGGATCACCGCGCAGGGCCTGCGCCAGGTCGACCCGGCCGCGCTGGAGTCGGCGCGCTCGCTCGGCGCGACCGGCCGCCAGCAACTGTGGCAGGTCCAACTCCCGCTCGCCCGGCGCGCGTTGCTGCTCGCCGTCAACCAGGGCGTGGTCCTGGTGCTGGCCGTCGTCATCATCGGCGGTCTGGTCGGCGGCGGCGCCCTCGGCTACAACGTCGCCTTCGGCCTCGCCCAGGGCGACCTCGCCACCGGCCTGGTCGCCGGTGCCGCCATCGTCTGCCTGGGCCTGATGCTGGACCGGGTGACCCAGCCGGCCGAGCGCCGTCCGAGGAAGGGAGCCTGACATGCGCGTTCGTACGACCATCCCGGCCGCGGTCGCCGTCCTGGGGCTGGCCACCGGCTGCGGCGCGGCCGACATGACCAAGCAGGCCTCGCCCTTCGCGAACGCCCAGGGCGCGAAGTCCGTGACCCTGTCCGTGCAGTCCTGGGTCGGCGCGCAGTCCAACGTGGCCGTTGCCCAGTACCTCCTGGAGCACAAGCTCGGCTACCGCGTCGACACCGTCCAGGTCGACGAGGTGCCCGCGTGGGACGCCCTCAGTCAGGGCCGGGTCGACGCGATCCTGGAGGACTGGGGCCACCCGGACCAGGAGAAGCGGTACGTCGAGGACAAGAAGACCATCGCCCGCGCCGGCGACCTCGGGGTGACCGGCCACATCGGCTGGTTCGTGCCGACGTACCTGGCCGAGCAGCATCCGGACATCACGGACTGGAAGAACCTCAACAAGTACGCCGGCCTCTTCCGTACGGCGGAGAGCGGCGGCAAGGGCCAGCTGATGGACGGCTCCCCGTCCTACGTCACCAACGACAAGGCCCTGGTGAACAACCTGAAGCTGAACTACCAGGTCGTCTTCGCCGGTTCCGAGGCCGCGCAGATCACCCAGATGAAGCAGTTCGCCAAGGAGAAGAAGCCGTTCCTGACCTACTGGTACGCGCCCCAGTGGCTGTTCAAGAAGGTCCCCATGACGGAGGTGAAGCTCCCGCCGTACAAGGACGGCTGCGACGCGGACCCGGCGAAGGTCGCCTGCTCCTACCCGCACACCCCGCTGCAGAAGTACCTCAACGCCGGCTTCGCCCGGTCCGGCGGCAAGGCGGCGGCCTTCCTGAAGAAGTTCCGGTGGACCACCGAGGACCAGAACGAGGTCTCCCTGGTGATCGCCGACCAGAAGCTGTCGCCCGGGGACGCGGCGAAGAAGTGGGTGGACAGCCACCCCGATGTGTGGAAGAAGTGGCTGTCCTGACCGCGCCTACTTCTTCAGGTGTTCGGCCATCCCCTGCAGGGCCAGCGTCGCCCAGCGCTGGAGTCCCGGTCCGAACGTGATGCGGGTGGCCCCGAGTTCGCCGAGTTCGGCGAGCGAGGGGCCCTTGCCGTCCAGGCGGGCGCCGATGTTCAGCGGGCCCTGGATCCCGGACCGCAGCAGCGGCAGTACGGCCGCCGGGGCCAAGATCGGATAGACGCAGTCCGCGCCCGCCGCCACGTACAACGCGGCCCGCTCGATGGCCCGTTCGGGGTCCTTCTCGCCGTGCAGGAAGGTGTCGACGCGGGCGTTGAGGAACAGCCGCCCGGCGGCGGCCGACACGAACTCGGCGAGGAAGTCGGCCTGTTCACGCGGGTCCTTCAAGGCACCGTCCGCCGAGTCCTCCAGGTTGCAGCCGACCGCACCGGCCTCCAGCAGCCGCTCCACGATCTCCTTCGGCGCGAGGCCGTACCCGCGCTCGATGTCCGCCGACACCGGCACGTCCACGGCCCGGGTGATCCGGGCGACGGCGGCGAACATCTCGTCGGCCGGGACCGACCCGTCCTCGTACCCGAGCGACGCGGCCACCCCCGCGCTCGGCGTGGCCAGCGCCGGGAACCCGGCCTCCACGAACACCCGGGCGCTGGCCGCGTCCCAGGGGCCGGGCAGGACCAGCGGATCGCCCTGGGCGCGTCCGAGATGCAGCGCGCGGAACACATCGACCTGGTCGGTCACGGCCGGTACCCCCCTGGCGGGACGCGACGGCTGACCATCAGACGGTTCCAGCCGTTGATGACGGTGATCAGGCCGATCAGATGGGCGAGTTCGGCCTCGGTGAAGTGTCGCACGGCCCGCTCGTACACCTCGTCCGACACGCCGTCGGTGAGCAGGGTGACCGCCTCGGTGAGCGCCAGCGCGGCCCGCTCCCGCTCGCTGTAGAGGTCCTCGGTCTCCTCCCAGGCGTTGAGGAGCTGCACGCGCTCCTCCGACTCCCCGTTCTTCCGGGCGAGCCGGAGGTGCATGTCGAGGCAGAACGCGCAGTGGTTGATCTGCGAGGCACGGATCATGACCAGTTCGGCCAGGGCGGGATCGCCGAGCCCCTTCTTGGCGGTCGCGCTGAGCGCGGACATCGCCTGCCCGACCTTCGGGTCCAGCAGTTGGGTACGGCTCACTTGTACTGCCCCGGCTGGTAGTGGCCCGGGGTCATCCGGGTGGTCACGCCGAACCGGTTCCACGCGTTGATCACCGTGATCGCGGCGATCAGCTGGGCCAGCTCGGCCTCCTCGAAGTGCTTCGCGGCCCTGTCGTACACCTCGTCCGGCACAAAGCCGTCGGTGAGCACGGTGATCGCCTCGGTCAGCTCGATCGCCGCCAGCTCCTTCCCGGTGTAGAAGTGCCGCGACTCCTCCCACGCGCTGAGCTGCACGATCCGCTCCACGCTCTCGCCGGCCGCGAGTGCGTCCTTGGTGTGCATGTCGAGGCAGAACGCGCAGCGGTTGATCTGCGAGGCGCGGATCCTCACCAGCTCGTACAGCTTGGGGTCCAGCCCCTGCCTGGCCGCGGTGTCCAGGCGGATCATCGCCTTGTAGACCTCGGGGGCGTGCTGGGCCCAGCGCAGCCGCGGTGCGTGTTCGGTGGCGTATTCGACGGTTTCCTCTGCGGTGCTCATGTCCTCAACCCTAGGAGCGAGGCTGCCCAGGAGTATGGTCCATTCCCATGGCGGAATCCTGGGCCACTCTGGGCGTCGACCTGCACCTCGAACCGACCGGCTCCGGCGGCCTGCGCCGGGGCCTGACGGATGCCCTGCGCGACGCCGTCCGCACCGGCCGGCTGGCTCCCGGCACCCGGCTGCCCTCCTCCCGCAGCCTCGCCACCGACCTCGGCATCGCGCGCAACACCGTCGCCGAGGCCTACGCCGACCTGGTGGCGGAGGGCTGGCTGACCGCCCGGCAGGGCTCGGGCACCCGGGTGACGGACCATGCGGTGGTCCCGCCGGCCGCCGCCACCCGCCACCACCGCGAACCCGCCCGCCCCGCCCACAGCCTCATCCCCGGCACCCCCGACCTGGCCGCCTTCCCGCGCACCGAGTGGCTCAAGGCCGCCCGTCGTGCCCTGGCCACCGCCCCCTTCCACGCCCTCGACTACGGCGACCCGCGCGGCCGGCCCGAGCTGCGCACCGCCCTCGCCGGTTACCTCGCCCGCGCACGGGGCGTCCGCGCCGCCCCGGAGACCGTCGTGATCACCGCGGGCTTCTCGCAGGCCCTGCGCATCCTCGGCACGGTGCTGCGGGCGCGTGGGGTGCGGACGGTGGCGGTGGAGTCGTACGGCCTCGCCCCGCACCGGGCACTGCTGCGGGACGCCGGCCTCGCCACCCCCTCGCTGCCGTACGACGAACTCGGCACGGATCCACGCCCGTTGACCACCGAGGGGGCTGTCCTGCTCACCCCCGCGCACCAGTTCCCCATGGGCATGCCCCTCCATCCCGACCGGCGCTCCGCCGTCGTGAACTGGGCGCGACGCACCGGCGGCCTGATCCTGGAGGACGACTACGACGGCGAGTTCCGCTACGACCGCCAGCCCGTCGGCGCGCTCCAGGGCCTCGACCCCGACCGCGTCGTCTACCTCGGCACCGCCAGCAAGTCCCTCGCGCCCGGACTGCGACTGGGCTGGATGGTGCTGCCGCCGTCCCTGGCGGAGGAGGCCGCCGCGGCCAAGGGCGGCGTCGACACCGTGGGAGCGCTGGAACAGCTCACCCTGGCCGAGTTCCTCACCTCCGGCGCCTACGACCGCCACGTCCGCTCCTCCCGCCTGCGCTACCGCCGCCGCCGCGACGCCCTGGCCGCCTCGGTCACCGCCCGCGCCCCGGAGGTCACGGTCACGGGAATCGCCGCAGGCCTCCACGCCGTCCTCCGCCTCCCCCCGGGCCTGGAACAGTCCGTGATCCAAGCCGCGGCCTGGCAGGGCCTGGCCCTCCACGGCCTCTCCGTCTACCGCCATCCGGAGGCCGTCGCCGAGCAGATGGACGCGTTGGTGGTGGGGTACGCGACACCGCCGGACAGCGCGTGGGCGGGGGCGTTGGAGGCGTTGTGCAGGGTGCTGCCGTAGCACCGAACGAGCCGAAGCCCGCCTCAGACGGACTGCTCCTCCACCACCGGCGCCTCCCCGAAGCGCGCGAGGGCCATCGCTCCCGCGACCGCAACGGCGAAGCCCAGCACCGCCAGCCAGGTCAGACCGTCCCGCGTACGGTCCCCCAGCCAGACCACGCCCACCGCCGCGGGGCCGATGGTCTCGCCGATCACCATGCCGGCCGTGGCCGTGGTCACCGAACCGCGTTGCAGGGCCGAGGTCAGGAGTATGAACGCGGCGCCTCCGCCGATCACCAGGGCGTACGTCGCCGGGTTGGTGAGCAGGGTCACCGGTGCGAGGCTGTCGATCAGGCGGACCGACACCTCCACCACCCCGAACCCGAAACCGGCGCCGAGGCCGAGCGCCAGTGCCCGCGCCGGTCCGGACAGGCGGCCGGCCGCGAGGGCGAGCAGCAGCATGCCGGCCGCCACGGCGAGCATCACGTACTTCAAGGTGTCGGAGCCGTCTTCCCTGCCCTCCGGCCCGGACGCGAGTCCCAGCATCGCGAGCCCGGCGCAGACCACGGCCACCGCACCCCATTCCGTGCCGCTCAGCCTCACCTTCAGCAGGCGTGCCGCGACCACCGCGGTCACCGCCAGGCTCGACGCCAGGGCGGCGCTGACCGCGTAGATGGGAAGGGACCGCAGCGCCGCGATCTGGAACAGGAAGCCGAGCCCGTCCAGCGCCAGCCCGGCGATGTACCGCCACTGCCTGAGCGCCCGCAGCAGCAGTGCGGCCTCGCCCCCCTTGCCCGTACCGGCCGTCCGCGCGGCCACCGCCTGCAACACCGTCGCGGTACCGAAGCAGACCGCCGCGCCAAGGGCGCACACCATTCCAAAGAGCACAAAGGGACTTTAGGAGAAGGTCGATCCGGTCACCCACTGCGGTCTGCGCTCTTACCGTTCTCTAGGCTGAGCCGACAGTCCGACGAACACACGGGGGAGACACGATCATGGCTGACACCCGCCGCCGGCTGCGTTCCGGCACGGTCGTCCTCGGCGGCGTGGGCCTGCTGGCCGCCGCCCTCACCGCCTGCTCGTCCGAGCCGGACAAGCGCTGCGTCGACCGCGGCAGCTACAACCTCGCCAAGGGCTACAAGGTCGTCTCCGACAAGAACTGCAAGACCACCAAGGCGGCCGTGAACGCCGACTGGTACTACGGCGGCAAGAAGAAGGGCTCCTGGGTGGACGGCGGCTCCTTCACCAAGCCCCGCAAGGGCTCCGGCTCCGGCGGTTCCTCCAGTGACCATGACGGAGTCCACCGCGGCGGCTTCGGCGGCGGCCACCACGGCTCCGGCGGCTGAGCGGGAGCCATCGCATGGAACGCCGTAGCATCACCCCTCGCCCCGGCTGGCAGCGGATCGTCGAGGAGCAGGGGCTCGTCTATCCGCTCACCCGCCACCCCGACGGCTCGCTGCGCCCCTACTGGGACGAGAGCGCCCACTACGTCTTCACCCTGGACGAGGTCGAGGCGCTGGAGGAGACCGTCGCGGAACTGCACCGCATGTGCCTCGCGGCCGCCGAGCACATCGTCGCCGAGGACCGCCTCGCCGACCTCGGCATCACCGACCCGCGCATCGCCGCCGTCGTCACCGAGGCCTGGCGGCGCAGGGCCGAACTCCCTTCCATCTACGGCCGGTTCGACCTGCGCTACGACGGCACCGGCCCGGCGAAGCTCCTGGAGTACAACGCCGACACCCCGACCTCACTGGTGGAGGCCGCCTCCCCACAGTGGTTCTGGATGGAGGACCGCTTCCCCGGCGCCGACCAGTGGAACTCCCTGCACGAACGCCTCGTCGACGCCTGGCGGACCCAGGCCGCGCTCCTCCCCCCGGGCGCCCCGCTGCACTTCGCACACTCCTCGGCCGACGAACTCGGCGAGGACCTGATGACGGTCGCCTATCTGAAGGAGACCGCCGAGCAGGCCGGGCTCGACACCGACTGGCTGGCCATGGAGGAGATCGGCTGGGACACCCTCTCCGGCCGCTTCGTGGACAACCAACTCCGGTTCATCCGCGGCATCTTCAAGCTCTACCCCTGGGAGTGGCTCACCACCGACGCCTTCGCCGGGCACGTCCTGGGCACCCTCGACAACGGCGGCGGCACCGGCAGCACCCTGTGGATCGAACCGCCCTGGAAGATGCTGCTCAGCAACAAGGCCCTGCTGGCGATCCTCTGGAAGCTGTACCCCGGCCACCCCAACCTCCTCCCCGCCTACCTGGACGGCCCCCGCGAACTGGCCGGGACCGAGGGCTACGTCGCCAAGCCCCTGCTGGGCCGCGAGGGCGAGGGCGTCACCGTGCACCAGCCGGGCGCACCGGCCGCACTCCGCGACGAACCCTGCTGCTACCAGCAACTCGCCCCGCTCCCCGCCTTCGACGGCAACCACGTCGTCCTGGGCGCCTGGGTCGTCCGCGACGAACCGGCGGGCCTGGGCATCCGGGAGTCGTCGGGCCTGATCACGGACGAGTACGCCCGCTTCCTGCCCCACGTGATCCTCTAGACACCCAGGACGGCCAACAGCTGCTCCAGCCCCCAGGCCAGGTCGGCCTCACCGATCACCAGCGGCGGCGAGAGCCGGATGGTCGCCCCATGGCTCTCCTTCACCAGCACCCCGCGCTCCAGCAGCCGCTCCGCGACCTGCCGGCCGGTGCCGAGCCCGGGCGCGACGTCGATGCCCGCCCACAGCCCGCGCCCCCGTCCCCGTACCGCCGTCACCGAGCCGGTGGCCGGCAGCGCGGCCAGGGCCCGGTGCATCCGCTCGCCCAGTTCGGCCGCGCGCGCCTGGAACTCGCCGGTGCGCAGCATCGCGATCACCTCGAGGGCCACCGCACAGGCCAGCGGGTTCCCGCCGAACGTCGAGCCGTGCTCGCCCGGCCGGAACACCCCGAGCACCGCCGCGCTCGACACCACCGCCGACACCGGCACGATCCCGCCGCCCAGCGCCTTGCCCAGCACGTACATGTCCGGCACCACACCCTCGTGCTCGCACGCGAAGGTCCGCCCGGTGCGGCCGAGCCCCGACTGGATCTCGTCGGCGACGAAGAGCACGTTCCGCTCGCGGGTCAGCTCCCGCACCTTCGGCAGATAGCCCTCCGGCGGCACGATCACCCCGGACTCGCCCTGGACCGGCTCCAGCAGCACCGCGACGGTGTTCTCGGTCAGCGCCGACCGCATCGCGGTCAGATCGCCGTACGGCACGATCTGGAAGCCCGGTGTGTACGGCCCGAAGTCCGCGCGGGCCTCCGGGTCGGTCGAGAAGCTGATCACGGTCGTCGTACGGCCGTGGAAGTTGCCGCCCGCGACCACGATCTTCGCCATCTCCGCGGGCACGCCCTTGACCCGGTACCCCCACTTCCGGGCCGTCTTGATCGCGCTCTCCACCGCCTCCGCGCCGCTGTTCGCGGGCAGCACCATCTCCATCCCGCACAGCTCCGCCAGCTCGGCGCAGAAGGCCGCGAACCGGTCGTGCAGGAAGGCGCGGGAGGTCAGCGTCACCCGGTCCAGCTGGGCCTTCGCCGCCTCGATCAGCCGCCGGTTGCCATGGCCGAAATTGAGCGCCGAGTACCCGGCCAGCATGTCCAGATACCTACGGCCCTCCACGTCCGTCAGCCACGCCCCCTCGGCCGTGGCGACCACGACGGGCAGCGGATCGTAGGTGGGCGCGCAGTGCGCGTCGGCGGCGGCGATGAGATCTTCGGCGGTGGTCATGATCTCTCCCGGATACGAGGGCCGTCCCCCTTCCATCCTCGCTCGCATGGTGGACGTGGGGCCTGTCGGAGCCGGTGTGCCCGGTAGGCTGACCGGCGGGCCGTGACTGGCGCGCTGGGATGGGACGGACCATCAGGGAGCGGCCCGAGTGTGATGTGTGCCGTGCGCCTGGGCCGAACGTGAACGCTGTACACACGCCGTCCGGAGGTCCTCATGCCAGAGCAGCAGCCCCTCTCCACCGAGTCCACCGCCTTCCGCGCCGCCCTCGACGTGATCCGTGCCGTCGAACCGCGTGTCGCCGACGCCATCGGCCAGGAGGTCCACGACCAGCGCGAGATGCTCAAGCTGATCGCCTCCGAGAACTACGCCTCCCCGGCCACGCTGCTGGCGATGGGCAACTGGTTCAGCGACAAGTACGCCGAGGGCACCGTCGGCCGCCGCTTCTACGCCGGCTGCCGCAACGTCGACACCGTCGAGGCCCTCGCCGCCGAGCACGCGCGTGAGCTGTTCGGCGCCCGGCACGCCTACGTCCAGCCGCACTCCGGCATCGACGCCAACCTCGTCGCCTTCTGGGCCGTCCTCGCCGACCGCGTCGAGGCGCCCTTCCTGGAGAAGACCGGCGCCCGCCAGGTCAACGACCTCTCCGAGGCCGACTGGGCCGAGCTGCGCCAGGCCTTCGGCAACCAGCGCATGCTCGGCATGTCCCTGGACGCCGGCGGCCACCTCACCCACGGCTTCCGCCCGAACATCTCCGGCAAGATGTTCGACCAGCGCTCCTACGGCACCGACCCGGCCACCGGCCTCATCGACTACGACGCGCTGCGCGCCCAGGCCCGCGACTTCAAGCCGCTGATCATCGTCGCGGGCTACTCGGCGTACCCCCGTCTGGTGAACTTCCGGATCATGCGCGAGATCGCCGACGAGGTCGGCGCGACGCTCATGGTCGACATGGCGCACTTCGCGGGCCTCGTCGCCGGCAAGGTCCTGACCGGCGACTTCGACCCGGTCCCGCACGCCCAGATCGTCACCACGACCACCCACAAGTCGCTGCGCGGCCCGCGCGGCGGCATGGTGCTGTGCGACGACTCCCTCAAGGACCAGGTCGACCGCGGCTGCCCGATGGTCCTCGGCGGCCCGCTCCCGCACGTCATGGCCGCCAAGGCGGTCGCCCTGGCCGAGGCCCGGCAGCCCGCGTTCCAGGACTACGCCCAGCGGATCGTCGACAACTCCCGCGCGCTGGCCGAGGGCCTCATGCGGCGCGGCGCCACGCTGGTGACCGGCGGCACGGACAACCACCTCAACCTGATCGACGTGGCGACGTCGTACGGCCTCACCGGCCGCCAGGCGGAGTCGGCCCTGCTCGACTCCGGCATCGTGACCAACCGCAACGCCATCCCGGCCGACCCCAACGGCGCCTGGTACACCTCCGGCATCCGCATCGGCACCCCCGCCCTGACCACCCGTGGCCTGGGCACGGCGGAGATGGACGAGGTGGCGGGCCTGATCGACCGCGTCCTCACCACCACCGAGCCGGGCACGACGAAGTCGGGCGCCCCGTCCAAGGCCGCCCACGTGCTGGACGAGAAGGTCGCCCAGGAGATCGCCCAGCGGGCGACCGACCTGGTGGCCGGCTTCCCGCTCTACCCCGAGGTCGACCTGGGCTGACCGCCCCGGGGCACAGGTCGATCGGCTCCTGACGCGGCTCGTCGCCGTCGGCCGGCCCGGCACCTCTCCGGGCCGCCCGACGGCCGGCCAGGAGCCCGCCGTCGGCCCCGGCGACCAGCCCGGCCGCCGCCCACCACACCCCTCCGGCACCCGGTCCCGGGCACCGGG
Source organism: Streptomyces sp. NPDC020192 (assembly GCF_044388685.1). Lineage (NCBI taxonomy): Bacteria > Bacillati > Actinomycetota > Actinomycetes > Kitasatosporales > Streptomycetaceae > Streptomyces > Streptomyces sp. NPDC020192. Next base: position 205,701 of record NZ_JBIRXG010000007.1, on the reverse strand, counting down.
CTCGCTCGCCGCCACCGCCGGCCCCAGCAGGCGCGTCCGCTCAGCCTCCCGGAACACCGCCGCCGGTGCCCGATGCGTCTACGGCCACCCGCCGACCCCCGTCAGACCTCACAGCACGGTGACCCGCACCGCCGGACAACCGCCCGTCCGGCCAGACCTGCGGCACCCGCTCGGTGCCCGTGAGGTCCGGCCGCGGCAGCTCACGCGGACGGGTGAAATCCGGCTCGCCGGAGCGCAGCGCCCGGGTCCGCCCCCGTGTCCCCCGTGACGACCGGCGCCAGATCCGGCTGGTCACCCTCGGTACACCCCGGGACGGGATCGGTGCGCGGCTGTTTCCCATCCGTTTCGGACCGCTCTCCCGCACCTGCGAGAATGGGCACCATGGCCTCTGCTGACCGCCCGCCCGTCGCCCACCACCACCCTCAAAGGAGTGGCTCCGCCACGCTGGGTTCTTTGCGCGTGCTCTCCGGCATCCAGCCCACCGCCGGCTCGTTCCACCTCGGCAACTACCTCGGCGCCGTCCGCCAGTGGGTGGCCCTTCAGGAGACCCACGACGCGTTCTACATGGTCGTCGACCTGCACGCGATCACGGTCCCGCAGGACCCGGCCGAGCTGCGCGCCAACACCCGGCTCGCCGCCGCCCAGCTGCTGGCCGCCGGCCTGGACCCGGACCGCTGCACGCTCTTCGTGCAGAGCCATGTCCCCGAGCACGCCCAGCTCGCCTGGATCATGAACTGCCTGACCGGCTTCGGCGAGGCCGGCCGGATGACCCAGTTCAAGGACAAGGCCGCCAAGCAGGGCGCCGACCGGGCCTCCGTCGGCCTGTTCACGTACCCGATCCTCCAGGTCGCCGACATCCTCCTGTACCAGGCCAACGAGGTGCCGGTCGGCGAGGACCAGCGCCAGCACATCGAGCTGACCCGCGACCTGGCCGAGCGCTTCAACGGCCGCTTCGGCGAGACCTTCGTGATCCCGTCGCCGTACATCCTCAAGGAGACGGCGAAGATCTACGACCTCCAGGACCCGTCGATCAAGATGAGCAAGTCGGCCTCCACGCCGAAGGGCCTCGTCAACCTGCTCGACGACCCGAAGACCACCGCCAAGAAGGTCAAGAGCGCCGTCACCGACACCGACACCGTGATCCGCTACGACGCGGAGAACAAGCCGGGCGTGTCGAACCTGCTCACCATCTACTCGACGCTCACCGGCAAGTCCATCGCCGACCTGGAGCGCGCGTACGAGGGCAAGATGTACGGCGCCCTGAAGACCGACCTCGCCGACGTCATGGTCGAGTTCGTGACGCCGTTCAAGGAGCGCACCCAGCAGTACCTGGACGACTCCGAGACGCTCGACTCGATCCTCGCCAAGGGCGCGGAGAAGGCACGCGCCGTCGCCGCGGAGACCCTCGCCCAGGCGTACGACCGCGTGGGCTTCCTGCCGGCGAAGCACTGAGCCGGCTGCCGCACCGGACGGAGCGCTGCACATCACTTCCTTTGCGCCTGCCCACAGGACATCCGTGGCCGTACAGTCGATAACCGACGGCCCGGACGAGTCGGCCGAGAAGACGACAGGAGACGACGTGGGGACCGTAACGATCGGCGTGTCGATCGCGGTCCCGGAGCCTCACGGCAGCCTGCTCCAGGAGCGGCGCGCGGGCTTCGGCGACGCCGCGGCGTACGGCATCCCCACGCACGTCACGCTGCTGCCGCCGACCGAGGTCGAGGCGGCCGACCTGCCGGCCGTCGACGCGCACCTCGTCGACGTCGCCGCGGCCGGCCGCCCGTTCCCGATGCGGCTGTGCGGCACGGGCACCTTCCGTCCGCTGACGCCCGTCGTCTACCTCCGCGTCGTCCAGGGCGCCGAGGACTGCGGCCTGCTGCAGCAGCGGGTGCGGGACGCCTCCGGGCCGGTGGCGCGCGAGCTGCAGTTCCCGTACCACCCGCATGTCACCGTCGCCCACGGCATCGACGAGGCCGCGATGGACCGCGCCTTCGAGGAGCTGTCCGTCTTCGAGGCCGAGTGGCCCTGCACCGGCTTCGCCCTCTACGAACAGGGCCCGGACGAGGTCTGGCGCAAGCTGCGGGAGTACACGTTCGGGGGAGCGGTGGTGCCTCCGCAGGCGGGGAGCGTCGGCATGGAACGCGGGACGATCGCCAGCCGGTAGGACCGCTCAGATCGGCAGCCTCCTGAAAAGCCCGCGCGGTGTGTGCCGTAGCGCCGACATCACCACCCTGAGCACGCCCGGTACCCACACCGTCTCCGAACGGCGGCGCAGGCCCAGTTCGATGGCGGTCGCGATCGCCTCCGGGGTGGTGGCGAACGGGGTTTCCGGGCTGTGGACCGATCCGGGGCGTACGACCATGACGTGGACGCCGGTGCCGTGCAGGGCGTCGCCGAGGCCCTGGGCGAAGGTGTCGAGGCCGGCCTTGCTGGAGCCGTAGATGAAGTCGGCGCGGCGGGCGCGTTCCCCGGCGACGGAGGAGAGGACCACCAGGGAGCCGTGGCCCTGCGCCTGGAGGGCGCGGGCGGCGACCAGGCCGGCGGAGACGGCCCCGGTGTAGTTGGTCTGGGCGACCCGCACGGCGCGGGCCGGGTCGCGCTCGTCCTGGGCCTGGTCACCGAGGATGCCGAAGGCGAGCAGCACCAGGTCGATGTCGCCCTCGGCGAACACCTTGCCGAGGGCGGTCTCGTGGGAGTCGGGGTCGAGGGCGTCGAAGCCGACCGTGCGCGCGTCCGCACCGAGCGCGCGCAGGCGCGCGGCGGCCTCCTCCAGCGCGGGCGAGGGGCGGCCGGCCAGCCACACCGTGCGGGTGCGGCGGGCGACCAGCCGGCGCGCGGTCGCCAGCGCGATCTCGGACGTGCCGCCGAGGACGAGCAGGGACTGGGGGAGACCGAAGGCGTCCTTCACGTCAGTTCCTAGGTGCTAGAGGGCGAGTCGGCGGGCCAGGTCGGAGGCGAACACTCTGCGCGGGTCCAGCCGGGCGCGCAGGGCGCGGAAGTCGGCCGCGCGGGGATACATGGCGGTGAGCAGGTCGGGGCGCAGCCGGGAGTCCCGGGCGAGGCCGACCCGGCCGCCGGCCGCGGCGACCTCCTCGTCGAGTCCGTCGAGGAAGCCGGGGAGCCCCGGCAGCGCGAGGGGGAGGTCCAGGGACAGCGACCAGCCGGGCGCGGTGAGGGAGAGCCAGCCGGGCCCGGCGTCCCCGAGCCGCTGCAGGACGGCGTGGCAGGACGGGAGCCGCCGGCCCGCGAGGCGCCGCACGACGCGGTGCAGGGTCTCCTCCTGGCCGTGGCCGACGGCGAACTGGTAGCGCACGCGGCCGCCGCGGACGTACGGGAAGGTGTCCGACGGGGTCAAGTAGACGGACAGCGGCCGGAGTTCGCCGGTGCGCGCGCGTGGCGCCCTGCGGTACCGGATGGTGGCGGGGAGGAGCGAGTCGAGGGGCGGGAGGTGAAAGGGGAGGAGTGGGCGCCACGCGCGCGTGCCCGTGGCGCGGAGGGCGTCGAGCGGGGTGTGGCCGGCGCGGGTGAGGATCCCGCGTCCGGTGGCCGCGCCTCGCGTCGTCAGGTCGATCCGGGCGGCCGCGTAACGGCGGTCGTCCCGGTCGGTGGCTGTCAGGCGGGCCAGCACCTCGTCGAGGCCGGGGGCGCGTTCGGTGTCGACGGTCAGGTACGCCGTCTCCACCGGCAGCAGCCGGATGGTGGCCGTCAGGATCACCCCGGTCAGGCCCAGCCCGCCGGCGGTCGCCTCGAACAGCTCGGTGCCCGGGCGGACCGCGCTGACCTCCCCGTCGGCGGTGAGCAGCTCCAGGGCGAGCACCTGGCGGCCGAAGGAACCGGCGACCGGGTGGTCGGCGCCGTGCAGGTCGGCGCCGATCGCCCCGCCGACGGTCACGTGCCGGGCGGCGGGCAGGACGGGCACCGACCAGCCGAGCGGGAGCAGGACCTCGGCCAGCCGGTGCAGCGTGACGCCGGCGTCGCACAGGACGATGCCCTCGGCCGCGTCGACGACATGGACGCGGTCGAGGCCGGTCATGTCGAGGACGGCGCCGCCCGCGTTCCGTGCCGCGTCCCCGTGCGCCCGGTCCGGGCCGCCCCGGGCGACGGCACCGCGCACCCCGCACGCGCGGACGGCGGCCGCGGCCTCCTCGTACGTCCGCGGACGGATGACGGAAACCGTGTCTGCAGGCATGTCGATGACCGTATCGTCCCGCTATGGGTGGTTAGTTTCTGAACATTCGCCCGCTGCACACAATGGGTGATTAGTGGGATGTCTTACGAGCGCGCCGGCAGGGGCAGGAACCGATCATGGACTGGCTGAAGAGACTCCCCGGCATCGGGCCGATCGTCACCCGCCTGATGGAGACGCACGCGTGGCACTGCTACGAGCGCCTCGACCGGGTGAAGTGGTCACGGCTGGCCGCCGCCATGACGTTCGTCAGTTTCCTGGCGCTGTTCCCGCTGCTGACCGTGGCCGCCGCGATCATCGCCGCCACGCTCAGCCCGTCCCGGCAGATGAGCGTCGAGCACAAGGTCGCCGAGCAGTTCCCGGGCGTCGTCTCGGACCAGCTCGACATCACCTCGCTGGTGCACAACGCCGGCACCGTCGGCATCATCGCGGGCGCCCTGCTGCTGCTCACCGGCGTCAACTGGGTCGGCCAGATGCGCGACTGCCTGCGCACGGTGTGGGAGCTGCCGGAGAAGGCGGAGAACCCGTTCCTCGCCAAGGCCAAGGACGCCGGCATCCTCGTCGGCCTCGGCGGGGCCGTGCTGCTCACGTTCGCCGCGTCCACGCTCGCCTCGGCCGCCGTCGGCCTGGTCTCGCGCCACCTCGGCCTCGCCGAGTACGGCTGGGGGAGCGTGCTGCTGAGGATCGCCGCGTTCGCCGTCGCCGTCCTCGCCGACTTCCTCGTCCTGCTCTACGTCCTGACCCTGCTGCCCGGCGTCGAACCGCCGCGCCGCCGCCTGGTGGTGGCCGCCCTGCTCGGCGCGGTCGGCTTCGAACTGCTGAAGCTGCTGCTCAGCGGCTATATCCAGGGCGTCGCCGCGAAGAGCATGTACGGCGCGTTCGGTGTCCCCGTGGCCCTGCTGCTGTGGATCAACTTCACGGCGAAACTGGTCCTGTTCTGCGCCTCCTGGACGGCGACGCGGAACGGGGAGACCGAGCCGGCCGAGGCCGCCGAGGTCAAGGACGGTTCCGGCGGCGCATCAGGTCCGGCAGCGGCCAGCGACGGTTGACCAGGAACGCCGCGCCGGCGAGCAGCACCAGCACCCCGCCCGCGATGGCGGCGGCGGTGCCGACCCCGGAGCCGGAGTCGCCGGCGGCACCGGCCACCGGCCTGGCACTGGTCCCGCCGCTCCCGGAGGGCTTCCCGGAACCGCTCGGCCCCGGGCTCGGCACGGCGCTCTTCGGCGGCACCAGCTCGCCCACCGGCTGGACCTTGCCGGCCGCCTGGAAGCCCCAGTCGAACAGCTTCGCCGTCTCCTTGTAGACCTCGTTGTGCTCGTGCTTCTCCGGGTTCATCACCGTGATGAGCAGCACCCTGCCGTTCCGCTCGGCGACCCCGGTGAAGGTGGCGCCCGCGTGCGTGGTGTTGCCGTTCTTCACCCCCGCGATGCCCTGGTAGACGGGCACGTCGGAGTCACCGGCGAGCAGCCGGTTGGTGTTGCGGATCTCGCCGGAGCCGAACTTCGCCCGCACCGTCGAGCAGTAGTCCCGGAAGTCCTTCTTCTGCAGCCCGGAGCGGGCGAACAGCGTCAGGTCGTACGCGGAGGAGAGCTGCCCCGCCTCGTCGTAGCCGTCGGGGGTCACCACGTGCGTGTCCAGGGCCTGCAGCTCGTCGGCGTGGTCCTGCATGTCCCTGACGGTCTGCCCGACCCCGCCGTTCATCGAGGACAGCACGTGCACGGCGTCGTTGCCCGAGCGCAGGAACACCCCGAGCCACAGGTCGTGGACGCTGTAGGTGCTGCCCTCCTTTATCCCGACCACGCTGGAGCCGTCGCCCATGCCCGCGAGGTCCGACGGCACCACCTTGTGCGTGGTGCCCTTGGGGAAGCGGGGCAGCACGGTGTCCGCGAACAGCATCTTCAGCGTGCTCGCCGGAGGCAGCCGCCAGTGCGCGTTGTGCGCGGCCAGCACCTCGCCCGACTCGGCGTCGGTGACGATCCAGGAGCGGGCCGTGAGGTCCTTGGGCAGCACCGGGACGCCCGGGGCGAGGTTCACCTGGGTGCCGGGCTGCCCGAGCCGTGCGCCGCCGACGGTGGACATCCGGGCCGGGGGCGTGGCCGTAGGGCTGGCCTTAGGGGTGGGGGCGGCGAGCGCGGCGGGCGCGGTGACGGACAGGGACAGCAGTGTGGCGGAGGTGACCAGCAAGGATCGCCGGCCGGTCTTCTTCGGTGCGGGCACGATCGGAAACGTACCCGGACACGACCGGGAAGTCCCGCTCCCGGCCCCACCCCCGACACGGAACCGGACAGCGGACGGCGATACTGACTCCATGACGCTCAGCCGCCGCATCTCCTGGTTCCTGCTCGCTTTCGGGGTGTGGAGCTGGTTCATCTGGATCACTTTCGTCAAGAACCTCGTCAAGGACGCCAGCGGACTCGCCTTCGACCACGGTCATCCGACCGCGTACTTCTGGGTCCACCTGCTGCTGGCCGTCGTCTCCTTCGTATTGGGGACGGTCATCGGGGTCATCGGGTTGCGCGGCGTGCGCGCGCTGCGCCGGACGTCATAGCGGACCCCCCTCCCGCAGACCTGGCCGGAACCGCTCCCACGCCTGTGAAGGCGCTGTGAAACCCGGGGGAAACAACACCTCGGTAAGTTCTTGCTCATCTGGTCAGAAAGCCCTTCCCCCAGCTCAAACGGTGTGATTAGGTGAGCCGCGCCACTTGGGGGAGTTGGCGAAATCGTGCTGGCCAGGGGTAGGGCCTGTAGGGGGCCTGGGGAGGGCACCACCATGCGATCTGTTCGCATGCGCATTCTCGTGACGCTGCTCGTGCTCGCGGTCGTGGGAATCGGCGGCTGGCAACTGCTGCCGTCGCAGGAGAACAAGGACAAGACGATCACGGTCGGTACGACGGACGCCGTCACGGACCTGGACCCGGCGGGCGCGTACGACGCCGGTTCCTGGGCCCTGTTCAGCAACGTCTTCCAGTCGCTGCTGACGTTCGAGCCGGGCGGGGTCACCCCGGTCCCGGACGCCGCGCAGAGCTGCGCCTTCCAGGGCGCGGGCCTGCGGACGTACCAGTGCACGCTGCGCGACGGGATCACCTTCCCGAGCGGCCGGAAGATGACCGCCGAGGACGTGAAGTACTCCTTCGACCGGGTCAAGAAGATCAACTCCGATGTCGGCCCGGCGTCGCTGTTCTCCACGCTCGGCTCGGTGACCGCCGACAGCGCCACCACGGTCACCTTCCACCTGTCCTCCGCCGACGCCACCTGGCCGCTGAAGGTCGCCACCGGCGCCGGGTCGATCGTCGACAAGGAGAAGTACCCGGCCGACGCCCTGCGCAAGGGCACCGACGTCGACGGCACCGGTCCGTACACGCTGTCGTCGTACACCGGCAACGAGAAGGCCGTCCTCGCGCCGAACGGGCACTACAAGGGCGACATCAGCGGCACCGGCCGCCCGGTCGAGCTGCGCTACTACACCGACTCGGCGAAGCTGGACAGCGCCTGGAAGGACGGGCAGGTCGACGTCGCCACCCGGAACCTGCCGCCGAACGTGCTCGCGCAGCTGAACCCGAGCGACCCCAACAAGCGCGTCACCGAGTCCGACAGCTCCGAGACCCGCAACCTGTACCTCAACACCCGCGCCAGCTCCCCGCTGCGCGACGTGCGGGTGCGCCGCGCGATGGCCTGGCTGGTCAACCGCGAGGAGCTGGCCGCGAGGGTCTACAAGGGCACCGTCGACCCGCTGTACTCGCTGATCCCGACCGGCATCACCGGCCACACCACGTCGTTCTTCGACGACTACCCGACGCAGTCCGTCGCCAAGGCCCGCGCACTGCTCACCCAGGCCGGCGTCAGCCTCCCGGTGCGCTTCACCTTCGGGTACGGCATCGGCCGGGGCGCGGGCAAGGAGGAGGCCGCGCAGCTCAAGCAGCAGCTGGAGGCGGGCGGCCTGTTCCAGGTGGACGTCCAGGGCTATGAGTGGACCGACTTCCAGAAGCGCTGGGCCGCCGGGAAGATGGACGCGTGGGCGGTCGGCTGGGTGGCCGACTATCCCGACCCGGACACCTTCGGCGCCGCGCTCGTCGGCACCGGTTCCACGATGAACACCGGCTACAGCAACAAGCTGGTCGACCATCTCATCCAGGACAGCCAGCAGTACGCCGACCGCAGCCGGTCCACGAACGACTTCAAGGACATCCAGGCCGACGTCGCCCAGGACGTCCCGCTGATCCCGCTGTGGCAGCGCAAGGAGTTCGTCGTCAGCACCGAGGACGTGGGCGGCGGCCAGTACCTGGACGACGGCACGGGCGTGTTCCGGTTGTGGCGGCTGAACTGGATCTGACGGGCAGGAGGCCTAGCTGTGGCCGGCTTGGAGGAGCTGGGCCACATCCAGGGTGACCTTGCCTCCGACGGATTCGGGAAGGGCCACGAGTTCGCCGGGAATGTGGATGCCGTGGGCCTTGTAGCGGTCGGCCACCGGCTCGGTGAGGAGATGGAGGCGCTGGTGGCGGCGGTCGATGATGACGTAGACCGGGACCTTGGCCTTGGCGTAACAGGTGACCTTGTCGCGTAGATCCGTCTTCCAGTTGCTGGAGGTCACCTCCATGACCAGGCGGAAGCAGGTCGGGTCGTAGCAGCTGTTCTCCACCAGGTGGTCGCGGTAGTCGTCGTCGACCACGGACAGATCGGGGATGACGTAGTCCTCCGGACCGGAGGGCAGCCAGAGGCCGATTCCCGGCAGTGCTCTCACGAGACCCAGCTGCAGGAAAGGAGCTGCGAAGAGCATCAGGGCCTCGGAGTGGGGGCCGTCCGGTGCTGGGCTCACGAGAATCTGGCCTCCGATGATCTCGACTCGGTAGCCCGGGTTGCGCTCCATGAGCCGGTTGGCCTCCGCGATCAGCGGACGCTCGCCATGGGGCCGCTCGACGGCTGCTGCGGACATCGGGTGCCTCCCGTGGGCTGGTGTCGAGAGCATCATCGTAGGCAGGCGGCACCCCGGGTGTCCCGTTCCCGCGCGTTCACCCGAAGGTGATCACTCGCCCTCCCGGCCCTTCCGCCCCGGATCAGGCAGCGCCCTCGTCATGCCCGGCAGGAAGTCCGTGAACAGCTCATGGATCTCCAGGACCAGGGGCCGCAGCACCCGGAACCGGGCGAGCGCGACCCCACGCGCGGTCAGCCGGGCCCCGCGCCGCGCCAGCCGGTAGCTCCGCTCGCGCCCCTCGGTCCGGTCGAACACCCAGTACAGCACCAGCCCCATCTGGGCGAGCCACATCAACTCCGGCAGGACGTCCCGGAGTTCGGCCGGAACCTTGGACTTCGACCCGGCCAGCACCTCCCGGTGGATGGCGATCGCCTGCTCACGCGCGGGTGCGCTCTCCGGTGAGAACGGACTGAGCGGGCTGTCGGGATCGGCGGCGTTCTTGAAGAACTGCACGGCGAACTCGTGGTACGGCCGGGCGATGTCGAGCCACCCGGTCAGCACGCCCGCGAGCCGCGCCTCCAGATCGGTCTCCCGGTCCAGGACCTCCCGCACGGCCGCCTGCTGCTCGGCGGCGATCCGGTCGTAGAAGCCCTGGATCAGGTGCTCCTTGCCCGCGAAGTAGTAGTAGGCGTTGCCGACGGAGACCCCGGCCTCCCTGGCGATGGCCCGCATGGTGGTCTTGTCGTACCCGTGCTCCTGGAACAACCGCATCGCGGTCTCCAGGATCAGCGCGCGGGTCTGCTCGGACTTGCTGCTGGGGGAGCCGGCCGCCTCGGGGCCGTCGTTCTTCGCGGGCACGAGAGAAGAGCCTAGCCAGTGCCGGTAAGGCCCCCATCAGCTCCCCGTCAGCCCCTGCGTCCCAGTTCCGGGCGCTTGGTGTAGTCCGTGAAGCCGAGGACGTTCCCCCACGGATCGGCGATCTCCACGGTCCACCCGGTGGCCGTCGGGAACGCCTCGTCCAGCGGCGTGATCCCGGCGGCGGTCAGTCTTCGGGCCGCCGTCCGCGCGTCCGCCACCTCCAGCCACACCCGGGCCGAGGGCCACGGGGGCGTCCGGTGCCGCAGTTCCTCGTCGGCGCGCAGCAGGATCCCCGGTGTCTCCCCGCCGACCCTCAGCAGGGCGATCCCGCCCTCGTCGAAGCGGAACCCCACCCCGAACCCGGCCCGCTCGTAGAACCCCACCGCCTCCCCGAGATCCCCGACGGGGAGCAGCACGTTGTCGAAGCCGAGCAGCTCGTACGACTCATCGTCTGACATGTCGTCAGATTAGAACCGGCCGATGGGGAAACCCGGCCAAAACGCCCGAGGGCCCCGCTTCCGGGTGGGAAACGGGGCCCTCGCCGGCACCATGCCGGACAGGCTCAGTAGCGGCGCGTGATCAGGGCGCGCTTGACTTCCTGGATCGCCTTGGTGACCTCGATACCGCGCGGGCAGGCGTCCGTGCAGTTGAAGGTCGTACGGCAGCGCCACACACCGTCGCGGTCGTTGAGGATCTCCAGGCGCTGCTCGCCCGCCTCGTCACGGCTGTCGAAGATGAAGCGGTGGGCGTTCACGATCGCGGCCGGGCCGAAGTACTGGCCGTCGTTCCAGAACACCGGGCAGGACGACGTGCACGCGGCGCACAGGATGCACTTGGTGGTGTCGTCGAAGCGCTCGCGGTCCTCGGCCGACTGGAGGCGCTCACGGGTCGGCTCGTTCGTGTCCTTGGTGACCAGGAACGGCATGACGTCCCGGTACGCCTGGAAGAACGGCTCCATGTCCACGACCAGGTCCTTCAGGACCGTCAGGCCCTTGATGGGCTCGACCGTGATCGGCTTCTCGGGGTTGATGTCCTTGATCAGCGTCTTGCAGGCAAGGCGGTTCTTGCCGTTGATCCGCATCGCGTCCGAGCCGCAGATGCCGTGCGCGCACGAGCGGCGGAAGGTGAGGGTGCCGTCGACGTCCCACTTGATCTTGTGGAGGCCGTCGAGGACACGCTCCTTCGGGTCGATCTCCAGCTGGAAGTCTTCCCAGGTCGCCTCCGCCGAGACCTCCGGGTTGAACCGGCGGATCCGGAAGGTGACCGTGATCAGGTGCGAGGAGGCCGCGGCCTCCGCCTCCACCTTGTCCAGAACGGGGGTAGCCATCAGTACTTACGCTCCATCGGCTGGTAGCGGGTCTGGACGACCGGCTTGTAGTCGAGACGGATGGACTCGGTGCCGTCGTCGCCCACCTCGCGGTACGCCATGGTGTGGCGCATGAAGTTGACGTCGTCGCGGTTCGGGTAGTCCTCGCGGTAGTGACCGCCGCGGGACTCCTTGCGGGCCAGGGCGGAGACGGCCATGACCTCGGCCAGGTCGAGCAGGTTGCCCAGCTCGATGGCCTCCAGCAGGTCCGTGTTGAACCGCTTGCCCTTGTCCTGGATCGAGACGTTCTTGTAGCGCTCGCGCAGCTCGGCGATCTTCTCGACGGCCGTCTTGATCGTCTGCTCGGTGCGGAACACCATGACGTTGGCGTCCATGGTCTCCTGCAGCTCCTTGCGGAGCGTGGCCACCCGCTCGTTGCCGGTGGACTCGCGCAGCCGCTCGATCTGCTCGACGACGAACGCCTCCGGGTTCTCCGGCAGCTCGACGAAGTCCGCCTTGTGGGCGTACTCGGCGGCGGCGATGCCCGCGCGGCGGCCGAAGACGTTGATGTCCAGCAGCGAGTTGGTGCCCAGACGGTTGGCGCCGTGGACGGACACGCAGGCGACCTCGCCGGCCGCGTACAGGCCCGGGACCACCGTGGTGTTGTCCGACAGGACCTCACCCTCGACGTTCGTCGGGATGCCGCCCATGGCGTAGTGCGCGGTCGGCTGGATCGGGATCGGGTCCGTGTACGGCTCGATACCGAGGTAGGTGCGCGCGAACTCCGTGATGTCGGGCAGCTTGGCGTCCAGCTGCTCCGGCGGGAGGTGCGTGAGGTCCAGGTAGACGTGGTCGCCCTCGGGACCGCAGCCGCGGCCCTCGCGGATCTCCGTGTAGATGGAGCGGGAGACGACGTCACGGGACGCGAGGTCCTTCATGACCGGCGCGTACTTCTCCATGAAGCGCTCGCCGTCCTTGTTGCGGAGGATGCCGCCCTCACCACGGGCGCCCTCCGTCAGCAGGATGCCCATGCGCCAGATGCCGGTCGGGTGGAACTGGAAGAACTCCATGTCCTCCAGCGGCAGGCCGCGCCGGTAGCAGGCCGCCTGGCCGTCACCCGTCAGCGTGTGCGCGTTGGAGGTCACCTTGAAGAACTTGCCGGTGCCGCCGGAGGCGTAGATGACCGACTTCGCCTGGAAGACGTGGATCTCACCGGTGGCCAGCTCGTACGCGACGACACCGGCCGACTTCCTGACGCCGTCGACCTCGGTGATCAGCTGGTCCAGGACGTAGAACTCGTTGAAGAACTCCACGCCCTCCTTGACGCAGTTCTGGTACAGCGTCTGGAGGATCATGTGGCCGGTGCGGTCCGCGGCGTAGCAGGACCGGCGGACCGGGGCCTCGCCGTGGTTACGGCTGTGACCGCCGAAGCGGCGCTGGTCGATGGTGCCGTCCTTGGTGCGGTTGAACGGCAGGCCCATCTTCTCCAGGTCGAGGACGGCGTCGATGGCCTCCTTCGCCAGGATCTCGGCGGCGTCCTGGTCGACCAGGTAGTCACCGCCCTTGACCGTGTCGAAGGTGTGCCACTCCCAGTTGTCCTCCTCCACGTTGGCGAGCGCGGCGGCCATACCGCCCTGCGCGGCGCCCGTGTGGGAGCGGGTGGGGTAGAGCTTGGTCAGCACGGCGGTGCGGCTGCGCTTCGTCGACTCGATGGCGGCGCGCATGCCCGCGCCACCGGCGCCGACGATGACGGTGTCGTACTTGTGGATCTTCATGATTCTCGCAGCCCCGTGCCTAGCGGATGTTCGGGTCGAAGGTGAAGATCACCAGCGTGCCCAGCAGGATGGTGAACACCGTGGCGGTGTAGAGCAGAGCCTTCAGCCACATACGGGAGGCGGCACGCTCCGCGTAGTCGTTGATGACCGTGCGCAGGCCGTTGGCGCCGTGCAGCATGGCGAGCCAGAGCATGAGGAGGTCCCAGACCTGCCAGAAGGGGCTCGCCCAGCGGCCGGCCACGAAGGCGAAGCCGATCTTGGAGACACCGCCGTCCAGCACGAGCTGGATCAGCAGGTGGCCGATGACCAGGACGACCAGCACGACGCCGGACAGGCGCATGAACAGCCAGGCGGCCAGCTCGAAGTTGCCCCGGGTCGACTTGGGGGTCTTCTTCGTGCGCTTGCGCGGGGCCTCGATCAGCGGGGCCGGGTTGTCGACGGTGTAGCCGGTGCCGCCCTCGACGGGGCCGATACCGGACGCGGGGGTTTCAGTGACGGACATCGGCGTCAGCTCCCGAACAGGACACGAGCGGCGTGGCCGAGCACGGGGTAGATCGCGCCGGCCATCAGGACGACCCAGACACCCATCACGGTCCAGAACATCTGCTTCTGGTAGCGCGGGCCCTTCGACCAGAAGTCGACGGCGATGACGCGCAGGCCGTTGAGCGCGTGGAAGAGGATGGCGGCGACGAGGCCATACTCCAGCAGCGCGACGACCGGCGTCTTGTACGTGGCTACGACCTTGTCGTAGTCCTCGGGGGAGACACGCACGAGAGCGGTGTCCAGCACGTGAACGAACAGGAAGAAGAAGATGAGGACGCCGGTGACTCGGTGAGCCACCCAGGACCACATTCCTTCCCGGCCGCGGTACAGCGTTCCAGCCGGCACGGAAGAACCCTCCGGGAGCGGGGACTAGGGCCGCGCCGGCTTCACTGTCGGTCGGGCCCGGCCGGGTACGGTCCACCGGCCCTCTGCATGGTATCCATGCGGCGCGGCGACGCTTACGGGGGGCCTACCTGTGTGATCAAACTGGCACCGGATGGGTTACGGCCGGGGTTCCGCAAGCAGGCTGCGAGTCTCCCTCTGGCCAGGCGCCGGAGTTCCTCTGCCGCCACTACCCGCTCCTCCTCCGGATCGTTTGTCAATCGTGATCGGATGCCTTCGAGGATGTGGTCGAGGGCCTCGTCCGGGTGGACGTCGCCCAGAGAGATGACGAACGCGTGTCCGAATCGGGCCTCGTAGGCCGCGTGGGCCGCGCTCAGGGCCATGTGGGCCACCGAGTACGTGCCCTCCGGAAGCTCCGGGAGCGACTCTCCCGCCAGGGCCTCCGACAGATCCGCCGGTGACAGGTCGTACGCCGCCTCGTCCGCCGCGGCCAGGAGGGCGTCCAGGTCGGGGTAGGGGCGGTGGTCCGTGATGCGGTGGGACCAGCGCAGGCTCGCCAGACAGTGCAGAAGCAGGGCGCGGGCCTCGTCGGCGGGTGCCGTGTTGAAGGCGTCGAGGGGCTTGGGGAGAGAGGGGGGACGGTGGGCGGGCAGCGTGGGTCCTCGCGTCACATGGGTGCGGCAGGGGATGCTGTGAAAGGTGTGTCGTCAGGTTATCGAGAGTGGTCACGGTGTGTCGGTGTGATGCCTGAAATTCACCCGAACGGAAGAGTTTCGGAACGCCTCGATGACGGGTGAACGGCGGAACGGTCGTACGTTGGCAGGGTGACCCAGCACAGGCGCCGCGCTTCGGCGCAGCAGGTGATACGCAAGCGGGCCGTGGTGGCCGCCGCCTTCGTCGGGACCGTTGCCCTCGGCACGGGTGTCGGCGTGTGGGCCTCCTCCGGTGGCGGGAAGGCGGTGGCCGGGAGCGACTCCGGTACGGCGGCCGCCTCCGCGGCGAGTCCCTCGCCCAGCCGGTCGTATCCGCTGTCCCGGGCGCCGCGGACGATACCCGCGGTGCGCGCCTTCACAGCGGCGCGCGGACCGGGGTGGAAGCCGCAGAGGAGCGACCGGGTGGTGGTGAGCGATGCCGGACTGGCCGACACGGGGCGGCTGATGGCCGGGGAGCTCGGGCTCACCTACGCGGGGGAGAAGGACGACGTACGGGCGGGGGACGTCCGGCTCGCGCTCGGCGGCGGGGGCGGGAACCAGGAGTCGTACACCATGACCGTCCGCGAGGGGCGGGTCGACATCAGCGGGCCCGGCGAGGCCGGTGTCTTCTACGGCACCCGCACGCTGAAGCAGGAGGCCCACGGCGGCGGTACGGCACCGGAGGGGGTCGTACGGGACGAACCGGCCAAACCG
Organism: Streptomyces sp. NPDC020192; assembly: GCF_044388685.1. Taxonomy (NCBI): domain Bacteria; kingdom Bacillati; phylum Actinomycetota; class Actinomycetes; order Kitasatosporales; family Streptomycetaceae; genus Streptomyces; species Streptomyces sp. NPDC020192. The sequence goes on along the minus strand of NZ_JBIRXG010000007.1, from coordinate 190,376 downwards.
GTGCGCGGGTTCAATCTGGACATCGCGCGCAAACCGTTCTCCGAGTCCTGGATCGAGGACCGGATACGGGAGCTGGGGGACCTGAAGTTCAACGAGCTGGGGCTGCACTTCTCCGACGACCAGGCCTTCCGGATCGAGTCCAGCAGCCACCCCGAGATCGTCTCCCAAGACCATCTGACCAAGGCGCAGGTCAAGCGGATCGTGGACCTGGCGAACAGCCGGCACATCACGGTCGTGCCCGAGATCGACTCGCCGGGGCATCTGGGGGCCGTCCTCGCCGCGCACCCGGACCTGCAGCTGCGTAACGCGAACGGGGTGCCGACGAAGGGCGCCATCGACATCTCCAAGGCGGCCTCCGCGAAGCTCCTGGACGATCTGCTGAACGAGTACGCGGGCCTGTTCACCGGCAACCAGTGGCATCTCGGCGGCGACGAGTACCAGGCGCTGACGGTCAAGGACCCGCAGGCGTTGTATCCGCAGCTCGCGGCCGCCGCGCGGCAGAAGTACGGCGCCTCCGGCACCGTCGCCGACCTCGCCACCGGCTGGCTCAACGACCGCGCCGGCACCGTCCGCGCCCACGGCAGGACCATGCGGGCCTGGAACGACGGCTTCTACCGCGGTACGTCCGTGCAGGCGGCCAAGGACCTCCAGGTCGCGTACTGGACCGGCAAGGAGCTGGGCGCGCGGCAGCCGGCGGACTATCTGAGCACGGGCCGGAAGGTCGTCAACTACAACGACGAGTTCCTCTACTACGTCCTCGGCCAGCCGCAGACCTTCGTCTACCCGACCGGGCAGCGGATCTACGAGCAGTGGAACCCACGGGTGCTGCGCGGCACGGCCGCCGTACCGGCGCGGTACGACGGCCAGATCCTCGGCGGGACGTTCGCGGTGTGGTGCGACTTCCCGCACGCCCAGACCGAGGCGCAGGTCGCGGCCGGGATCCGGCTGCCGCTGCGGGCCACGGTGCAGAAGCTGTGGGACCCGGGCAAGCCCGCGCTGTCCTGGCAGGACTTCCAGGCGCTGGCGAACCGGCTGGGCTGACGGAACCGGGCCGACCGAACCGAGCCGACCGCAACCGGGTGGACGCGCGGCACCGACCGGCCGTATGTTCCGGTGCTCGCGTGCGCGGCCGGGGGAGGCCGCGCATCTGTCGCCGTCGTCATCCCGGGGGGACCTCTTCATGACCTCACCCATGCCCGCGCCGCCCGCACCGCCGTTCGTGCCCGGTGCCGTGCTCCGCTCACCCGTGGCGCTCGGCCGGGCCACCGCCGCCCTGCTGGGACTCGCCATCGCCACGGACCTGTTCGCCTGCGCCGCGGACGTGGTGGAGATGAACGTCGCCGGTGACATCGCCGACGGCGCCAGGGGCGAGGGCGTGCTGCACCGGGCCCAACACGCCGACACTCTCTACAACGCCGCCGGCCACACCCAGGCGTGGACGCTGATGGCGACGGCCGTCGTCTATCTGTGCTGGCTGTGGCGGGTGCGAGTGAACGCCGAGGCGTTCGACCAGTCCGCGCACAGCATGCGGCGCGGCTGGGTGATCGGCGGCTGGTTCTGCCCGGTCGTCAACCTGTGGTTCCCGCGCCGGATCGTCCTGGAGACCTGGGACGCCAGCGTGCCCTGGGGTGCGCGGGCCGGGCACGGGTGGGTCAACGCCTGGTGGACGCTGTGGATCGTCGGCATCCTCACCGGCCGGCTCGCGTCCTTGAGCATGGATCACGCCCACACGGCGACCCTGCTGCGGAACGCCGCCGGGCAGGTGCTGTTCTCCGACGCGGTCGACGTCGCGGCCGCCGCCCTCGCCATCGTGGTGGTCGTCCGGCTGACCCGGATGCAGCACCGCAAGGCCCTCGCGGGTCAGGTACTGGCCCCGGCCCCGGCCCTTGGCTGAAACCTTACTGCTGTGACACTCCCGCGCCATCGCACGCAGTAAGGGGAAGTGCGGGCTCCGTAAAGGCGGCGCCCCGGCGAGGGAGGCTTTCATGAGCCTGGTGGAACGGATCGCGCAGGCCGACGAACGCGGACTCGCTGCCAGCGGGTTGGCTTGTTTGGATCGGTGCCTGCCGCTGCTCGGCGCCGACGACGACCTGCTGCGCCCGCTGTGGGCGAGCCTCGCCGACGGCTCCGACTGGGGCCCGGGCCTGAAGCGGGCCAGGGAAGCCCTCGGCGCCGAGGAGCCGTCCGCCGACGACGAGGCCGCGCGGCTGGCCCGCCGCATGCTGGACGCGGCCCCGGACGAGCGCACCGCCGACGCGATACGGCCCTGGGCCGACGCCTGCTCGGTCGCCTCGCTGCGCATCCACCGGCTGCTCGACCCCGCGGCCGACGGCACATCGGCCGCCACCGGTCTCGAGGCGGGGCGCGCGGGCGACGCGGACGACCTGCCCCCGCTGGTCACCGCGGAGCTGCGCCGCCAGCGGGCCGTGCTGGACCTCGTCGCCGAGCACGGCAAGCACGGGCTGCGCGGCGCCCTGGAGTTGTCGGTCGAGGGACGCCGGGTGCTGCGGGCGGTGGTGTCGCGACGGGCGCGCAGGTGAGCACCCCGATTACTCCCAGGTAAGGCGATCCTGTGACCGGTTGGTGAAACGGGCCGGAACGGCGTGACAGATGGCCTGGCCTGGTCGCTCTTCCCTATGTGACAGCCCAGGACATGACAGCACAGCAGGAGACCCGACCGCATGCCGCGGCGAAGCCGGTGCGGTGGGCCGCCGACACCGTGGCGATGGCGCGCGAGGGCGCCCGGGTGCGGCTCGACTACTCGGCGCAGAGCCTGTGGCGGGTGGACCGCATGATCGAGGACATCCGCCGCGAGAGCCCGCCGTACGCCGCCGTCGAGAGCGCGCTGCGCGGCTTCGGCGCCTACGCCGGCGAGGTCATCGTCCGCCAGACCGGCGCCGAGTGGTGGGCGACCGGCGGTGAGCACTGGGTGCGCACTCCCGACGGCCGGCTGTTCGACCCCATCGACGAGGCCCGGCGCGCCTACGGCGGCCACGGCTCGCTGCGCCTGCTGTGCCGCGACGCGACCGCCGCCCGCTGAGCGTACGAGTTCGACATGGCCTGCGGGTCCGCCGTAACTTCCCAGTACCCGATGAGAGCGGGCCGGCCGCCGGGACAGCAGGCCCGGTACTCGTGCCAGGCCGGGTCCCGCCACAACTCCTCTGTGGTGCGGCCCGGGAAGCCGTGGTCGTCGACCAAGAAGGTGGCCAGTGGAGATTTCGGACAGGGAATTCGTGCGGCGGAGTGAGCTGGAGGCCGTGCTTCCGTCGATGACACGGTGGCGCGTGCCCGGGGGGCGCGGTGTGGACTGGGCCGCGCTCGAGTCGGCCCTCGGGACGGCGCTGCCCTCGGACTTCCGCTCTCTGGCGGAGGCGTATCCGGTCCTGGTCGTCGGCGACTTCCTGTCGGTGTTCGTTCCCCGGCCCGGCGCCGAGGCGTCCTGGGCGTCCGCGGCCAGGGAGGACGAGATCCTTCAGGATCTGTACGAGATGGGCGACACCGAGGGCTACGTTCCCTTTCCGCAGCCGGGAGGCCTGATCAGCTGGGCGGAGTCCAATGCGGGGGATTCCTTCTACTGGAGGACGAGCCCCGCGGACCCGGACGCATGGCCGGTGGTCGTCCGCGGAGAGAACGGCGACTGGTCGGAGTTCCCGGTCGGTGCCGTCGAGTTCCTGGCCGGCGTGTACGGGCGCACCATCGACGTGCCGGGCATGCCCTGGGACTTCCCCGGCGACGACCCGCAGGTGCTGGGCCTGAGCGACCGCATCGACTGATCGGCGTGCGTCCCCTTTGTCCGGGAGTTCGCTGTCGCGCCGTCGGTTGCTGTACAACCGCCCCGCCATCGAACTCCCCGCTTCTGCTCGGCGCACCACGGCAAGGGGAGGTCGGGCGAACGGCCCGCTTCGGCGAAGACCGGGGCGGCGCGGTCCGGGACGACGCGTACGACGTCGAGGATCCGGTTGCCGAGCTGGACGTGTTCGCGGGCTCGGGGCGTACGTCGGTGAGGTGCTGGTGCGCCGTGCGGGGGCGGTGTGGGTGGACTTCGACGCCGAGCAGCGCGCCTACTTCGGGCAGCCGGTGGGCGTACGCATGCCGGACGGGCGGGTGTGGAACCCCCTCGGCAAGGTGCTCAACCGCGTCGAGGCGGGCGGTCCCGAGGACTCGTTGCAGACGTTCTGGCTGACGCTGCACGGGCGGGCGCGGCGGAATGTCGGTCAGCTGGTCCGCCGTAACTCCCGTACCACGGGCGACCATGGACCGGATCTCGGCCTGGATACGGCCCGGCGCCGGGGCTGTGACATTTCTGTGAGTGTCGGCGCTGATCTCCCTGGGGGTCGCGCGACACGGGAACACCGTGTCGCGTCGTGCTGATTCGCTCGTACAGACGAGGACGGTTCTTGGGCCACGGAGGGGAACGCCGGCGCCTGCAGGCGCACGACGGCGAACTGGGAGCGGCCGTCGCGCGGGCCCAGGACGGTGACGAGGCCGCCTTCGCCGTCGCGTACCGGATCGTCCAGCCGGGCCTGCTCGGCTACCTGCGCGGCATCGTCGGCGACGACGCGGAGGACGTGGCCTCCGACGCCTGGCTGGAGATAGCCCGCGACCTCGGGCGGTTCAAGGGTGATGGCGCGGGCTTCCGCGGCTGGACCGCCATCATCGCCCGGCACCGTGCACTGGACCATCTGCGCAGACAGCGCGTACGGCCCCGGGCGACCATGCTCGAACAGGACGTACTGGACCTGCCCGGGCCGCACAGCACCCATGAGCAGGCGCTGGAGTCCCTGTCCACCGAGCGGGCCCTCGAACTGGTCCAGGGGCTGCCCCGCGACCAGGCGGAGGCCGTGCTGCTGCGGGTCGTCGTCGGCCTCGACGGCCTGGCCGCCGCACGCGTCCTCGGCAAGCGGCCCGGCGCCGTACGGACGGCCGCGCACCGGGGGCTGAAGCGTCTCGCCCGCCAACTGGGCGTACGGGACGCCGCGGACGAGGGCTTCGGCTCGCCGCACGGATGAACGCCGACGGCATGAACACCGACGGCATGAACGCTTGCCTCTGCGGGCCGTATGAATCGTGTGACAGACAGTTCAGACAGGGACGGGAACTGACATGGGTGAACGGCACACCGTCCCCGACACCGCCGGGCTGGAAGCGAGCCTCGCCGCCGCCATCCGTACCGCCCCCGTCGACCCCGACGCCGAGCAGCGCGCGGTGACCGCGTTCCGCACCGCACGGGACGCGGGTCCGCACCGGGCGCGCACCCGGCGCCGGGACGACTGGCGGCCCCGACGGCCGGGGCGCCTGCGGCTGTCGGTGAAGGCCACGCTCTCGGTGTTCCTCGCGAGCCTCACGCTGGGCGGTGTCGCCATCGCGGCGATCGGCGCGGCCGACTCCTCGTCGGGCGGCGGTGACCACGGCGACCGGCGGCCCGCGCACCCGGTGACGAGCGCCCCGCGGCGGGCCGGTGCCGCCGCGCCCTCGGCGCACCCGGACCACCCGGACACCGCCAAGGGCCGGGGCAAGGCCCACGGTGCCCGAGCGGAACGCGCGCAAGGCAAGAAGAACGACGATTCCGGCAATCGGGGCAATAAGTCCCGCGATGTGACCCCGAGTCCGAAGCCGACCCCGAAGCCCGAGCCGACCCACGAGAAGAAAAGGAAGAAGTAGTGGCAACGGCCGGGGCCGCCACCCCCCACAGGAGAGGCCCCGGCCGTCGCGCGGACGGGCCGCGCACGGCCCGTACCTCCTACAGCGCCGTGAGTGCGTTTTCTGTCACACCCCGCTCCCGCCCGGCCCTCACCCTGCGCACTTGAGGACCCGGTCACGAGTTAGTTGCATCGTCTACAGACCAGTCGACAGACATGGACGAGGACCGCTTTCACGCCGTAACGTGCCTTTCGCGCCGACCAGAGACCAGGGCGTAAAGGGAGTGCGGTGCTGGGGGACGACGCGGAGCTGACCGCCGCGGTGCGTGCGGCACAGAACGGAGACGAGGCCGCATTTCGTACGGTGTATCGCGCCGTGCAACCGCGGCTGCTCGGATACGTCCGCACGCTGGTCGGCGATCCGGACGCCGAGGACGTCGCCTCCGAGGCCTGGCTGCAGATCGCCCGTGACCTCGACCGGTTCAGCGGGGACGCCGACCGGTTCCGCGGCTGGGCCGCCCGGATCGCCCGCAACCGCGCCCTGGACCACATACGGATGCGCGGCCGCCGCCCCGCCATAGGCGGCGACGAGACGGAGCTGACCGGCCGGGCCGCCGAGTCCGACACGGCCGGCGAGGCCATCGAGGCCCTCGCCACCGACAGCACTCTCTCCCTCATCGCGCGGCTCCCGCAGGACCAGGCCGAGGCGGTCGTCCTGCGCGTGGTGGTCGGCCTCGACGCCAAGACCGCCGCCGAGACCCTCGGCAAACGCGCCGGTGCCGTACGCACCGCGGCGCACCGCGGTCTGAAGCGGCTCGCGGAGCTGCTCGGCGACGATCCGGAATCGGCCGGCGCCCTCGACGCGCTCCCACCCCAGCGAGAACCGCGCCGGGGCGCGGTGTCGTCCGCCACTGTGACGCATACGCGAACGCGGACGCAGAAGGACATGTGATGGCCGACGAGCAGGACAAGTGGCTGAACCGTGAGACGGCGGAACGTCTGCTGCGCGGTGAGCCGCTGGAAGCCGTCGACGCCCGCGCCCGTGACCAGGCCGAACGCCTTTCCCGGGCGCTCGGCGCGCTGTCCGCGCAGGCGGCTCCGCCCACCGGTGAACTCCCCGGCGAACAGGCCGCCCTGGCCGCGTTCCGCAAGGCCCGCGAGGCCGCCGAGGCCGAGCGGACCGCCGCCGCCCTCGCCGAGGACGCCCACGGTCTGCCCCGCTCCGGTGCCGACGCGGGCCTGATCCGCATCGGCGCCCCGGCCCGCACGGCCCGTACCGGAATCCCGGGCCGCCGTCCGCGCCGCCCCCGCCGGGTCCGTCTGGCGCTCGCGGCAGGGGTGAGCGTGGGCATGCTCGGCGGGGTCGCCATGGCCGTCGGCGGCGGGGTGCTGCCCAGGTTCGGGAGCGAGCACCCCGATCCCGCCGCCTCCGTCTCCGCCGGCCGGACCTCCGGTTCGCCGCCGACCTCCGCCTCGCCGTCGGCGCCGTCAAGCACCGGCATGCCGAGCCGGACCCCGGGTGGTTCCGGCAAGGCCGGCGGACCGGACAACGGTGTCGGCGGCGGCGGCAGTCCGGGCCCGGGGGGCTCTGCGGGCGCGCCGGGCGGCGGTCCGCAGGACATCGCCAAGGCCTGCCGGGAACTGCGCGACGGCAAGGAGCCAAACTCCGGCCGCATGCGCGCGCTGGAGAACCTGGCGGGCGGGACCTCGCACGTGAGCGGCTACTGCAAGGTGATCCTGGCCGGCGGCGGCTCGGGCGGCGGCACCACGAACGGCGACGGTGGCGACGGCCAGGGGAAGCGCGTCGGCAAGGGCAAGGGCAAGGGCAAGGGCAACGGCCAGGGGAGCGGTGGCGACGAGGGCCAGGGCGGTGACGACGGCGGTCACCCCGGCCAGGGTCAGGGTGGTGACGGCAACGGCAACCCCGGCAAGGGCCGGCACCGTGTCAGCGGCGCACCCGCCGCCCCCGGCTTCGGCCCCCAGCCCCCGGCCCGGACGGTCGGCACCACACCGGCTCCGTCGCCGAGCCCGACGTACACCGCGTCCTGACGCCTCTCCTCACGCCCCCGCGACACGCCTCTGACCTGCGGTTTCGTGGTCCGAGAAAATTTTTCGGCGGGGGGTGTGACGTTTCTGGGGCCTGTGACGCAGTACTGAGTGAGCCGACTGGTCATCGGCCGTCGCACTGAGCCGGGGTTCCCCCCGTACCCACGGCTCGTGCACCCGGCGCGGGCGGGACACGTTCCCCCGGTCCCGCCCGCGCCCGTATCTCCCTGTTCCCCGCGTCACCAGTGGACGACGACCTCGTCGCCCACCCGCACCTGCGCGAACAGCTGCTGGATCGCTTCCTCGTCGCGGACGTTGACGCAACCGTGCGAGGCGCCCGCGTAACCGCGCGCCGCGAAGTCGTACGAGTAGTGCACCGCCTGGCCGCCGCTGAAGAACATCGCGTACGGCATCGGCGAGTGGTAGAGGGTGGACGTCCAGGTGCGGGCCTTCCAGTAGATGTGGAAGACGCCCTCCCGGGTCGGGGTGTACTGCGCGCCGAACCGCACCGACATGGTCGACACGGTCCGCCCGTCGATCATCCAGCGCAGCGTCCGCGTCGTCTTGTCGATGCACAGCACGCGCCCGGTCAGACAGCGCGGGTCGGGCGCGCCGGCCGGCTGACCGCCCATCAGGTACAGCTCCCAGCCGGCGGGGGTGTGCGTCATGGCCACCAGCCGCTGCCAGGTGACGGTGTCGGTCCGCCCGGTCCGCGGCAGCCCGCGCTTGCCCTGGAAGCCCTGGACGGCCCGCTCGGTCGGAGCGTCGTACGACCCCGTCGGCCCCTCGGACAGCCAGTCCAGCTGGCGCAGCCGGGCCTGGAGCTCCCGCACGCCCGACCCGATGGCGCCGCGCGCCCACAGGACGGGGGACGCCGGTACGACGGCGGGGGCCTGGGCCGTTCGGGTGGGGGCGGGGACGCGGGGCGACGGTGGCTGGACGTGCCACACCGGCGGGCCGGGCTTGCCGTCGGCGCCCGGCGGCGGCTGCACGGTGCAGCCGGCCAGGGCGGCGAGGGCGGCGGAGGAGACGAGTACGGCGGCGAGCGGGCCCCTGGTGCCTCTGATCCTCATGCCGGGGATGTTTCCCCGCGTGACCGCCGCCGAACTACGGGGCATGGTGAGAGGGGACAAAACGTACTGCGGAGGTATCCATGGGGCGTGAGTCGGAGTCGGGTCTGCCGATCGAGCCGGTCTACGGGCCGGGCGACCTGGCCGGCTGGGACCCGGCGCGGAAGCTGGGTGAACCGGGCGAATACCCCTTCACTCGTGGGGTCTATCGGAGCATGTACACCGGCCGTCCCTGGACCATGCGCCAGTACGCCGGTTTCGGTACGGCCGCCGAGTCCAACGCCCGCTACCGGCAGCTGATCGCGCACGGCACCGCCGGCCTGTCCGTCGCCTTCGACCTGCCCACCCAGATGGGCCACGACTCCGACGCGCCCCTCGCGCACGGCGAGGTCGGCAAGGTGGGCGTGGCGGTCGACTCGGTCGAGGACATGCGGGTGCTGTTCGACGGCATCCCGCTGGACCAGGTCTCCACGTCGATGACGATCAACGCCCCGGCGGCCCTGCTGCTGCTCCTGTACCAGCTGGTGGCCGAGGAACAGGGCGTACCGGCGGACCGGCTGACGGGCACGATCCAGAACGACGTGCTGAAGGAGTACATCGCGCGGGGAACGTACATCTTCCCGCCGAAACCGTCGCTGCGGCTCACGGCCGACATCTTCAGGTACTGCACCACCGAGATCCCGAGGTGGAACTCGATCTCGATCTCCGGCTACCACATGGCCGAGGCGGGCGCCTCGCCCGCGCAGGAGATCGCGTTCACGCTCGCCGACGGCATCGAGTACGTCCGTACGGCGGTGGCGGCGGGCATGGACGTGGACGACTTCGCGCCCCGGCTGTCCTTCTTCTTCGTGGCCCGTACGACGCTGCTGGAGGAGATCGCCAAGTTCCGCGCCGCGCGCCGGATCTGGGCCCGGGTGATGCGGGAGGAGTTCGGGGCGCGGAACCCCAAGTCCCTGATGCTCCGCTTCCACACGCAGACGGCGGGCGTCCAGCTGACGGCCCAGCAGCCGGAGGTGAACCTGGTCCGGGTCGCCGTCCAGGCCCTCGGCGCGGTCCTCGGCGGTACCCAGTCCCTGCACACCAACTCCTTCGACGAGGCGATCGCGCTGCCGACGGACAAGAGCGCGCGGCTGGCGCTGCGGACGCAGCAGGTGCTGGCGTACGAGACGGACGTGACCGCGACGGTCGACCCGTTCGCGGGGTCGTACGCCGTGGAGCGGATGACGGACGACGTCGAGGAGGCGGCCGTCGATCTGATGCGCCGGGTCGAGGAGTTCGGCGGGGCGGTCGCGGCGATCGAGCAGGGCTTCCAGAAGGCCGAGATCGAGCGCAACGCGTACCGCATCGCCCAGGAGACCGACTCCGGCGAGCGGGTGGTCGTGGGCGTCAACCGCTTCCGGCTGGACGAGGAGGAGCCGTACGAACCCCTCCGGGTGGACCCGGCGATCGAGGCCCGCCAGGTGGAGCGGCTGAAGCGGCTGCGGGCGGAGCGGGGTCAGGGGGCGGTGGAGTCGTCCCTGGCCGCGCTGAAGAAGGCGGCCGAGGGAGACGACAACGTGCTGTATCCGATGAGGGAGGCGCTGCGGGCCCGCGCGACGGTGGGGGAGGTGTGCAACGCGCTGCGGGAGGTGTGGGGGAGTTACGAGCCGAGCGACGTCTTCTGAGCGGTCGGGCAGGGGGCGTTGTCAGACCTCCGTGCGACACTCGATTTCATGTTCGGCGTCATTGATCTCCCCACCTATCTGGCAGGCCTCGCCCTGATCGTGGTGTTGCCCGGTCCCAACTCGCTGTATGTGCTGTCCGTCGCCGCCCGGCGCGGTGTGCGGGCCGGGTACACGGCCGCCGCGGGCGTGTTCTGCGGGGACACCGTGCTGATGACGCTGTCCGCCGCCGGTGTCGCCTCCCTGCTGAAGGCCAACGCCGTGCTGTTCGGGATCGTGAAGTACGCCGGTGCCGGGTATCTGACCTGGCTGGCGGTCGGGATGCTGCGGTCCGCCTGGCAGGTGTGGCGGACGCGGCGGGAGAAGGCTGCGGAGGACTCCGCGCCTACTGCCGGCACCGAGGAACGGCCCTTCCGGCGGGCCCTCGTCGTCAGCCTGTTCAACCCCAAGGCGATCCTGTTCTTCGTCGCCTTCTTCGTGCAGTTCGTCGACCCGGGCTACGCGTACCCGGCCCTCTCCTTCGCCATCCTCGGCGCGTTCGGCCAGCTGGCCAGCTTCCTGTACCTCAGCACGCTGATATTCGGCGGCACGCGTCTCGCTGCCGCGTTCCGGCGCCGGAAGCGGCTGTCCGCCACGGCCACTTCGGCGGCGGGGGCGTTGTTCCTCGGGTTCGCGGTCAAGCTGTCGCTGGCCGGCTCGTAGACGACAGACCTCACAGGCCGACCTGGGGCAGGTAGGCCCGGAGTCCTTCCGTCGTCCCGCCCGCCCAGCCGACGTAACCGTCCGGGCGGATCAGGAAGACGCCGGGGCCGTACGACGCCGGGGCCGTCGGGAGTGACCTCACGCCGGCGACCGGGATGTCCGCGCCCAGCAGCGTCCAGTGCGGCCCCCGGAACGCGTCGAAGAGCCGTACGCCGTTCACCGTGCCGTCCGGAGCGCGGTCACCCGCCCGGAGCCCGGTCGCTGCCTCCCGGGTGTCGACGCTCAGGCTCGACTCCCGGTAGCCCAGGCCGAGTTGCATCGTCGCCTTCCCCCGCCGTACCTCCCCGCGGTGCACCCCGGTCGTCAGGTTCAGCATGGCCGCCGCGTTCGCGCGCCGCTCCTCCTCGTAGGTGTCCAGGAGGGACTCCGGGGCGCCGTCCCGGAGCACCGCGCCCAGTTTCCAGCCCAGGTTGTAGGCGTCCTGGACGCTGGTGTTCAGGCCCTGGCCGCCCGCCGGGGAGTGGACGTGGGCCGCGTCGCCGGCGAGGAGGACACGGCCGGACCGGAAGCGGTCCGCCAGGGCCGCCCGTGGCCGGAAGTCCGACGCCCAGCGCAGCTCCGTCACATCGTCGGCGCCCAGATGCGTGTACGTGGCGACGATCTCGCGGATGCCGTCGAGGGACAGGTCGGTCTCCGTGCCCTCCGGGAAGCGCGCCGCCAGCTGGAAGTCCTCCGAGTGGGCGAGCGGGCACAGCATGACCCCGCTGCCGTCGGCCGCCGGGAACGCGTGCCAGTGGTCGCGGTCGAGGCCCTTCAGCCGTACGTCCGCCACCACGAACGGCGCCGGGTCGACCGTCTCGCCGGTCATGCCGACCCCCACCGCGCGCCGCACCACCGAGCGACCGCCGTCGGCCGCCACGACGTACCTCGCGCGGAGCCTCGTACCGTCGGCGAACTCCACGTCCGCCCCCTCCGCGTCCTGCGTCAGGCCGGTCACCTCGTGCCCGAAGGCGACCTTCCCGCCCAGCTCCAGCAGCCGCGCGTACAGCACCTCCTGCGTCCGCCACTGCGCGACCATCCAGGGCTCGGCGTACGGCGCGCCCTCGTCCGGCTCGACCGGCTCGAACATCGGCTGCTCGCCGAGCCGCTCGCCGTTCTTCCAGATCATCCGCACCGGGACGGGGCCGCCCGCCGCCCGGACGGCGTCCAGGACGCCGAGGTCGTCGAAGACCTCCTGGGTGCGGGGCTGGATCCCCTTGCCGCGCGAGCCGGGGAACAGGGCGTCGGCCCGCTCCACCACCAGCGCCTGCACGCCGCGCCGGGCCAGGTCGATGCCGAGGGTCAGGCCGGTCGGGCCGGCGCCCACGATCAGGACGTCCACGGGTATCTCCTTAACGTCGTTAAGTTCCGTCGCTCACGAGCGTGCCCTTAACGTTGTTAAGCTGTCAAGCGTGAAACGCGCCCCCCTGGACCGCCGCCGCGTCGCCGACACCGCGCTGCGGCTGCTGAACGAGACCGGCCTGGACGGCCTGACCCTGCGCGCCATCGCCACGGAGCTGGACGTCAAGGCGCCCGCGCTGTACTGGCACTTCAAGGACAAACAGGCGCTGCTCGACGAGATGGCGACGGAGATGTACCGGCGGATGCTCGCCGCCACCGAGCCGGATCCGGACGACAGCTGGCAGGAGCGGCTGCTCAGGATCAACCGGGGGCTGCGCGGCGCCCTGCTCGGCTACCGCGACGGCGCCAAGGTCTTCAGCGGCTCCCGCTTCACGGGCACCGAGCACGCCCCCGCCCTGGAGGCGAACCTGCGGCTGCTGACGGACGCCGGGTTCACCCTCACCCAGGCGGTCGACGCGGGCCGCACGGCGTCCGCGTACACACTCGGCTTCGTCACCGAGGAACAGGGCGTACAACCCCTGCCGGGCGAGCGCCGGGAGGGGTACGACGTGGCGGAGCGGGCCCGGCTGCTGGCGGAGTTCCCGCTCGCGGCGGCGGCCGGTGAACTGCTCTTCGACGACTACGACCGCCAGTTCGAGGAAGGACTGGCGGTCGTGGTCGCGGGGATCGGGGCGCGGTACGGGATCAGCTGACCGGCATCAGCCGACCGGCAGCCGCACCGGTTTGAGCGCCCGCTTCAGCCGGGGCCCGAACGGCTTCTCCACGAACCGGTGGATCAGCCAGGCCAGCACCAGCATGCCCAGCACGGTCACCCCGAACGTCGGCCACGGCGCGAGGCCCAGGCCCCGGTGCAGCACCCGGATGACGAACCAGCCCAGGTGCTCGTGGACCAGGTAGAACGGGTACGTCAGTGCGCCGGCCGTGACCAGCCAGCGCCAGGAGGCCCAGCGGGTCCAGCCGAGGGCCACGGCGGCGACGGCCGCGAAGGCGACGGTGACGATCAGGATGACGACGTACGGGTCGCGGTGGGGGTGGTGGCCCCACAGGCCGACGGTGGCCTCCCGCTGCGCCAGCAGCCACGACATGGCGACGATGCCCCACGTGAGCAGGTCGCTGCCGAAGCGGTGGATCAGGTACAGCGCGAGACCGCCGATGAAGTAGGGGGCGTACTCCGGCATGATCACCTGGTGCAGCAGGGCGTTGTCCGTGCTGTGGCACAGGACGGCCGCCAGCGTCCACACGCAGGCGAACAGCACCGCCCGGCGGTAGGTCACCCCGCGCAGGACGACGAGCAGGGCGAAGAGGACGTAGAAGCGCACCTCGACCCAGAGCGTCCAGCAGACGCCGAGGACCCGGGTCGCGCCCATCGGCTGCTGGAGCATCGTCAGGTTGACCAGGAACTCGTCCAGCCGGACCGCGTGGACCACGTAGGGCATGGCCAGGGACGCCCCCGTGACCAGGACCAGGGCCACCCAGTAGGCGGGGTACAGGCGCGCGACCCGGGAGCGGAAGAAGTCGCCGAGGGTGCGGCCCCAGCTGCTCATGCAGATCACGAAGCCGCTGATGACGAAGAAGAGCTCCACGCCGAGGTTGCCGTAGACGGCAGCGTGGTACACGGTCGGGAAGACGTGCCGCGGGTCGCCGTGCCAGGACTCGGAGACGGTGCCTCCGCGCCCGGCGTAGTGGTAGAGGCAGACCATCAGCGCGGCCACCAGCCGCAGTCCGTCCAGGGCAAGCAGACGGCTCCCGCCCCTGGCGGCGGAGTCGGCCGTCTTCTGCCGTATGAGCGGACCGGGCGGGCCCGGGGTGGCGGCGAGGTCGAGGCCGGGGGATGACGCTGCCATGGAGGTCATGTCCTTCCTGGAACGGATCAACTGCGGGCGGTGCCCCGGCGCAGGCTGCGGGCCTTGCGGGCCACCCGGCGGACCGTGGCGTTGCGCGGGATGAACGCCAGCTGGGCGGGCACCCCGCCCGGCAGTGCCAGCGAGGTCAGCCGGCGGCGCTTGAAGTAGCGCAGGATGCGCGGGTTCTGGTGCTTCGCCAGATACCCCTCGACCTCCGGGCGCAGCCTCGGCAGGATCTTCGGCTGCATCGCGAAGCCCACCGCGTGCACCAGCGGGCCGAGCGCCTCGACGTCCATGCCCGCGCGCTGTTCCGTCACCGCCGCCCGGTCGCCCAGCTCGGGCACCAGCGCGTCGACGATGGTGACCGGGATCCGGTTGCTGTTCTCGTACGGCGTGAGCTGCTCCAGCAGCAGTTCGGTGCCGAGGCGGGCGACGGGGAGGCCGTAGAGCGCCCTGGCCGTGAGCAGGGCGGTGGAGAAGCAGCCGACGACCAGCGCGGGACGCGTCCGCTGGTACAGCACCTCGGCCAGCACCGGGGTGTCGAGCACGGTCAGCTCGACCTTCAGCTTCTCGGCCTCCTGCTCCAGGGAGCGGGTGAAGCTCGCCGGTGCGGACGGGTGCGGCTTGAACACCACCTTGGTGTGCCCGAGCGCGGCCGCGCCCCTCAGCATCCGTACGTGCAGGTTCTCCTCCTGCTCGAGGTCAAGGATCTCCAGCGCCGAGAGGTACTGGCCGAGCAGCAGCGCCGGCTCCTCGATCTCGGGCAACTCCACGTCCACAGGCGCGAGTTCGGCGAGCACCTTGAGGAAGGCGGCCGTCGGCACCAGCTCGCCGGGCACGCCGAACTCGGTGAGCAGCAGCGGCTGCAGACCGGGCACGAGGTCCAGGTGCAGGACGCGGTCCACCCGGGTGCCGACCAGCGGGTCGATCTTGTTGCGGGTGGGGCCGTAGCTCATCAGGCCGTCGGCGTAGACCGTCACCGGGGCGCCGTTGAAGATCTGGCCGAGCGCCAGGGAGGGGTTGACCTGGATCGACTCGACGACCAACTCCACGTCGTCGTCGCCCAGTCGCCACTCGTGCCGCAGGAAGCGTTCCCACAGCGGCATGTCGTCCACGCGGGGTGCCCAGCCGCCCGGGTGGAAGGGGTGGATGGTCTCGTTGTACGAGATCACGTCGTCGAAGCGGTCGCGCAGCTTCTCGAAGCCGGGCGCCTGGTCCAGGCCGGGCGTCGTCTCCGGGGTGGTGGAGTTGTTGCAGACCAGCAGGATCCGCCGGTCGGCCGGGCGGAAGCCGCCGGAGTCCAGGGCGGCGGCGAGCGTGACCGTGCCGTACAGCGTCGACGCCTGGAAGATCTGGGTGGTCACGCGGCGGCTCCCGCGGGGGCCGGACGGCGGCGCAGCCGGCGCAGCTTGGAGGCGCGCTGGATGTCCATGGAGTCCAGCGCGTCGTCCAGCACGTCCTGCGGCATGCGCCGCAGTGCCGCGGCACTCATGGATTTCAGTTTTCTCGCCACCGCGGGCTCGAACCTTTCGATGGATCCCAGATGATGGGAAATGATGGCGCAATAGGTGCGGACGGCCTTCGGCAGCAGTTCATCGGCCTGCGGATCCTGGGCGGTTTCCGCGACGACCTGGTCGAACGCGCGAATGAAATCAAGCTGTCGTACGTCGCCGATCTGCGTGAGCGACGAGGCGACCCCGCGCCGGTAGAACACACCGAGCAGGCTCACCGCGGCGAAGGATTCCGCCTCGCGGTGCAGCTTCCAGATCCACGGCCGGTCCTCGGCCGTGCGCAGCCCGTGGGTGAAGTGCAGCAGCCCCTTGTCCACCAGCCGGCGGTGGTAGACGCCGGCCCACGCGTACGCGTAGTCCACGGAGGTCGAGCGGTCGGCGGGCAGGATCGCCTCGCGCGGGTTCATCACCACACCTCGCCGCCCGACCGGCACCCGGTGCACCTGGCGGGAGCGCCCGGTGCACTGCACATGGTCGGTGCGGACGAAGTCGCAGCCCAGCTCCTCCATGGCCGCGACCAGTTGGGCGAAGTAGCCGGGGGCGAGCCAGTCGTCGCCGTCCAGGAAGGTCAGGTACTCGCCGCGCGCCCGGTCGATCCCGGTGTTGCGTGCGGTCGCCAGCCCTCCGTTCTGCTCGTGCCGGACGTGGACCGCCCCGGGCAGCTCGCGCTCCGCGCGCGCGAGAATCTCTGGTGTCCCGTCGCGAGAGCAGTCGTCGACGAGAATGAATTCGAAGTCCTCACGCGCGTTCGCCTTCAGGCTTCTGAGCGTGTCGGGCGCGTATTGCTGCACGTTGTAGAACGGCACGATGACGGAGAGCTTGACCACGTCAGGGACGTTAGGGGGAAGCCCGTCATTCGTCTTGACGCCTTCCTTGATACTGGGTGAACGACGCGTGGCGAAGCTGTGAACCGGGCTTATTTCCGGCGATTTGACGAGCCGATTCCCCATTCGGCGGCGTGCTGTTAACCGTTTGTTGCATTCTGGTTGGGCGGAACCTCGGAATGGCTTCCTAGCGTCTTCGGCGTGCCAGCAAGTGCTACGAAGTCCCTGCGGGTCGCCGTCCTCGCCGATTCCGACACCCGGTGGAAATGGGGCGCCCTCACCGCGCAGCGCCTCGCTCCCGCCGACGCCGAGATCGGCCTCGACGGCTACCTCCTGCGGGGGCGCGCCACCCCGACGGCCCGCCAGTTGAGGGAGGTCGGCGTCCGCGCGGACTCCCTGCGCGAGGTCACCGGCGTCGAGTTCCTGCGCGCGATGACGCGGGAGCCGTACGACATCCTCGTCCTCGCGCTGGTCGGCGGCGGGGTGCAGGCGATGCTGCACGGGCTGCGCAACGCCTGGGGCTCCGGCAGGCGCCCGGTGGTCGTGACCGGTTACGTCGGCGTCGTCTACGAGAAGCTCGCCGACGGGCTGCTGCTGCGGCACGGCGCCGACCTCGTCCTCGCCAACTCCCGGCACGACGCGGACCGGTTCCGGGCCGTGTACGAGGGCGTGGGCGCGGACGCCTCCGGGGTCACCGAGGTCGCGCTGCCCTTCCTCGGCGGGGCGCCGTACACCGGTGAACACGAGCCGTACACCGTGGTGTTCGCGGCCCAGCCGTCCGTCCCGGACGGCCGCAAGGACCGTACGTACCTCCTCGACCGCCTCATCGAGCACGCCCGTAAGCACCCCGAGCGCGAGGTGCTGCTGAAACTGCGCTCCAAGCCGGGTGAACACACCACCCACATCGAGGAGTTGCCGTACCAGAAGCTGGTTCAGGGCAAGGACGTACCCGCCAACTTCCGTCTGGTGTACGGCCACATGGGCGAGGTGCTCGACCGCACCGACCTCCTGGTCACGGTCAGCTCCACGGCCGCTCTGGAGGCCCTGCACCGCCGTGTCCCCACGGTCGTCCTGACCGACCTCGGGGTGCGCGAGGTGCTCGGCAACCACCACTTCACCGGCTCCGGGTGCCTCGCCTCCTGGGACCAGCTCGACGCCGGGCACCGGCCGGTGCCGGACGAGGAGTGGGTGTCCCGGCAGGGTGTCGCCGCCGACGGTTCCTACGGCACGGCGTTCGACACCGCCCGCGAGCGCATCGCCAAGCTGCTTCAGCGGCCCGGCGGGCTGCCCCCGCTGAACCCCTACTACACCCCCGAGACGGCGCCCGGATACCTGCCCGGCATCCTCGCCCGCCACCACCTCGGCCCCGACGGCGCCCCGCTGCCCGGTGCGCCCGCCGCCGACAAGGAACCCGGACCGGTCCGCCAGATCGTGCGCCGCGCGGCCCGCGGCGCGTACCGCCACGGCGTGCAGCGCGTGGCCCCGGTGATCCGGCGGATGGGGGAGCTGTGACCTTCCAAGGAGACTCGATGTCCAACCCCCAGGCGGGCCAAGGCGTTTCACTGCGCCGGGTGCTCGCGGTGATCCCCGCGCGCGGCGGCTCCAAGGGCGTGCCCGCGAAGAACCTCGCCCCCGTCGGCGGGGTCCCGCTGGTGGCGCGCGCGGTGCGCGAGTGCCGGGCGACCCGGCTGGTGACCGACGTCGTCGTCTCCACCGACGACCAGGCCATCGCCGCCGCCGCCCGGGAGGCCGGCGCCGAGGTCGTGCTGCGCCCGGCCGCGATCGCCGGGGACACGGCGACCTCCGAGGCCGCGGTCCTGCACGCCATGGACGCCCACGAGACGCTGCACGGCGCACCGGTCGACGTGGTCCTGCTCGTGCAGTGCACCAGCCCGTTCCTCGTCCGCGAGGACATCGACGGCGTGGCCGGCGCGGTCGTGGAGAACGGCGCGGACACGGCGGTGACCGTGGCCCCCTTCCACGGCTTCATCTGGCGGGACGGCGCGGACACTCCCGGCGCGCCGGCCGGCGGCTTCGGCGTCAACCACGACAAATCCTTCCGCCCCCGCCGCCAGGACCGCCCCCAGGACCTGCTGGAGACCGGCGCCGCCTACGCGATGGACGCGGCCGGCTTCCGCAAGCACCAGCACCGCTTCTTCGGCCACACCGAACTGGTCCGCACCGACCCCGCACGCGTGCTGGAGATCGACGACCCGCACGACCTGGCGCGGGCGCGGGCCCTGGCCCCGCTGTTCGACGCGGACCGCCCGGACGCGCTCCCGACCGCCGAGGACGTGGACGCGGTCGTACTCGACTTCGACGGCACCCAGACCGACGACCGGGTGCTGATCGACTCCGAAGGACGGGAGTTCGTCACCGTGCACCGCGGCGACGGACTCGGCATCGCGGCCCTGCGCAGAAGCGGCCTGAAGATGCTGATCCTGTCCACGGAACAGAACCCCGTGGTCGCCGCCCGCGCCCGGAAGCTCAAGCTCCCGGTGCTGCACGGCATCGACCGCAAGGACCTCGCGCTGAAGCAGTGGTGCGAGGAGCAGGGCATCGCGCCGGAGCGCGTGCTCTACGTCGGCAACGACGTCAACGACCTCCCGTGCTTCGCCCTCGTCGGCTGGCCCGTGGCGGTCGCGAGCGCCCACGACGTCGTACGCGGCGCCGCACGCGCGGTCACCACCGTCCCCGGCGGTGACGGCGCGATCCGAGAGATCGCCAGCTGGATCCTCGGCCCCTCTCTCGACTCCCTCCCCAAGTAAGGACATCTCCTGCCATGAGCACCAACTCCCGTCTGCGTACGTTCGGTTCGCGCGAGGTCGGCCCCGGCCGTCCCGTCTACATCTGCGGCGAGATCGGCATCAACCACAACGGTGAGCTGGAGAACGCCTTCAAGCTGATCGACGTGGCCGCCGAGGCCGGCTGTGACGCCGTCAAGTTCCAGAAGCGCACCCCGGAGATCTGCACCCCGCGCGACCAGTGGGACATCGAGCGCGACACCCCCTGGGGCCGGATGACCTACATCGACTACCGCCACCGCGTGGAGTTCGGTGAGGACGAGTACCGCCAGATCGACGAGTACTGCAAGGGGAAGGGGATCGCCTGGTTCGCCTCCCCGTGGGACACCGAGGCCGTCGCCTTCCTGGAGAAGTTCGACGTCCCGGCCCACAAGGTGGCCTCCGCCTCCCTGACGGACGACGAGCTGCTCCGCGCCCTGCGCGCCACGGGCCGGGCCGTCATCCTGTCGACCGGCATGTCGACGCCGAAGCAGATCCGCCACGCGGTCGAGGTCCTCGGCTCCGACAACATCCTCATGTGCCACGCCACCTCGACCTACCCGGCGAAGGCCGACGAGCTGAACCTCCGCGTGATCAACACGCTGGAGAAGGAGTACCCGAACGTCCCGATCGGCTACTCCGGCCACGAGACGGGCCTGCAGACCACCCTGGCCGCCGTCGCCCTGGGCGCGACCTTCGTCGAGCGCCACATCACCCTGGACCGCGCGATGTGGGGCTCCGACCAGGCCGCCTCCGTCGAGCCGCAGGGCCTCACGCGCCTGGTCCGTGACATCCGCACCATCGAGGCCTCCCTCGGCGACGGCGTCAAGAAGGTCTACGACTCCGAGCTCGCCCCGATGAAGAAGCTGCGCCGCGTCGCCGGTGTGGTGGCCGAGGCGGAGATCGCGGCGGCGGCCGGCGAGCCGGTCTCCGTCTGAGTGTTGTGATCCCCTTACGACGGGACGGTCATACGCCGATGAGCCCCCGCGCCGGTCAGCCCGGCCACCCTCCCCGCACGCTCGCCTTCGTGGAGAGCCCGGTCCAGCTGCTGAACGTACTGGAGTGGGCGCATCTGCACGGCCTGCGCGGGGAGGACCCGGCCCCGCTGCCGTCCGTGCCCGCGCAGGTACGGCGGACGGTGGCCGAGGATCCACCGCGGACCGGCGCGGAACTCACGGTGGTCGTCCTGGCCCCGACCGACCCGATGACCCGGGGTCAGCTGCGCCGCATGGCGGACCTGGCCCGGGACGAGGGACACCGGGTGCGCTGGGAGGAGGCACGGGGCGGTACGACCGCGCCCTTCTCGACGATCGGCGGCCTGGCGGGTCCGCTCCGCCGGGCCGACCGGATCGTGATGGGGGACCCGTTCTCGCGGTACGTGCAGTTGCTGCTGACGATCACCAGGGCGCGTGACCTGGTGGTGGTGGACGACGGCACGGCGACGATGGAGTTCGTGGCCCAACTGGCGCGCGGCGAACGCCTGGTCCGCTGGCACCGCAAGGGCGGCCGGCCGGGGGCGAGGGATTTGTTGTTCGCTCCGGTGTCGTCGTCGGCGCGGCGTCGCCTGACGCCGAGTGCCGGCCGCAGGGTGGAGGTCTTCTCGTCCATGCCGGTGACGGAGACGCCGGAGGGCGTGACGGTCACGGCGAACGACTTCGTCTGGACCCGGTCCCGCTTCGGCCCGCCGCGCATCACGAAGAGCGCGGACCTGGTCGGCACGTCGCTGGTGGAGACGGGGGTGGTGGACGGCGACCGCTATCTGGAGGCGGTCCGGAACCTGGCGAAGACCCATGGGGCGACCCGCTACTTCGCCCACCGCAGGGAGAGCGCGGACAAACTCCACCGCCTGGCGGCGGAGACCGGCCTGGAGATAGTCCGCCCGGACCTCCCCCTGGAACTGACCGCCCGCCGAGGCCCGATCGGCCGTACGATTCTCAGCTTCCCGTCGACGGTCGTCCACACCCTGCCGCTCGCGCTGAGGGGCACGGGAGTGAAGGTGGCGGTCTGCGACATCGACCCGGCCTGGCTGACGGACACGGCGTCACCGCGCGCGCAGGGATTTCTGTCGGGGGTCACGGGGACGGCCCGGGATGTGCACCGGCTGGAGACGGTGGGACTGGGACTGGCCTAGGCTTCCCGGCCTCGCGGCGGGTCCGCTCGCAGCAGCCGGCCCTCACCGCAGGCGAACTCGATGCCGTGGAACGACGCACCGGTCCGCACAGGCTGGAATCCGAAGTCCCGGTGCAGGTCGAGCGAGACGTGGTTGTCGGCGGCGATGAAGCACCAGACCGCCCGGTCCCGTTCCCCGACCCAGTCCATGCGCCACCGGGTCAGCAGCGCGCCTGTGCCACGGCGCCGCCAGCCGGGATCCACGGTGACGCCGGTCAGGTAGTACCCGGCCGGGGCATGGTCGACCGGATGCTCGGGAAGGGTGCACCGTCGCGGTGACCACGAGGCTGCGTTCGCGCGAGCACGCCCGACGAATGCGGTCCGCCCATTCGGCGTCCACCTTTTGTCATTCTTCCACCGTGCTGTCTTTCAGGGCGTGGAGGAAGGGGGTGAAGGCGGTAGTGGGGAAGGTGAGGGTGCCGAGGGTGGGGGCCTTGGAGTCGCGGATGGATATGTGGGAGGGGGCGGTGGCGATCTCTACGCAGGCGTTGCCGTCGCCGCTGCCGGAGTAGGAAGACTTCCGCCAGTTGTCCGGGGTGGTCACCGTGCGCCTCACAGTTCCTTGGCCAATCTGTGGATGAGGTCTCGCGACCGCAGGGGGTCGAGTGAAACACCCTCAACTCTACGGAAAAGTGTTCGGAAGACGCCGAGTTGTGCTTCGGAATCGATGAAGAGAGAGCCGTGGGGGCCGTCACGTACCACGGTGTCCAGCTTGGTGACGGGGCCCCCTGCGTACACCATGGCCGCTGTGATGTCGGCGAAGTCGTCCAGTTCGAAGGGGATGACGCGTACGGTCACGTGGTCTGCTTCGGAGAGCTCCAGGATGCGGGCCAGCTGAGCCCGAGAGGCGATTCGGCCGCCTACCCGGATCCGCAAGGCAGCCTCGTGCACCAGCACCTCGTACGGGACCGGCTCCGCCCGCTCGAGGATGATCCGCCGCTGCATTCGATGCCGGACCCGCAATTCAACTTCGCCCTCGGGGAGTTCGGGAACACGACGGGAGAAGATCGCCCGCGCGTAGTCCTCGGTCTGGAGCAGGCCCGGGATGTGCAGGAAGTCCACGTCCCACCGGTAGGCGGCGTGGTACTCCAGCTCCGACAGGTCCAGGAACGACGTGGGCAGACGGCCTCTGTACTCCTCCCACCAGCCCTCTGTCCGGTCGGTCGCCATCGCCGCCAGGGCATCGACCAGTTCGTGGTCCGTGCAGGCGTAATGAGCGGCGAGCCGTCGTACGCGCTCCGCGCTGACACCCGCCGTCCCGAACTCGATCTGACTCACCTGCGCCGAGTCCGTCCCGAGCAGCGCAGCGGCTTCCCGCCCCTTGAGGCCTGCGGCTTCACGCAGCTTCCGTAGCTCGGCACCCAGGCGCTCGTGCCGTGCGGTGGGCTCTTTCCTGCGCGCCATGCCTTCCTCCCCGCGCTCAACTGCCCTCTTTCGAGGGGCAGATTACGGCAACGACTTGCGCGGTCCCAAATTGTGGCCCTACCGTCGGTGACGCACCGCACACGCAGCGGAAGTGCACCGCGTCTGCGGCGTTGCCACCCTGCGTGAAATCAAATCCCCCTTATCTCAACGGAGTTGATGCCGCATGCCCGAAACCTGGGACTACACGCTGTACATCCCCAACGACCTCAGAGCGGTCACCGTCTGCCGCCGCACCCTGCGCCTGATCCTGACCCTGCACGGGCTGATCGGCCTGGTGGACACGGCGGAGCTACTGGCGACGGAGCTGGTCTCCAACGCCGTACGGCATACGAAAGGGCCGGCCGCGCTCAGGGTCCGCCGCTCCCCGGAGGGCATGGTGTGGATCGGGGCATGGGACACCGACCCGGCGCCGCCCGACCCGCCGCGTCCGCTGGAGGAGGTCGCGGAGTTGGAGGACGGGCGGGGGCTGGGGTTGGTCGTGGCGTGTGCGGAGGTGTGGGGGTGGCAGCCGTCGGCCCGGTTCGGGAACCGGGGTAAGTACGTGTGGTGTGAGCTGATGACGGCTTGAGCAGTGGCTGTTGGGCCGCGGGATCGGCGGCTGACGGCTGATGGGCGGATCTGTTCCGCGGCACCTCCCTGTCGCCGCCCTTTGACCTGCGGGTTTGGTGCTGGTGTCTGGAACGGATCGGCCAATCGGGGGTCTGGTCAACGGTGGGGGTGCCATCCCTTCGGTTGAGAGCCGTCGAAGCCGGGCACGCCGCTTCGCGTCCAACGTGCTGCTGGCCGGACCATGGGCCCGCCCGACCTCACCGGCCTGCCCACGGGGCTGACCGACCGGGTCCGGCGCTGCCTCGCCAAGAACCCCGACGCCCGCCCCTGGCCGGACGACGTTGGTCAGGGCGCCCGGGAGCCACAGGCGCCGGTGCCTCAGGGCCGGGCGCCGGGCTCTGCGGGGGGCCGTCGTACCTCAGCGGATGCGACCAGCGGCCTCTGCCTGCCGTGCGACACCGGCACCTGCACCCTCCTGGGCTACAGCACGGAACCGGCCCGGGGGGAGGGAATCCCCGCGATGCGGCTGTCCAAGGGCCGGTCATCACCCTCTGGCACGACGCCGTAACCCGGCAGTAGTCGCGGTGTGCTCTGAGGTCCGGTTCTTGGACAAGTCGAGCAGGACTGTGGTGGGGCATGGTATCCGTGGAAGGAGAAAACAGTGGTTTTACCCATCCGAGTCCGCCGCCATGCGTCCGCCGGTCAGATTTTCTTCCCCTAACGGGCTGAACTTTTGTTGATCGAGGGGTAGTTGACCACCCGGGCGTCCTACCCTTCAGAGGGTGAAGCAATTGATGTCCCTAGAGTCCGAGTCCGGCCTCGCGGGGGATGTGCTCCCCGGCGCGCTGAGCAAAGCCCTGCACGCCGAACTCGTCGCGTTCCGCCGCGACTTGCACATGCACCCTGAGCTGGGCAATCAGGAGTTCCGTACGACCGCCGCGATCAAGGAGCGGCTGGAGCAGGCAGGGCTCAGGCCCCGCGTGCTCACCAAGGGAACCGGACTCGTGTGTGACATCGGGCTCACCGAGGGTGAGCGGCCGGCCGTACCGCTGCTCGCCCTGCGCGCCGACATCGACGCCCTGCCCATCCCGGACACCAAGACCGACTGTCCGTACCGCTCCACCGTGCCGGACCGGGCGCACGCCTGTGGTCACGACGTGCACACGACCGTCGTGCTCGGCACCGGGCTCGTCCTCGCCGACCTGCACAGCAAGGGCCTGCTGCCCCGCCCCGTACGGCTGCTCTTCCAGCCCGCCGAGGAGGTGCTGCCCGGCGGTGCCATGGACGCCATCGAGGACGGCGTGCTGGCGGGCGTCGGCCGGATCCTCGCGGTGCACTGCGACCCCCGGGTCGATGCCGGGAAGGTCGGGCTGCGGCACGGGCCGATCACCAGCGCGTGCGACCGGCTGGAGATCGCCCTGGACGGGCCCGGTGGCCATACCGCCCGGCCGCATCTGACCACCGACCTCGTCACCGCCGCCGCCCGCGTCGCCGTCGACGTGCCCGCGGTGATCGCGCGCCGCGTGGACACCCGGGTCGGGCTGGCCCTGACCTGGGGCCGGATCGAGTCCGGGCACGCGCCGAACGTCATCCCGCAGCACGCCGAGCTGTCCGGCACCGTGCGCTGCCTGGACCTGGAGGCCTGGCGGCAGGCTCCCGACATCCTGCACGCGGCCATCGACGAGGTCGCCACCCTGCACCGCGCCAAGTCCGAGATCACCTACGTCCGCGGGGTCCCGCCCGTCGTGAACGACCGGGAGTCCACCGACCTGCTGCGCCGCGCGATGTCGGCCCGGCGGGGACGGGACTCGGTCGAGTCCACCGAGCAGAGCCTGGGCGGCGAGGACTTCTCCTGGTATCTGGAGCATGTGCCGGGTGCCATGGCCCGGCTGGGCGTCCGCCGTCCTGGTGAGCGGACCGTGCGCGATCTGCACCAGGGCGACTTCGACGCCGACGAGCACGCGATCACGGTCGGTGTGGAGATGTTCACCGCGGCCGCCTTCCTGGACCCGGACGGCGCACAAGGGTGAGCCGGAGGTAAGAGGACCGGGTAAGAGGTCCGAGGTGGGAGCGGGGCCCCTTCGGGGGCCCTCTCTTACTTGTTCGCCCGGTCGGCGCAACACACTCGTAAGCCATGTGCGCACTGTCCGCAACAACGACGTGCGAGAGGTGAGATTCCAAGTTCAGACGCTGTTTGCCTCGAATCGATAACGGCTTCGAGAGGGGGTTTTTTGCGACATCTACGCGCGTTACGATGCCGCGAAGCCGA
The DNA here is from genome assembly GCF_044388685.1 of Streptomyces sp. NPDC020192. Taxonomy (NCBI): domain Bacteria; kingdom Bacillati; phylum Actinomycetota; class Actinomycetes; order Kitasatosporales; family Streptomycetaceae; genus Streptomyces; species Streptomyces sp. NPDC020192. The sequence goes on along the minus strand of NZ_JBIRXG010000007.1, from coordinate 164,483 downwards.
CGCCGCCGGGGCGTCTCGGCCCGAGCACTGACATGGTGCTCACATCAAGCGCCGACATGGCGCTCAGGTCAGGTGAAGGAGCCTTCCCGTGCGCCGGGTAGCCAAGCTTTCAGCTGCGTGTATCGCGACCGCAGCACTCGCCGTGACTGCCACCGCGTGTGGCAGCACGTCCTCCGACAACAACGCCAGCCCGTCCTCCTCCTCCGGTGGCGGCAAGGGCGGCGTCAAGATCGGTCTCGCCTACGACGTCGGCGGCCGTGGCGACCGCTCCTTCAACGACTCCGCCGCGCGCGGTGCCGACAAGGCCGAGAAGGAGTTCGGCGGTTCCATCAAGGAGCTGACCGCGAAGACCTCCGACACGCCGGCCGACCGTGAGCAGCGCCTCACGGACCTCGCCCAGGCCGGCTACAACCCGGTCATCGCGATCGGTTACACCTACGCGCCCGCCGTGGAGAAGGTCGCCAAGCAGTTCCCGAAGACCTCCTTCGGCCTGGTCGACTCCGTGGTGAACGGCACCAACGTCGACAGCATCACCTTCACCGAGGAGCAGAGCTCCTACCTCGCCGGTGTCGCCGCCGCGCTGAAGACGAAGAAGGACCACGTCGGCTTCATCGGCGGCGTGGACATCCCGCTGATCAAGAAGTTCGAGGCGGGCTACGTCCAGGGCGTGCACGACACCAACGCCAAGGTCAAGGTCGACGTCCAGTACCTGAGCCACGGCTCGGACACCTCCGGCTTCGCCAGCCCCGACAAGGGCAAGGAGGCCGCGCAGGGCATGCTGGACAACGGCGCGGACGTCATCTACTCCGCCGCCGGCTCCTCCGGCAACGGTGCGATCGAGGCCGTGCACGGCGTCAAGGGCGCCTGGGCCATCGGCGTGGACTCCGACCAGTACAGCATCCCGGGTCTGGCCCAGTACAAGGACGCGATCCTGACCTCGGCCGTCAAGAACGTCGACGTCGGTGTCTACGACCTCATCCAGTCCGTGCACAACGGCAAGCCGCTGACCGGCAACAACGTCTACTCGCTGGCCAAGAACGGTGTCTCCCTGGCCACCAGCGGCGGCTTCCTCAACGACATCCAGTCCAAGCTGGACGCCGCGAAGCAGAAGATCGTCTCCGGCCAGATCAAGGTCAAGACCACCCCGTGACCCCGTGATCCGACCGGTCCGGCCGGAACGTCGTCACCGACGGGCCGGCCGGAGCGGAGGAGACTTGAGGCTCGGCGGGGCGCCTTCCCGTGGCCCCCGCCGAGCCATAACAATGTGTCAACTCTACGCGTGTAGCGTGGAGTTGCCGCGCTAGCGTCGCCGACGCCTGCCCTCCCCTACGCAGCCCCTTTCCCCGAGGAGAGTGCGCCATCAACGCGTCCAGCCCTCCCGCTGCCGTCGAACTGCGCGGCATCACCAAGCGTTTCCCCGGCGTCGTCGCCAACAAGGACATCGACATCACCGTTCGCACGGGCACCGTCCATGCCCTGTGCGGTGAGAACGGCGCCGGCAAGTCCACCCTGATGAAGATCCTCTACGGCATGCAGCAGCCGGACGAGGGCACCATCACGGTCAACGGGGAGCAGGTCGTCCTGCACAACCCCGGCGACGCCATCGCCCGCGGCATCGGCATGGTGCACCAGCACTTCATGCTCGCCGACAACCTCACCGTGCTGGAGAACGTCGTCCTCGGCGCGGAGAAGCTGTACGGCATCGGCGGCAAGGCCCGCGCCAAGATCAAGGAGATCTCCGACGCGTACGGCCTGAACGTCCGCCCCGACGTCCTCGTCGAGGAGCTGGGCGTCGCCGACCGCCAGCGCGTGGAGATCCTCAAGGTCCTCTACCGAGGCGCCAAGACCCTCATCCTCGACGAGCCGACCGCCGTGCTCGTGCCGCAGGAGGTCGACGCGCTCTTCGACAACCTGCGCGAGCTGAAGGCCGAGGGCCTCACCGTCATCTTCATCTCCCACAAGCTGGGCGAGGTGCTCTCCGTCGCCGACGAGATCACCGTCATCCGGCGCGGTACGACCGTCGGCACGGTCGAGCCGCGGGGCACCACCCCCAAGCAGCTCGCCGAGCTGATGGTCGGCAGCGAACTGCCCACCCCGGAGACCACCGAGTCCACCGTCACGGACGTCCCGATGCTGAAGGTGGACGGGCTGCACCTCGCGCAGACCGACCTCGAGGGCATCGAGCGGATCATCCTGGACCAGATCTCCCTCACCATCCACAAGGGCGAGGTCCTCGGCATCGCCGGTGTGGAGGGCAACGGCCAGTCCGAGCTGGTCGAGGCGATCATGGGCATGCGCGACCCGGACGCCGGCGTCATCACGCTCGACGACGCCGACATCTCCCACCGCCCCACCCGCGACCGCCGCGAGGCCGGCATCGGCTACATCCCCGAGGACCGCCACCGCCACGGCCTGCTCCTCGAGGCCCCGCTGTGGGAGAACCGCATCCTCGGCCACGTCACCGAGAAGCCCAACTCGCGCGGCCGGCTGCTCGACATCAAGGGCGCCCGCACCGACACCGAGCGGATCATCCAGGCGTACGACGTCCGCACCCCCGGTATCGACGTCACCGCGGCCTCGCTGTCCGGCGGCAACCAGCAGAAGCTGATCGTCGGCCGCGAGATGAGCCACAACCCCAAGCTGCTCATCGCCGCCCACCCCACCCGCGGTGTGGACGTCGGCGCCCAGGCCGCCATCTGGGACTACATCCGCGAGGCCCGCCGCGAGGGCCTGGCCGTCCTGCTGATCTCCGCGGACCTGGACGAGCTGATCGGCCTCTCCGACACCCTGCGGGTGATGTACCGCGGCCGCCTGGTCGCCGACGCCGACCCCGCCACGATCACCCCCGAGGAGCTGGGCTCCGCCATGACGGGTGCGGCCACCGGCCACCTGGAGCACACAGAGGACGACGAGCGATGAACAAGCTGACCCAACGCATCGACAAGGAGCGGCTGCTCCTCGGGATCGCGGCCCCGCTGCTCGCGGTCGTCGCCGCGCTCGTCGTCACCGCCCTGGTGATCCTCGCGACCGGCAAGAACCCCGGCAGCGCGTTCAGCGACATGGTGACCTACGGCTTCGCCAGCGACAGCCAGGTCTACATCCTGAACAAGGCGACGACGTACTACCTCGCGGGTGTCGCGGTGGCCATCGGCTTCCGGATGAACCTGTTCAACATCGGTGTCGACGGCCAGTACCGGCTCGCCGCGTTCATCGCCGCCGTCCTCGGCGGCGCGCTGACCGTGCCCGGCTGGATCGCCATCCCGCTGATCATGATCTGCGCCATGGCGACCGGTGCCCTGTGGGCCGCCATCGCCGGCATCCTCAAGGTGACCCGGGGCGTCAGCGAGGTCATCTCGACCATCATGCTGAACTCGATCGCCACCGCGATCATCGCCTACCTGCTCCAGCCCGGAAGGCTCGGCGAACTCCAGCAGGGCGGCACCCTCGTCTCCACCAAGCCGCTGCCGTCGTCGTCGTACTTCTTCACCATCAACACGGGCCCGGCCGGCATCCTCGACGGCTTCATCGTCGTCGCCGTGGTGGTCGGTCTCGCGTACTGGTTCGTGCTCGGCCGCACGCGCTTCGGCTTCGACCTGCGCACCGTCGGCCAGTCCGAGAGCGCGGCCTCAGCGAGCGGTGTGTCGGTGAAGAAGATGGTCGCCACCAGCATGATCATCTCGGGTGCGGTGGCCGGTCTGGTCGGCCTGCCCACGCTGCTCAACGAGAGCCACCAGTACGACGCCAGCTTCCCCACCGGCATCGGCTTCACCGGCATCGCCATCGCGCTGCTCGGCCGTAACAACCCGATCGGCATCGCGCTCGGCGCCCTGCTGTGGGGCTTCCTGGAGCGCACCACCAACCACCTGGAGTTCCAGGGCTACGACAAGGAGATCCTCGGCGTCATCGAGGGCGTCATCGTCCTCTGCGTCGTGATCGCCTACGAGGTCGTCCGCCGCTACGGCCTCAAGCGCCAGCAGCAGAAGGTCGGCGCGGAACTCGCCGCTCAGGCCGCCGCGACGAAGAAGCAGGAGGTGGCGTGATGACTGCCACGATGACCGACACGCCGCCGCCCGCGGCCCCCAAGGCGGCGGGCGCGCCCCAGAGCACGGGCCGGTCGCCGGGCCAGATCCTCATGATCATCGCCGGCGCCCTGCTGCTCGTCTCCGCCGTCCGCATGATCACCGGCTCGGACTCGCTCGACTCCGCCGGCCAGGTCAGCGCCGCCCTCGGCCTCGCCGTGCCGATCGGTCTCGCCGGTCTCGCCGGTCTGTGGTCCGAGCGCTCCGGTGTGGTCAACATCGGCCTCGAGGGCATGATGATCCTCGGCACCTTCGGCGCCGGCTGGATCGGCTGGCAGTCCAACCCCTGGCTCGGCCTGCTGATGGGCATCGCCTTCGGTGTCCTCGGCGGTCTGGTGCACGCCGTCGTCACCGTCACCTTCGGCGTCGACCACATCGTCTCCGGTGTCGCGATCAACCTGCTCGCGCTCGGCACCACCCAGTACCTCGCCAAGCTGTTCTTCAACAGCGGGGCGGCGGCCAACGCCGGCGGCAACCCCAAGCAGTCCCCGCCGGTCGGCTCGCTGCCGCAGGTCACCGTGCCCGGCCTGTCCAGCGGCCTGAACTCGATCGAGAAGCACCACTGGTTCCTGATCTCCGACATCGCCGGCATCATCGGCGGCCTCGTCACGAACCTGTCCGTGGTGACGATCCTCGCCGTCGTGCTGTTCATCGGCACCTGGTGGCTGCTGTGGCGCACCCCGTTCGGGCTGCGGCTGCGCTCCTGCGGTGAGAACCCGATCGCCGCCGAGTCCCTCGGCGTCAACGTCTACACCTACAAGTACGCGGCCGTCGCCGTCTCCGGCGGCCTCGCCGGCCTCGGCGGCGCCTTCCTCGCCCTGGTCACCTCGCACACCTACCTCGAGGGCCAGACCGGTGGCCGCGGCTACATCGGCCTCGCGGCGATGATCTTCGGCAACTGGCGGCCGGGCGGCCTGGCGATGGGCGCGGGCCTGTTCGGCTACTCCGACGCGCTCCAGCTGCGCAACGGCGGCGTGACCGTCCACGCGCTGCTCCTCCTCCTGGTCGTGCTGCTGGCGGCCCTCGCGGGCTGGAAGCTGTACAAGAAGGCGGTGCTGCAGGGCGCCATCAGCGCCGTCATGGCCGCGCTGGTCCTGGTCTGGTACCTGCTGACGGACGAGGTCCCGAGCGACTTCGTCGGCGCGACCCCGTACGTCGTCACCCTCCTGGTGCTGTCCCTGTCGGCGCAGCGCCTGCGGATGCCGAAGGCGGACGGCATGCGGTACCGGAAGGGCCAGGGCAAGTGACGCGGGAAGCAGCCGAGTTCGACTGGGAGGCGCTGCGGGTGGTGGCGCGCGAGGCGATGTCCCACGCGTACGCCCCCTACTCCGGCTTCCCGGTCGGCGTGGCGGCCCGGGTCGACGACGGCCGCACCGTCACCGGCTGCAACGTGGAGAACGCCTCCTACGGACTCGGCCTGTGCGCCGAATGCGGTCTGGTCTCCGACCTGCAGCGCTCGGGCGGCGGCCGCCTGACGCACTTCACCTGCGTCGACGGCACCGGCGGCCTGCTGGTGCCGTGCGGCCGCTGCCGCCAGCTGCTGTACGAGTTCGGCGGCCCGGACCTCCTCCTGGACACCCCGGAGGGCGTCCTGCCCCTCTCCGAGATGCTCCCCCAGGCCTTCGGCCCGGCCCATCTCACCAAGTAACGCCGTACGGCCCCCCTGCCCCGCTCGCAGGGGGGCCGCGCACTTCGCAATTCTCCGAAGGGAACGTCATGGCCATGGACGCCATCTCCGTCATCCGCACCAAGCGGGACCGCGGTGAGCTGACCGACGAGCAGATCGACTGGGTCATCGACGCGTACACGCGGGGCGAGGTCGCCGACGAGCAGATGTCGTCGCTCGCGATGGCCATCCTCCTCAACGGCATGAACCGCCGCGAGATCGCCCGCTGGACGGCGGCGATGATCGCGTCGGGCGAGCGCATGGACTTCTCGTCCCTGTCCCGCCCGACGGCCGACAAGCACTCGACGGGCGGCGTGGGCGACAAGATCACGCTGCCGCTGGCCCCGCTGGTGGCGGCCTGCGGTGCGGCGGTCCCGCAGCTCTCGGGCCGGGGCCTCGGCCACACGGGCGGCACGCTGGACAAGCTGGAGTCGATCCCGGGCTGGCGCGCGCTGCTGTCGAACGAGGAGATGCTGCACGTCCTGGACACGACGGGCGCGGTGATCTGCGCGGCGGGCGACGGCCTGGCCCCGGCGGACAAGAAGCTGTACGCACTCCGTGACGTCACGGGCACGGTGGAGGCGATCCCCCTGATCGCCTCGTCGATCATGTCGAAGAAGATCGCGGAGGGCACGGGCAGCCTGGTCCTGGACGTGAAGGTCGGCACCGGCGCCTTCATGAAGACTCTGGAGGACGCGCGTGAGCTGGCGTCGACCATGGTCGGCCTGGGCACGGACCACGGCGTGAAGACGGTCGCCCTCCTGACGGACATGTCGACGCCGCTGGGCCTGACGGCGGGCAACGCGCTGGAGGTCCGCGAGTCGGTGGAGGTCCTGGCGGGCGGTGGCCCGGCGGACGTGGTGGAACTGACCCTGGCCCTGGCGCGCGAAATGCTGGACGCGGCGGGCGTGAAGGACGCCGACCCGGCGAAGGCCCTGGCCGACGGCTCGGCGATGGACGTCTGGCGCCGCATGATCGCGGCCCAGGGCGGCGACCCGGACGCCGAGCTGCCCACGTCTCGCGAACAGCACGTGATCAAGGCCCCGGCCTCGGGTGTCCTGACCCGCCTCGACGCCTACGACATCGGCATCGCCGCCTGGCGCCTCGGCGCCGGCCGCGCCCGCAAGGAGGACCCGGTGCAGGCGGCAGCGGGCGTGGAAATGCACGCCAAGCCGGGCGACACGGTGACGCAGGGCCAGCCCCTGCTGACCCTGCACACCGACACCCCGGAGCGCTTCGAGTACGCGCTGCAGGCGGTGGAGGGTTCGTACGACATCGCGGCCGCGGGCACGGACTTCACGGCCTCGCCGGTGGTGCTGGAGCGGATCGCCTGACCAGGTAATTTCCCGTTCGGGTGAAGGGGATCGGTGGACCTGCGCCGGTCCCCTTCGGCGTGTTGCGGACCGAAGCTCCCAGGGGCTGCAAGGGGTTCGACGCCCCCGTCGAGTTGCCCGGCCCCTTCCACCTCACGGTCCCCGTCGACTGACCCGGTGTCACCCCAGCACCGCCGCGACCCCCACCAAAACCGGCACCGACACCACCGTCGACAGCAGGATCGACTCGCGGGCCAGGGACTCGGCGACCCGGTACCGGCTGGCGTAGGTGAACAAGTTCTGCGCGGCCGGGAGGGCCGAGGTCACCACGACGTCCAGCAACGGCGCCCCGTGCAGGCCGAAGACGCCCCTCGCCAGAACCCACGCCACCAGCGGTTGGCCCACCGACTTCAACGCGACCGACAGCAGGACCAGTTGACGGTCCCGGCCCCGGCCAGGGGGCGCGCTGCCGTGCAACGACATGCCGAAGGTCAGCAGGGCCGCCGGGACGGACATGTTGCCGATCAGGGTCAACGGGTTCACTACCGGGTCGGGGAGGTGCCAGCCGGCCGCCGATACCACCACCCCGGACAGGGAGCCGAGTGCTATGGGGTTGCGGAGCGGGGTCAGCAGGCGCTGCCACGCCGGGCCCTTCTCGCCCATGCCCGACAGGTCCAGGATCGTCAGCGCTATCGGGGTCACCAGGACCACCTGGAACAACAACACCGGGGCCACCAGGGACGCGTCGCCCAGGACGTACGCCGCGATCGGGATGCCGAGGTTGCCCGAGTTGACGTAACCGGAGCACAGGGCGCCGATGGTCGTGCGGCCCACGCCCCAGTGGCGTAGCGCGCCGATCGCCAGGAAGAAACCTGCCACCGCTGCTGTGCTCAGCGCTGTCACCAGCAGGCGAGCGGAGAAGAGGACCGAGAGGTCGGCCTTCGCCAGCGTCGTGAAGAGGAGCGCGGGGCCCGCCACCGTGAAGGCCAGCTTCGTCAGGACCTCGATGCCCTGGTCGCCGAGTATGCCCTGGCGGCCGAGGACGTAGCCCACCCCGATGACGATCGCGATCACCGCGAAACCGCTCAGCACCCCCTCCACAGGGCCAAGCCTCCAAGGACCGGAGAGGCCTGGTCAATGTGATCTACGTCCGTGCGTGCCCGGTGCGCGATGAGTTCCGTCCGCCCTGCCGGTCTACCGGTCGTGGATGCCAAGATGCCCGCCGTGCTCGTGCTGCCCGGCCCCGTCAGCCGTGATGACGTGGCCGGGCTGTGTGCTGCCCTGCAGGTGCTGCTGGAAGGCGGTGGTGGGGACCGGGTCGTCGTGTGTGATGTGGGTGGGCTGGGCCCGCCGGGCCTCGCCGTCGTCGATCTGCTGGCGCGGCTGGAGCTGACCGCCCGCCGGGCCGGTGGGCGGATACGGCTGCGGGATCCCGACCCGGCGCTACACGCCCTCCTCGATCTCGTCGGACTCCGCTTCGAGGTGGAGGGGCAGGTCGAAGAGGGGGAACCAGCGCTGGGCGTCGAGGAAGCAGTGGAAACCGGTGATCCGGCCCTCTGAGATCTCCAGGATCTGCACCGCCCAGGGGCTGAACCCGCCCTTCTCCTCGTCCGGCTTGTAGTGCGCGAACGCCGGCAGACCGTTCGCCCGGACCGGCAGCAGACGGGAACCGGCACAGGACGCGCCGAGCGTGGTCATGAAGCCGGTGATGTCCGTCGTACCGCGCAGCCACAGGTCGAACGGCGGCATCGTCATGATGGCGTCCTCGCGCAGCAGCGCCGTCAGGGCCGTCATGTCGTAGCCCTCGAAGGCCTTGACGTACCGCTCCAGGAGCTTTTGCTGCTCCTCGTCCAGCGGGTCGGACGCAGCTCCCTCGGGGCTGCTGTCGGCGCGCTCGGCGAGCGTGGCGCGGGCCCGCTGGAGGGCGCTGTTGACCGACGCGACCGTGGTGCCCAGCAGCTCGGCGACCTCGCTCGCCTTCCACGCCAGCACCTCGCGCAGGATCAGCACCGCCCGCTGCTTGGGCGGCAGTTGCTGCAGCGCCGCCATGAACGCCAGCCGGATCGACTCCTTCGCGACGGCCGCCTCCGCCGGGTCCTGCGTCTCCGGCAGCACCCGCGCGTCCGGCATCGGCTCCAGCCAGGTGTTCTCCGGGCGAGGGGAGAGCGCCGCCTGCGCGAGCGGGGTCGACTCCGTCAGGTCCATCGGCCTCGCCCGTCTGTTCCCCGCCGCCAGCATGTCCAGGCACACGTTCGTCGCGATCCGGTACAGCCACGAGCGCAAGGACGAGCGGCCCTCGAACTTCTCGTAGCTCCGCCAGGCCCGCACCAGGGTGTCCTGCACCGCGTCCTCGGCCTCGAAGGAGGAGCCGAGCATCCGGTAGCAGTACCCCGTCAGCTCGGTCCGGTGCTTCTCCAGTGCGACGTCGAGGTCCACCGTCGCCGTGCTGTCACCCATCGTCCACCCACCCCTGTGGCCGTTCCTGTTCGCGCTCCATCGCGCCCCAGCACTTCGGAAGCTACCGCAGCCCACTGACAACGGCTCCTCGAGTACGAAAAAGCCCAGCTCAGACCAGTTGTTTCACGGACATGAGCAGATGCCGGTGACCGGCCGCAGCGCCGGTGCCGCCGAGCAGCGCCCGCTGGCCGCCGCCCAGCAGCTCCAGCCGCAGCTCGGGGCCCTCGAAGGAGTTCAGCGCGTCGAGCAGATAGGCCGGGTTGAAGGCCACGGTGACCTCCTCGGCCCCGTGCAGTACGGCCGGCAGCCGCTGTGCCGCCACGTCGTCGCCGTACCCGGCCCGCACCAGCAGCGCGCCCTCGGCGGCCGAGAAGTCCAGCCGGACCGGGCTGCTTGCCTCGGCGACCACCGCGACCCGTCGTACGGCCTCCGTCAGCGCCGCGCAGTCCACCTCGGCGACCGCCGCGTCCGGCAGCGCGAACAGCGACCCGTACCCGGGCAGCCGCCCCTCCAGCCGCCGCAGCACCGTCCGGGTGCCCCCGCCCGCGAAGCCGACCACGCCCCCGCCGGCCGTCTGTGCCGGATCCAGGCCGATCCGCACGGTCCCGCAGCGGGCCAGCGACCGCGCGGTCTCCAGCAGCCGCCGCGCGGGCAGCAACACCTCCACCGGCTCCCCAACCGCCCCCGTCCCACCGGCCGCCCCCGCCTCCGGCTTCCACTCCAGCCGGCGTACCGCGTAGCGGTAGCGGTCGGATGCCGACAGGGTCAGTTGCTCGCCGTCGAAGCGCAGTTGGATCCCGGTGAGGACCGGCAGCGTGTCGTCGCGGCCCGCTGCCACAGCCACCTGACCGACGGCCGTCGCGAACGCCTCCGCGTCCACCCCGCCGTACGCCGGTGGCGTCTCGGGCAGGGCCGGATACTCCTCGTACGGCAGCGTCGACAGCCCGAACCGGGTGCCGCCCGCCTCCAGGCCGAACCGGGTGCCCTCCAGCGCGCAGTTCACCGGGCCCTCGGGCACCACCCGGCAGATGTCCAGCAGTCTGCGCCCGAGCACCAGCACCCGGCCCTCCGCCGTCACCTCGGCGTCGGCCTCCACCCGGACCGCGGTCTCGAAGTCGAAGCCGGACACCGTCAGCCGCCCGGCCTCCGCGGTCAGCAGCAACCCGCCCAGCACGGGCACCGGCGTCCGCGCGGGCAGCGCACGTGCCGCCCGCCCCACCGCCTCCGCCAGCTCCCCGCGCGCGATCCGGAACTCCATACGACAATCCCCCTGCCCGACGGACCAGTTGTTCCGGGGACGCTATCCGCGCCCACTGACAACGGCCCCTGAGCAGGGGGTTCGTCAAAAGCTAGTGCGCCGCGACCGGCTCCCGGCGGGCCGCCACCCGGGCCGCCCGGGTGCCGGCGACGGTGATCGTGACGACGCCGACGACCGCCAGCAGCCCCACCCCGACCGTGCCGCTCCAGCCGTCCGCGTGGAAGGCCATCGCGCCGACCGTGCTGCCGACGCTGGAGCCGATGTAGTACATCGACTGGTAGAGCGCCGCGGCCTGCGCACGCCCGTGCGTGGCCGTCTTGCTGACCGCCGAGGACGCCACCGCGTGCCCCGCGAAGAAGCCCGCCGTGATCAGCACCAGGCCCAGCAGCACCAGCGGCAGCGCGGGCGCCAGCGACAGCAGCAGACCGGCCGCCGTCGTACCGCCCGCCAGGTACAGCGCGCCCCGGCGCCCGAGGCGGCCCACCAGCCGGCCGGCCGTGGACGCGGACACCGTACCCACCAGGTAGACCAGGAAGATCGAGCCGATGATGCCCTGCGGCAGCCCGAACGGTGCCTCCGTCAGCCGGTAGCCGATCACCGTGTACACGCCGCCGAACACCGTCATGAACAGCGCGCCGATCGCGTACAGGCGCCGCAGCAGCGGGTTGGCGAGGTGGTCGCGGACCGTGCCGAGCAGGACGCGGGGCCGCAGCGAGCCCGTCGTGAAGTGCCGCGGCGTCGGCAGCAGCAGCCGGAAGGCGATCGCGCACGCCACGGCAATCGCGCCGATCACCGCGACGGCGACCCGCCAGCCCCACTCCTGGGCCACCCAGCCGGTGATCACCCGGCCGCTCATGCCGCCGACGCTGTTGCCCGCGACGAACAGCCCGATCGCCGTGACCAGCGCCTTCGGCCGGACCTCCTCGGCCAGATACGCCGTCGCCGAGGCCGGCAGACCGGCCAGCGCCGCGCCCTGCACCGCCCGCAGCACCACCAGCACACCGAGCGACGGCGCGAACGGCACCAGCAGGCCGACGGTGACCGCGACGGCCAGCGAGGCCGTCATCACCGTACGGCGGCCGAAGCGCTCCGACAGGGCGCTCATCGGCAGCACGAACAGCGCCAGTCCGCCGGTCGCGGCCGCCACGGTCCAGCTCGCCTCGCTCGGCGCGACCCCGAACTCCCCGGAGATCAGCGGCAGCAGGGCCTGCGTGGAGTACAGGAGCGCGAAGGTGGCGACTCCGGCGAGGAAGAGGGCGAGGCTCATCCGGCGGTAGCCGGGCCCGCCCGGAGTCATCCGGGAGTCGGAGCCGGTGGTGTCGGAGGCGGGGACGGGCGAGGCGGCGCCCACGGCGGTGGACGCCCCGGTACTGGCGGGAGACATGCCTCGACGGTATGTACGGCCCCTCTCATGCGTCCAATGCATGGATTGGCCATAATCGTTCCCATGGCGCATCAGCACAGCCCACAGGCTCGCCTGTCATCGAACAGTGACACAGAAGACATGACTGAGATGTCGAAGGTGCTCGCTCCCCGCCTCGCCTACTTCGCCGGCGTGGCCCGCACCGAGCACGTGACCAGGGCCGCTCACGAGCTGAACGTCCCCCAGTCCACCCTCTCCCGCGCGATGGTCCGCCTGGAGCAGGACCTGGGTGTGGACCTCTTCGCCCGCCACGGCCGCACGGTCTCCCTGACGCCCGCCGGCCGCACCTTCCTGACCTCGGTCGAACGCGCCCTCGCCGAGGTCGAGCGGGCCGCCGAGGAGGTCCGCGCCGACGCCGACCCGGCCACCGGCAAGGTCGCCTTCGGCTTCCTGCACACCATGGGCGCCGAGACCGTACCCGGCCTCCTGCACGCCTTCCGCGCCGACCACCCGCGCATCCGCTTCAGCCTCGTCCAGAACTACGGCGAGGCCATGCTGGAGCGCCTCCGCGCGGGCGAACTGGACCTGTGCCTGACCTCCCCGGTCCCGGACGCCCCCGACCTGGTCGCCCGCCGCCTGGACGAACAGAAACTCCGCCTGGTCGTCCCCGCCGACCACCCCCTGGCCACCCGCAGGCGCATCCGCCTGGCCGAGGCGGCCGAGGAAACCTTCGTCACCCTGGAACCCGGCTACGGCCTGCGCCGCATCACCGACGACCTCTGCCGAGAGGCAGGCTTCCGCCCGAGGGTCGCCTTCGAGGGCGAGGAGGCGGAGACCCTTCGGGGTTTGGTGGCGGCCGGGCTGGGGGTCGCCCTCCTGCCCCCGCCGACGGTCCCGAGACCAGGGGTGGTGGAACTGACGGTCACGGCTCCCAGGGCGGCCAGGGAGATCGGCGTCGCCTGGCTGGCAGACCGCCCGGACACACCCCCGGTGGCGGCCTTCAAGAAGTTCCTGCTTTCCAGAAGGGGCAGCCTGCTTCCCTGACCCCCACCCCCTACCGCTTCAACGACCGGCCGAACCCCACAGCCAACGGCATCCTCAGTCCAATGGGCGGCGGAGCAGCAAGCGCATCCTCAACAGGTCTGGACACGTGATGCCCGAACAACGCCCCGAGCATGAAGTCAACGGCCAGGCACCCCACCTCATCCCGATGCCCACCCAATCCGTGTCCATCCGAATGCACTTCGAACCGGCACACCTCCCGATTCACCTTCTTCGCCCGCGCGGCGAACCGGAACGACAGCTCGGGATCGGTCCGTTGGTCATTCGTGCCGTGCACGATCAGCACCCGCCGTCCCACCAGCTGCTTCACCGGCTCGGCAGGCGCGGCCACATCGTCCTCGGGCAGCCAAGGGGCCAGCGCCACAACGGAGTTGACCGCCTCGTGCCCACCCGCCCGCAGCGCCGCCCGGCCGCCCATGTCCACCCCGACCAGGCACACGGGAACATCCCCGTACCGTCGTACGACCTCGTCGGCGGCCCACTCGGCGTCCACCGCCAGATGCGCCTCGCTGCCGTTCCACCCGCGGTAGCGGTACCGCACGGTGTGTACGGCCAGCCCCTCGGCCCGGCCCGCGCGAACGAACCGCCGGCCCAGCGAGCGCAGCGCGACCGCCGCCCGTACGGGGGACGGCCGACGGGCGGACATCTCCTCCCCGCCGGGGAGCAGCAGCACCGCTCCGCTCACCGCCGTCGGCTCCGGGCCGACTGCCTTTCCCAGCCTGGCCGTTCGGACCGGCGTCGCTTGCTGTCCCATGACAGAACAGTGTCAGAAGGGGCGGTGTACGAAACCCGTACGTGCGGTCACCGTTGCGTATCGACGGAAAAGTGCCGTCAGGTGCGGGTGGTTCTACGCGCGTAGGCGTTACAGTGCGGAAATGACGAGCCAGACTGCACCAACCGGAGCCGTTCCGACGTCGGACCAGATCCGCCGGGCGCCCAAGGTTCTGCTGCACGATCATCTCGACGGCGGGCTCCGCCCGGGCACCGTCGTCGCACTCGCCCGGGAGACCGGGTACGCGGACCTTCCCGAGACCGACCCGGACAAGCTGGGCATCTGGTTCCAGGAAGCCGCCGACTCCGGCTCGCTGGAACGGTATCTGGAGACCTTCCGGCACACCGTCGGCGTGATGCAGACCCGTGAGGCGCTGGTCCGGGTCGCGCGGGAGTGCGCCGAGGACCTCGCCGAGGACGGAGTCGTCTACGCCGAGGTGCGGTACGCGCCCGAGCAGCACCTGGAGCGGGGGCTCACCCTGGAGCAGGTGGTCGAGGCCGTCAACGAGGGGTTCCGGCAGGGCGAGCGGCTCGCCCGGGAGAACGGCCACCGGATCCGGGTCGGCGCCCTGCTGACCGCCATGCGGCACGCGGCCCGCTCCCTGGAGATCGCCGAACTCGCCAACCGGCACCGGGACTCCGGCGTGGTCGGCTTCGACATCGCCGGTGCGGAGGCGGGCTACCCGCCCACCCGGCACCTGGACGCCTTCGAGTACCTCAAGCGTGAGAACAACCACTTCACGATCCATGCCGGCGAGGCCTTCGGGCTGCCGTCCATCTGGCAGGCGCTGCAGTGGTGCGGCGCCGACCGGCTCGGGCACGGGGTGCGGATCATCGACGACATCGAGGTCCGCGAGGACGGCTCGGTGCGGCTCGGCCGACTGGCGTCGTACGTCCGGGACAAGCGGATCCCGCTGGAGCTGTGCCCCAGCTCCAACCTCCAGACCGGGGCCGCGCCCTCGTATGCCGAGCATCCGATCGGGCTGCTGCGCCGACTGCACTTCCGGGTCACGGTGAACACCGACAACCGGCTGATGTCGCACACCAGCATGAGCCGGGAATTCGAGCATCTTGTCGACGTATTCGGTTACACGCTCGACGATCTCCAATGGTTCTCCGTCAATGCGATGAAATCAGCGTTCATTCCTTTCGATGAACGACTCGCCATGATCAATGACGTCGTCAAGCCCGGATATGCAGAGCTGAAATCCGAATGGCTGTTCCAGCAGACGGCCTCTACCAGCGGTTCTGTCGATTCGACGGGCTGACCGCACCCCACACCCCGGAACGGAATGCGGACACGCTTTCACACACCGTCCGCATTTCGGTGTTTGCGGCGGGTGGTCCGGCATGTTTACGGTCGTGGACCGCTCAGATCGTTTGTGATCTCCGTCTCCGCATTCAAGGACGCAATTCACCATGAAGCAGTCTGCTGCCAAGACCCTCGGTGTCGCCGCCCTCGGTGCCGCCTTCGCCGCCGCCGGCGCGGGCGCGGCCAACGCGGCCCCGGCCCTCCCCGACGCCGGCCAGGCCACGCAGGCCCTCAGCTCCGTCACCCAGGTGCTGCCGGGTACCACCGAGGCGCTGACCCAGGGGCAGGGTGCCGTGGGTACCGCGACGGCCGCCGCGACGCCGGCCGTCCGGGGCGCGCTCGCCAAGGGCCCGACCGCCCCGGTCGCCGGGCTCCTCGGCGGACTGCCGACGGGCAACACGGGCCTGCCCACGCACGGCCTGCCGGTGAACGGGCTCCCGATCGGCTGACGCGGAGGCCGACGCCGACTGTCGTACGACGCCACTGGGGCGCCCCGGAGTTGGTCCGGGGCGCCCCAGCGGCCTTCGTGCGCAGGGGGGCGGGCGGCCTCACCGGGGTTCACCAGGCGGTGCGCGACCTCTCCTCGGACGGCATCAGGATCCACAGCGCTATGTAGAGCAGGAACTGCGGGCCCGGCAGCAGGCAGGACAGCAGGAAGATCACCCGCATCGTCGTCGCCGAGGTGCCGAAGCGCCGGGCCAGTCCGGCGCACACGCCGCCGATCATGCGGCCGTGGGTGGGGCGGGCAAGGGCGGACATGGCGACTCCTCCGTGGTTGTCGATGCGCTGTCTTCAGCTGTCTTCGACGATACGGAGACGAAGCGGACGAAGCGTCACTCTACGGAGCGATTCCGACCCTGGGAATCGTCGGGGTACGACCCTGAGCCAGCTCCCCATGCACGCTCACGGGCCGTTCGGTTCCCGCGGCACCGTCCTCGCGCGCGTCCCGGCGCCGCAGCCAGGCCCGTCCCGCCGGTACGACGGCCACGTGGGCCAGCACGACACCCGCGGTGTTCAGCAACAGCGAGTCGATGTCCACGACCCGGCCGGGCACGCCGGTCTGGAGCAGTGCGATGCCGAGGGAGATCAGGGCGCCCGCCGCGGCCGTACGGATCAGCGAGGCGAGCCGGGAGACCGTGAGCCTGCCGTGCACCGCCGGCAGCAGCACGCCCAGCGGGGCGAGCAGGGCCAGACCCTCCCCGATGCGCCGGGCGGCCTCCCGCGCACCGAGCGCCAGGTCGGCGCGGATACCGGCCAGGGGGTGCACATTGGGCGGTGTCACCCAGGGGACGTCCAGAGGACGCAGCGTCAGCCAGGCGACGAGGGCGAGGTGGGCGACGAGGAGGACGCCTCCTGTCACCCGGATGCGGATCGTGGCACTGCCGCCGAAAGGGCCTTGACGCTGCACGACCCCCTAGACGCAGCGCCGGGTACGAACGGTTCCGCGCCGAGGCGACTAGGACCGCGCCGGCACCTCGCTCGACGGCGGTTCCGTGTTGCCCGGGCGGTTGCGGACATCGTCCGTGCAGGCGTAGCGGCGGGGGGTGCCCGGGGTCGGGCCGGCCAGGATGACCGAGCCGTCGCCCTCCGTCGCCGCCGAGTCGGAGAGGGTGCACACCAGCTGGGCCAGGGCGTAGGACGTCAGGCGCGACGGGGGTGTGTTCAGGCGGAGGGTGTCCTCCGGGTCCTTCGGGGCGGGGCCGGAGACGTTCAGGCCGCCGGGGACGTACGTCGTGTAGCCCGCGGAGCGTTCGGCGGACGACGGCGACGCGGCCAGCTGGTCCAGCAGGCCCTGGGCCACGATCACCCGGCGCCGGGCGTCCGGGGTGCCGTCGGGGACGCGTACCGTCCGGTCGACCGTCACCAGGGACGCCCCGCAGAGCAGGAAGACCTGCACGGGTACGCCCTGCGAGGACTGCGTGGCCAGGTCCGGGCCGGCCAGCGAGCAGGGCACCCGGGACGGCGCCGCCCCGAAGTCGGTCGGCACCTCCGTGGCCCGGATGCCGCAGCCGGACAGCAGCAGACCCAGGAGGGGCAGCGCCAGCAGGCGTCGTACGGTCATGACCCCTCCTTTCCTGATCCTGAACTGTCCGTGTCGTTCTCGTCGTTCGTATGGTCGCTGCCGGCCTTGGTGCCCCTCTCGCCCTCGTCCGGCTCCTCCGTCAGCCGTGAGGCGTCCCGTGGCAGCCGCAGGGTGAACACCGCGCCGCCGTCGGGCGAGTTGGCGGCGGTGATCTCGCCGCCGTGGATATGGGCGTTCTCCATGGCGATGGACAGGCCCAGTCCGCTGCCCTCGGAGCGCGGCCGGGAGGCGCTCGCCTTGTAGAAGCGGTCGAAGACGTGGGGGAGGACGTCCTCCGGGATGCCCCGCCCGTGGTCGCGGACCGCGATGACCACCTCGGCGCCGTCCTCGTCAGCCTCCCGTACCGACACCCGCACCGGCGACCCGCCGTGCTTGAGCGCGTTGCCGATCAGGTTGGCGAGTATGACGTCCAGGCGGCGCGGGTCGAGGCGGGCGTGGATGCCGCGATCGGCGTCCAGCTCGACCGCGTCGAGCCAGGCGCGGGCGTCGATGCAGGCGGTGATCTGGTCGGCGACGTCGACGTCGTCCAGGACCAGCCGGGCGGTGCCCGCGTCGAAGCGGGTGACCTCCATCAGGTTCTCGACCAGGTCGTTCAGGCGCCGTGTCTCGCTGACCACCAGCCGGACCGCCGGCTCGATCATCGGGTCGATGCTGCCCGACTCCGCCTCCAGCTCCTCCTCCAGGATCTCCGTCACGGCGGTGATGGCGGTGAGCGGCGTACGCAGCTCATGGCTCATGTCGGCGACGAAGCGGCGCGAGGCCTCGTCCCGGGCGGCCATCTCCGAGACCCGCTGCTCCAGCGCCTCGGCCGCGTTGTTGAACGTCCGGGACAGATCGGCGAGTTCGTCCGTGCCCGACACCCGCAGCCGGGTGTCCAGCTTGCCCTCGCCCAGCCGCGCCGCGGCGACCCCGAGCCGGTGCACCGGCTTCAGTACGGTCGTGGCGGCGGCCTGCGCGAGCAGCGCGGCGCCGATCAGCGCGAGTCCCGTGGCGATGCCCAGCGACCAGGCCAGCGAGTTGAGGTCCTTGGCCTCCGGCTCCAGCGACTTCGCCATGTAGCCGGTCGGACCGCCGCCGATCACCTTCGTACCGGCCACCAGATACGGCGTGCCGTGGCTCACGACCCGCTGCCAGTACAGGTGGTACGGCTCCTTGTTGGCGTCGGTCACCTTCTGCTGCTTGTTCACCGCCGCGCGCAGCGACCTGGGCACGTCCTCCAGTGAGAAGCCGTTGATCCCGCCCGAGTTGCCGTACACCGTCTTGCCACTGGCGTCCTGGCCGACCAGCAGCACGCTGAAGCTCTGGCTGCTGGTCGCCATCTGCCCGGCGGTGCGCTGGAGTTGGTTCTGGGTGGGGTGCGAGGGCAGCGCGCCCGCGCGGTTCTGCATCTCCTGCCGGAAGTCGCGCAGCACCGCGTCCTGGGCACGGGTGAGCACCGCCTCCCGGTTCAGCCAGTACGCGATGCCGGACGCCGACACGGCGGCCGTCAGGGCCACCAGCCCGAAGACGACGACCAGCCGTAGCCGGAGACTGGTGAACCTGAGCCGCGCCAGACTCTTCGTACGCCCCGCGGCCCAGCCGCGCAGCCCCCCTTGCTCGTCCGTCACTGAGGCGCGTCCAGGCGGTAGCCGACACCACGGACGGTACGGATCAGCGTCGGGGACGACGGCACGTCCTCGACCTTGGCGCGCAGCCGCTGCACACACGCGTCCACGAGCCGCGAGTCACCGAGATAGTCGTGCTCCCACACCAGCCGCAGCAGCTGCTGGCGGGACAGCGCCTGACCGGGCCGCCGGCTCAGCTCCAGCAGCAGCCGCAGCTCGGTCGGGGTCAGCTGGAGATCCTCGCCGTTCTTCGTCACGGTCATCGCCGACCGGTCGATGACGACGTTGCCGAAGGTCGCCGAGTCGCTGGACTCGCGCTCCCCGCGCCGCAGCACGGCCCGGATCCGGGCGTCCAGCACCCGGCCCTGGACGGGCTTGACGACGTAGTCGTCGGCGCCGGACTCCAGCCCGACCACCACATCGATGTCATCACTGCGCGCGGTGAGCAGAATGATCGGCAGCTGGTCGGTGCGCCGGATCCGGCGGCACACCTCGAAGCCGTCGATGCCGGGCAGCATCACGTCCAGCACGATCAGGTCGGGCCGCTGCTCGCGCAACAGCTTCAGACCGTCCTCACCGCTGGCAGCGGTCGCCACCCGGTGGCCCTGGCGCGTCAGTGAGAGCTCCAGGGCCGTGCGGATGGCGTCGTCGTCCTCGATCAGCAACAGGGAAGGCACGGGCTCATTCTGGCCCATGGACCGCCCGTCCTCCCACCTGCCCGCACCAGCCCTTCCCTACTGCTGCCGACTGTGCACGTCCTGTGACGATCCTGGGCCGGACCCCTGTGACAGGTCTGTGACAGTCGGCGGACATGGCCATGAAGTGCCCCCGGCAGTCTTTTGGTCACGGGCCGGACGGGCAGCCGGAACCGGCCCGGCAGGACCGAACCACCGGAAGTCCACGACGGGGAGCGCGAGATGAACACGCTGCACAGCATCAGCACCAGCGCAGTGGTCACGCGTCTGCACGACGTCCACGGGCACCGGTCCGGTTCCGAGAAGTCCGGTGCCGTGAGCGGGCGGGGGTGCGCTCGCGGCACCGGGCGTCAGCACCCGGCGTACATGTCGGTGGTCGACGCACACACGGGGGACGGCGTCACGGGGCCCGCGGCGGCAGCCGCCATGGGCGCTGTCGGGGGAGCCGCGTACAGGGAGGACTCGGGGGAGCAGCGCCGTTCCCTGACGGAGGCGGAGTTCACCGCCTACGTCCAGGAGCGCCGCGCCTCCCTGTACGCCACCGCCTACCACCTGACCGGCGACCGCTTCGAGGCCGAGGACCTGCTGCAGAGCGCGCTGTTCTCGACGTACAAGGCGTGGGACCGGATCAGCGACAAGGCGGCCGTCGGCGGCTACCTCCGCCGCACCATGACCAACCTGCACATCAGCGCCTGGCGGCGCCGCAAGCTCAACGAGTACCCGACCGAGGAACTGCCGGAGACGCCCTCCGACACGGACGCGATGCGCGGCACCGAACTGCGCGCGGTCCTGTGGCAGGCGCTGGCCCGGCTCCCCGAACTCCAGCGCACCATGCTGGTCCTGCGCTACTACGAGGGCCGTACGGACCCGGAGATCGCGGAGATCCTCGACATCAGTGTCGGCACGGTGAAGTCCAGCATCTGGCGCTCGCTGCGCCGGCTGCGCGAGGACGAGGTCCTCAGCTTCGGCCGTGACGAGGAGAACGCCTTCGGCGAGCTGGTCGCCTGAGGGTAGAGGGGGGCCACTGGGGGGTGGCCCGAGGGGGACACGGGGGAAAACGGGGGAGCAGGAAAGGCGGGACTGGAAGGCCGGGGGGCCCTTCCAGTCCCGTTTCTGCTTCCGTACGACTCCTACGCCGCCGTCTGCTGCGTCTGCCGTCCCGCCGCAGCAGCGGCCAGCCGCCCCAGCGCCTCGTCGCGGTCACACGGATACGCGCCCAGCGACACCTGGCGGGAGACGATCGACCGCTCCGCGCGCATCAGCCGCCAGCCGCGGCGCAGCAGGAACGGCACCGACTTGCGGCCCTCCTTCAGGTCCCGCACGAAACGGCGCCGGAAGGTGGTGACCGGGCCGCGGCTCAGGCACAGCGCGTCGGCGAGCAGGCCCAGTTCCCGGCAGCGCTTGACGATCTCCGCCGCGAAGATGCCCTCGGCGATGAACAGCGGGGTACGGCCGATGTGCAGCGTCTCCTCGCCGGTACGGGCGCTCAGCGCGATGTCGTACACCGGCACCGGCGTCGACCCCGTGGCGCACAGCCGGCCGATGGCCTCGATCGCGACGTCCGCGTCCCAGGACTCCGGATGGTCCCAGTCGATGTCCGAACTCCCCGCCACCAGCGGCAGGGTCGGGTCGTCACCCTCCTTGTAGAAGTCGTCGAGACGCAGCACGGGAAGCCCGGAACGGGCGGCGACGAGTGACTTGCCCGAGCCCGAGGGGCCGCACAGCAGCACGACACGGGCGGGGACCGGAGGATGAATGCTCACGAAACACCAGTTTGACGCATGGGGGGCCGCCTGCCGACCCCGCGGGTCGGCTTTTGAGCGTGACTCCCGCCTCAACTACCCTACGTACCGACACCATTACCCTGCGCACCAGAAGGTGGCACCAGCGATGGCCCGACAGACCTCCCCTCAGCACCCCGTCGCGCAGCGCGCCCTGATCGCCCTCGCGACCGCCGGAGCGGCCCTGGGTGCGGGCACGGCGACGGCACACGCGGACGCCGCCGCCCCCCTCCTGCAGGTGCCGTGGCGCCCGACCTCGCTGGGCAGGATCGACCCCGAGGCGGGCCTGACGGTCCTGACGGGCACGGTCGGCTACGTCACCGGCCCGGTGGCCGGCCTCAAGCCCAACCCGCTGGCGGGCACGGGGGTCGACCCGCTGGACAACGGGGTGGGGACGCAGGTGTCCGACTTCAAGCCCGTCGCTTCACAGATGCTGACGGCACCGGTGACGGGGGCACGGTCGCTGGGGGCGGTGCCGGGGGTGGGGCAGGTTTTGGGGGTGCTGGGTCACTGAAGGCGCCCCAAAGGGGCGCGGGGCTGTATCGATGTGCGGCTCCGCCGCGTGGGCGCGATCAACCAGGCACGACCCGCACCCGGCAGACCACAGCAGTTCCCCGCGCCCCCTCCGTCAGTAAGACGAACCGGACGCGCCCAACGACCCCGTCGGATGCCACACCGTCTTCGTCTCCAGGAACGCCGTCATCCGCTCGATCCCGGGCGTCTCGAAGTAATCCACAGCCTGTGGACGGAGAACGCGCTTGAGATTGTCGGCCGCCGAAATCTCCAGCTCCTTCGCGAGAACCTCGTCCGCCCCCGCGAGGTCGATCGCGTTGACGTCCTGGTGCGCGGCCAGCGGGGCCGCCAGTTCCGCCGTACGGCCGGACAGGACGTTGACGACACCGCCCGGGACGTCGGAGGTGGCCAGGACCTCGCCCAGGGAGAGGGCGGGGAGCGGGGACTTCTCGCTGGCGATGACGACCGCCGTGTTGCCGGTGGCGATCACCGGGGCCACGACCGACACCAGGCCCAGGAACGACGACTCCTGCGGGGCCACGACAGCCACCACACCCGTCGGCTCCGGCGAGGAGAGGTTGAAGAACGGCCCCGCCACGGGGTTCGCGCCGCCGATCACCTGGGCGATCTTGTCGGTCCACCCGGCGTACCAGACCCAGCGGTCGATGGTCGCGTCCACGACCGCCGCCGCCTTCGACTTGGACAGGCCCTCCGCGTCGGCGACCTCGCGCACGAACTGCTCGCGGCGACCCTCCAGCATCTCCGCGACCCGGTACAGCACCTGACCGCGGTTGTACGCCGTCGCGCCGGACCAGCCGCCGAACGCCTTGCGCGCGGCCACGACCGCGTCCCGGGCGTCCTTCCGGCTGGACTGCGGAGCGTTGGCCAGCCAGTTGCCCTTCGAGTCCGTCACCTCGTACACCCGGCCGCTCTCGGAACGCGGGAACTTCCCGCCGACGTACAGCTTGTAGGTCTTGAAGACAGAAAGTCGCTCAGACATCGAGGTACGCCTCCAGGCCGTGGCGGCCGCCCTCGCGGCCGAAGCCCGACTCCTTGTAGCCGCCGAACGGCGAGGTCGGGTCGAACTTGTTGAACGTGTTGGACCAGATCACGCCCGCGCGGAGCTTGCTCGCCACCGCCAGGATCCGCGAGCCCTTCTCGGTCCAGATCCCCGCCGAGAGGCCGTACTGCGTGTTGTTCGCCTTGGCGACCGCCTCGTCCGGGGTACGGAAGGTGAGGACGGACAGCACCGGGCCGAAGATCTCGTCACGGGCGATGGTGTGCGCCTGGGTGACGTTCGTGAAGAGCGTCGGAGCGAACCAGTAGCCGCTCTCCGGGAGTTCACAGGCCGGGGACCAGCGCTCGGCGCCCTCCGCCTCGCCCTGCTCGGCCAGCGAGGTGATCCGGGCGAGCTGCTCGGCGGAGTTGATCGCACCGATGTCGGTGTTCTTGTCCAGCGGGTCGCCGAGGCGGAGGGTGGAGAGCCTGCGCTTCAGGGAGTCGAGCAGCTCGTCCTGGATCGACTCCTGGACGAGGAGGCGGCTACCGGCGCAGCAGACCTGACCCTGGTTGAAGAAGATGCCGGTCACGATGCCCTCGACGGCCTGGTCGATCGGGGCGTCGTCGAAGACGATGTTCGCGCCCTTGCCGCCCAGTTCGAGGGTGAGCTTCTTCCGCGTACCCGCGACCGTACGGGCGATCGCCTTGCCGACCGCCGTGGAGCCGGTGAAGGCGACCTTGTTGACGTCCGGGTGCGCGACGAGGGCCGCGCCCGTGTCGCCGTAGCCCGGAAGGATGTTGACGACACCCTTGGGCAGGCCGGCCTGACGGCAGATGTCCGCGAAGAAGAGAGCGGACAGGGGGGTGGTCTCCGCGGGCTTGAGGACGACCGTGTTGCCGGTCGCCAGCGCCGGGGCGATCTTCCACGCCAGCATCAGCAGCGGGAAGTTCCACGGGATGACCTGGCCGGCCACGCCGAGGGGCTGCGGGTTCGCGCCGAAGCCTGCGTGGTCGAGCTTGTCGGCCCAGCCCGCGTAGTAGAAGAAGTGGGCCGCGACCAGGGGGAGGTCGGCGTCCCGCGTCTCCTTGATCGGCTTGCCGTTGTCCAGCGTCTCCAGGACGGCCAGCTCACGGCTGCGCTCCTGGATGATCCGGGCGATGCGGAACAGGTACTTGGCGCGCTCGGAGCCCGGCAGCGCCGACCACTTCTCGAACGCCTTGCGGGCGGCCTTCACGGCCCGGTCCACGTCCGCCTCGCCGGCCTGGGCGACCTCGGAGAGGACCTCTTCTGTGCTGGGGCTGACGGTCTTGAAGACCTTGCCGTCGGCCGCCTCGGTGAACTCGCCGTCGATGAACAGACCGTAGGAGGGGGCGATGTCGACGACCGAGCGGGACTCGGGCGCGGGCGCGTACTCGAATGCGGATGCCATGGTGATCAGTCCACCGTCACGTAGTCGGGGCCGGAGTAGCGGCCGGTGGCCAGCTTCTGACGCTGCATCAGCAGGTCGTTCAGGAGCGAGGAGGCGCCGAAGCGGAACCAGTGGTTGTCCAGCCAGTCCTCGCCCGCGGTCTCGTTCACCAGGACCAGGAACTTGATGGCGTCCTTGGTGGTGCGGATGCCGCCGGCCGGCTTCACGCCGACCTGGACGCCGGTCTGCGTACGGAAGTCCCGTACGGCCTCCAGCATCAGGAGCGTGTTGGCGGGGGTCGCGTTGACGGCGACCTTGCCCGTCGAGGTCTTGATGAAGTCGGCGCCCGCGAGCATGCCGAGCCAGGAGGCGCGGCGGATGTTGTCGTACGTCGACAGCTCGCCGGTCTCGAAGATGACCTTCAGCCGGGCGGCGTCGCCGCAGACCTGCTTCACGGCGACGATCTCGTCGTACACCTTCAGGTACTTGCCGGCGAGGAACGCGCCCCGGTCGATGACCATGTCGATCTCGTCGGCGCCGGCGGCGACGGCGTCACGCACGTCGGCCAGCTTCACGTCGAGGGCGGCGCGGCCGGCCGGGAAGGCGGTGGCGACGGAGGCGACCTTGACGGCCGGAGCTCCGCCGGCGGCAATGATCGTCTCCTTGGCGACGGCCACCATGTCGGGGTAGACGCAGACGGCTGCCGTGGTCGGGGTCGTCCGGTCCGTCGGGTCGGGATGGACCGCCTTGGCGCCGAGCGCCCGGACCTTGCCCGGGGTGTCCGCGCCTTCCAGCGTCGTCAGGTCGACCATCGAGATGGCGAGGTCGATGGCGTACGCCTTCGCGGTGGTCTTGATGGAACGGGTGCCGAGAGACGCGGCGCGCGCCTCCAGGCCGACCGCGTCGACGCCGGGCAGCCCGTGCAGGAAGCGGCGCAGCGTGCTGTCGGACGCGGTGACGTCGGCGAGCGCGTGTGCTGTGGGTGCGGTAGAGGGCATGGTCACCAGACGAGCATATCTACGCGCGTAGCGAATGTATAGCCCTGGGGCTCGTCCCCCTGCTCATCTCTCCTCCGGGGGTCACGGATGAGCAGCGATGCCGGGGCACGTGGGCCACTGGTGGCGGTGTCGTGCAGAATCGGGGCCATGACCACCCCGGACCACCCGTCACCCGCGTCGCAGCCCTCGGGGCCCGTCGTGAAGGACCGGATCTACCGCTCGCCCATGGCGCTCGTGGGCGGTGTGCTGCTGCTCGCCGTCGTCGCCTGGCTGGGCTTCGACGCCCTGATCAACGGGCACGGCCGTGCGCCCTGGCTGGCGCTCGCCGGGATGATCCTGGCCGTGCCGCTGGTGGTCGCCTTCACACTGCGCCCGGCGGTCTTCGCCGGCGAGGACCGGCTGCGGATCCGCAACCCCTTCCGCGTGATCAGCCTGCCCTGGGGCGAGATCGCCTCGCTGCGCTCCGGGTACTCCAACGAGGTCGTCGCCAAGGGGGGCCGCAAATTCCAGCTGTGGGCTCTGCCGGTCTCGCTGCGGGCCCGCAAGAAGGCGGAGGTGCGCAAGGCGCGGGCGGCGGCGGATGCGGGGCGTGGCGGCAGCGGCCGGCCTGCGGGCCGGGGCCTGGGCGGGCTGGGCGGCTTCGGTGGCGCCGGTGGCTCCGCCGGTGCCGGTGTTCCGGCCGGTCCGACCCGCGCGGAGGCCGACCAGGCCATGGACGACCTGCGCGAGCTGCTCGAGCGGCGCGGCGAGGAGGAGTCGGCGCAGGGGGAGATCAGCGTGCGCTGGGCGTACGAGGTGGTCGCGCCGGTGGTGGCGGGTGCGGTGCTGCTGGTGATCCTGTTCGTCACTGGGTGAGGTTCTCGAGCGCGTGAGATGGGGGCGGGCGCCCGTTGAAGGCGTGGCCGCCCCCAGGGTCACTGTGCGGCGTACGGGAGGAAGTCGCCCCATGCGGTGGGGGAGAGGGTGAGGCGGGGGCCTGCGCAGGATTCGCCGTCGGTGCCGCCGCTGTAGCTGCTCGTGAACCACGCCGGGTTTCTTGATGAAGGCCGACGAAATGGGGTGCCCCCAGGCCGGGGGCACCCCATCGGTGTCGTACGGATCAGATGCCGGCGGCCGCCGACAGGTCCCGCTTGATCGTGGCGAGGAGCTGCGTCGCTCGGGCATGTGTGGCCGGGAGGGCGGTGTGGTCCGCGACCGGGACGACGACCTCCAGGTAGCACTTCAGCTTCGGCTCGGTGCCGCTCGGGCGGACGATCACCCGGGCGCCGTCGAGGGTGTAGCGGAGGCCGTCCGTGGGGGGCAGCGTGTCCGTGCCCTGGGTCAGGTCCTCGGCACGCGTGATCGGCAGGCCGGCCAGTTCCGTCGGCGGCTGTTCGCGCAGGCGGCGCATCGCGTCCGCGATCAGGGACAGGTCCTGGACGCGGACCGAGAGCTGGTCCGTGGCGTGCAGGCCGTGCTCCACGGCGAGGTCGTCGAGGAGGTCGAGGAGGGTGCGGTTCTCCTCCTTGAGCACGGACGCCAGCTCGGTGATGAGGAGGGCCGCCGTGATGCCGTCCTTGTCGCGCACGCCCTCGGGGTCCACGCAGTAGCCGAGGGCCTCCTCGTAGCCGTAGCGCAGGCCGTCCACGCGGGCGATCCACTTGAAGCCCGTCAGGGTCTCCTCGTAGGGCAGGCCCGCCTTCTCGGCGATGCGGCCGAGGAGGGAGGAGGAGACGATCGACTCGGCGAACACGCCGGTCGCGCCCCGGCGGACCAGGTGGGCGGCGAGCAGCGCGCCGACCTCGTCGCCGCGCAGCATCCGCCAGTCGGCGCCGTCCCTGACGGCCACCGCGCAGCGGTCGGCGTCGGGGTCGTTGGCGATGACCAGGTCCGGGTCCGTGGCGCGGGCCTGCGCGAACGACAGGTCCATCGCGCCCGGCTCCTCCGGGTTCGGGAAGGCCACCGTGGGGAAGTCGGGGTCCGGGTCGGCCTGCTCGGCGACCAGCACCGGCTCGGGGAAGCCGGCGCGGGCGAACGCGGCCAGCAGGACGTCCTTGCCGACGCCGTGGATCGCCGTGTAGACCGTGCGGGCGGTGCGGGGGGAGCCGGGGGCCAGTACGGCGTCCGTACGGGCCAGGTAGGCGTTCAGGACCGCATCGTCCAGGGTTTCCCAGCCGGACTCCGGGCGCGGTACGTCGTTCAGGCTGGCGATCGCGTCGATCTCGGCGGCGATCTCCGCGTCGGCGGGCGGCACGATCTGGGAGCCGTCACCGAGGTACACCTTGTAGCCGTTGTCCCGGGGCGGGTTGTGGCTGGCGGTGACCTCCACGCCCGCGACCGCGCCGAGGTGCCGTATGGCGAAGGCGAGGACGGGGGTGGGGAGGGGGCGGGGGAGGACCGCTGCGCGCAGGCCGGCGCCGGTCATCACGGCGGCGGTGTCCCGGGCGAAGTCGGCGGACTTGTGGCGGGCGTCGTAGCCGATGACGACGAGCCCGGCCCCCCTGTCCCCCTGGGAGGGCTCGTTCTCCTTCAGGTACGCGGCGAGGCCGGCGGCGGCGCGGATGACGACGCTGCGGTTCATGCGCATCGGGCCGGCGCCCAGCTCGCCGCGCAGTCCGGCCGTGCCGAACTGGAGGGTGCCGCTGAAGCGGGCCGACAGTTCCGTGACGTCACCGGCGTCGATCAGCTTGGCCAGTTCTTCGCGAGTCTCCTGGTCAGGGTCCTCGGCGAGCCAGGCCTTGGCCCTGCTGATGAGATCGTCGTGCACCTTGGGATCAACCTCTCCGTGTTTGCCTGGTCCACTGGGGACTCCGCCCCCAGCCCCCCGTTGCTCGCCTTACAGCTTGCCCAGCACCTGGCCCAGCAGCTCGCCCATCCGCGCGGCCGAGTCGCGGCCCGCCTGCAGAACCTCCTCGTGGTTCAGCGGCTCGCCGGTCATGCCCGCGGCCAGGTTGGTGACCAGGGAGATGCCCAGGACCTCGGCGCCGGCCTCGCGGGCGGCGATGGCCTCCAGGACCGTGGACATGCCGACCAGGTCCGCGCCGATGACGCGGGCCATGCGGATCTCGGCCGGGGTCTCGTAGTGCGGGCCGGGGAACTGGGCGTACACGCCCTCCTCCAGCGTCGGGTCGATCTCCTTGCACAGGGCGCGCAGGCGCGGGGAGTAGAGATCGGTGAGGTCGACGAAGTTGGCGCCGACGATCGGCGAGGTCGCCGTCAGGTTGATGTGGTCGCTGATCAGGACCGGCTGGCCGGGGCGCATGCCCTCGCGCAGGCCGCCGCAGCCGTTGGTCAGCACGATCGTCTTGCAGCCGGCGGCCACGGCCGTACGGACGCCGTGGGCGACGGAGGCGACGCCACGGCCCTCGTAGTAGTGCGTGCGGCCGAGGAAGACCAGGGCGCGCTTGTCACCGAAGGAGTACGAGCGGATCTTGCCGCCGTGCCCCTCGACGGCCGGCGGCGGGAAGCCGGGCAGCTCGGTGACCTGGAACTCGGCGTCGGGTGCGCCCAGGGCGTCGACGGCCGGAGCCCAGCCGGAGCCCATCACGAGGGCGACGTCGTGGGTCTCGGCGCCGGTGAGTTCGCGCAGGCGCGCGGCGGCGGCGTCGGCGGCGGCGTACGGGTCGCCCTGGATGTCGTCCGGAAGAAGAGATGCGTTCACGCCGACGAGAGTAGCTCGTCTTCGCCTACGCGCGTAGATGACAGACATCACGGGATGGCGATCGTTGTCTTGTCGTTTCCAACGAAGGCCGCGACACATGGGGCAGCTGGGGTTATAGGCGGCAGCTGTGAGTCCCCTGTGGTCAGTGGGCGTGGACTCGCTGTGGGTCAGCAGGGGCGCTTGCGGAGTTCCATCACATAGTCGTGCGGTGCTCCCGCCGATTCCGCCGCGTCCGCGATCTCGCCCAGGTAGCGTGCCGACGGCAGGCCGCCCTCGTAGCCGTCGAGGACGTACGCCCAGGCCGGCTCCTCGCCGTCCAGGGTGGCCACGCGCACGCGTGCGCGCCGGTAGATGCCGAGGCCCACGCCCACCCACCGGTCGAGGGACTCCTCGTCCATGGGTGCGATGTCGTACAGGGCGACGAAGACCTGCGCGAGCGGTTCCTCGACGATCGTCGCCAGTGCGCCCTCCCAGCCCAGCTGCTCGCCGCCGAACGTCAGCCGCCAGCCGTTCAGCCAGCCCGTGGCGCGCAGCGGGGAGTGGGGGGCGCGGCGGGTCATCAGCCGCGCGTCGAGGTTGCCGGCGTACGCGGCATAGAGCGACATGGAGAGAGGGTACGGCAGGGTGCGGCGCGAAGAAGTCCCGTCACTCGTGCCCCAGGAGGCTCTCCAGGACACTCGCGTGCGCCCCGGGGCAGTAGCACCTTGAGGCGTGCGGGACAATGGAGTACGTGACTCGGATCGTGATCATCGGTGGCGGACCCGGCGGATACGAAGCGGCGCTGGTGGCCGCTCAGCTCGGCGCGGAGGTGACCGTCGTCGACTGCGACGGTCTGGGCGGGGCGTCGGTGCTGACCGACTGCGTGCCGTCGAAGACCCTAATCGCTACGGCCGAGGTCATGACGACCTTCGATTCGTCGTACGAAGAGCTCGGCATCATCGTCGCCGACGACACCCCGCCGCTGGAGCAGGCCGCGCGGGTGGTCGGCGTGGATCTGGGGAAGGTCAACCGCCGTGTGAAGCGGCTGGCCCTCGCCCAGTCGCACGACATCACCGCCTCGGTCACGCGCGCCGGCGCCCGGGTCCTGCGCGGGCGCGGCCGGCTGGAGGGCATGCAGGCCCTCGACGGGTCCCGGAAGGTCGTCGTCACCGCCGCCGACGGCACCGAGGAGACCCTCATCGCCGACGCCGTCCTGATCGCGACCGGTGGTCACCCGCGCGAGCTGCCCGACGCCCAGCCCGACGGCGAGCGCATCCTGAACTGGACCCAGGTCTACGACCTCACCGAGCTGCCGGAAGAGCTGATCGTGGTCGGCTCCGGTGTGACCGGTGCCGAGTTCGCCGGTGCCTATCAGGCCCTCGGGTCCAAGGTCACGCTCGTGTCGTCCCGCGACCGCGTGCTGCCCGGCGAGGACCCGGACGCCGCCGCGGTCCTCGAGGACGTCTTCCGGCGCCGTGGCATGAACGTCATGGCCCGCTCCCGCGCGGAGTCCGCCAAGCGCGTCGGCGACCGGGTCGAGGTGACGCTGGCCGACGGCCGGGTCATCAGCGGTACGCACTGTCTGATGGCCGTCGGCGCCATTCCCAACAGCGCCGGGCTGGGGCTGGAGGAGGCCGGCGTCAAGGTGCGCGAGTCCGGGCACATCTGGACCGACAAGGTGTCCAGGACGACCGCGCCCGGCGTCTACGCGGCCGGTGACGTGACCGGGGTCTTCGCCCTGGCCTCCGTCGCCGCCATGCAGGGACGTATCGCCATGTACCACTTCCTCGGCGACGCGGTGGCCCCGCTGAACCTCAAGACGGTCTCCTCCAACGTCTTCACCGACCCGGAGATCGCGACCGTCGGCTACTCCCAGGCGGACGTCGACGCGGGCAAGATCGACGCCCGGGTCGTGAAGCTGCCGCTGCTCCGCAACCCGCGCGCGAAGATGCAGGGCATCCGGGACGGCTTCGTCAAGATCTTCTGCCGGCCGGGCACCGGGATCGTCGTGGGCGGTGTCGTCGTCGCGCCGCGCGCCTCGGAACTGATTCACCCCATCTCGATCGCCGTCGACAACAATCTGACGGTCGAACAGATCGCGAACGCGTTCACCGTGTACCCCTCCCTTTCGGGGTCGATCGCGGAAGTGGCCAGGCAGCTCCACACGCGCAAGGCGAGCGCGGAGGCCTGACGGCGGATCCGGACTCCCCGCTGGTCACGGGGAGTTGCCGGGTTTGCGTACGGCATAGTCGGGGCGACCAGGTCCTATACCACTTCCCGTCCTGCCATGCGAACAACTTCTGTTATTCGGCGCAAACTGCTGAAAGCAGACGGTCGCTGGGGTTACTGTCAGTTTCGTGTTCGCTGCTGAACGTCGCCAATTGATCCTCGAAATGGTGCGAGCGAACGGAGCCGTGTCGCTCCGTGAACTCGCCCGCGTCGTCCAGACCTCCGAAGTGACCGTACGGCGGGACGTGCGGGCACTGGAGGCAGAAGGACTCCTCGACCGCCGACACGGCGGTGCGGTACTGCCGGGCGGGTTCACGCGAGAGTCCGGCTTCCCGCAGAAGTCGCATCTCGCGACCGCCGAGAAAACGGCCATCGCCGACCTCGCGGCGGGCCTCGTCGAAGAGGGCGAGGCCATCGTCGTCGGGGCGGGTACCACCACGCAGGAGCTGGCCCGCCGGCTCGCGCGGGTGCCCGGCCTGACCGTCGTCACCAATTCCCTCCTGGTCGCACAGGCGTTGGCCCATGCCAACCGGGTCGAGGTCGTGATGACCGGCGGCACCCTGCGCGGCTCCAACTACGCCCTCGTCGGCTCCGGCGCGGAGCAGTCCCTGCAGGGGCTGCGCGTGTCGAAGGCCTTCCTGTCCGGGAGCGGGCTCACCGCCGAGCGGGGGCTCTCCACGTCCAACATGCTCTCGGCGTCCGTCGACCGGGCCCTCGTCCAAGCCGCCGCGGAGGTCGTGGTCCTCGCCGACCACACCAAGCTCGGCACGGACACCATGTTCCAGACCGTGCCGACGGATCTCATCACCCGGCTGGTCACCGACGAGCCTCCGGCCCACGACGACCGTGCCGCCACGGAGTTGCAGGCGCTCGCCGACCAAGGGGTGCAGATCGCCGTGGCCGGGGCGAACGGGGCCCCTCCGGGGGGTGAGCAGGCCCCGGCGCGACGCGCTCCGCTGCCGGGGCCGCGCAGGGGTATGGGGCTTCGGTCGGGGATGGGGGAGCCGACGGGGGTTGAGCGGGGGCGGGTGGCCGACCTTCGCCGGCGCTGAGCCCCTTCAGGTTGGCTGCCCCTAAGGAGTCGACAAGGGAAACGCCCGGCAGACTTTTCCGTCCACCGGGCGTCTCTGAGAATCCTGCCGTCAGTCCTTGATCTCGCAGATCGGCGCGCCCGACGTGATGGAGGCGCCGACCTCGGCGTTCAGGCCCTTGATGGTGCCCGCCTTGTGGGCGTTCAGGGGCTGTTCCATCTTCATGGCTTCCAGGACGACGATCAGGTCGCCTTCCTTGACCTCCTGGCCCTCCTCGACCGCGATCTTGACGATCGTGCCCTGCATGGGGGAGGCGAGGGTGTCGCCGGAGGCCACCGGGCCGGACTTCTTGGCCGCGCGGCGCTTGGGCTTGGCGCCCGCCGCGAGGCCGGTGCGGGCCAGGGACATGCCCAGGGACGAGGGCAGGGAGACCTCGAGGCGCTTGCCGCCGACCTCGACCACGACCGTCTCACGGCCGGTCTCCTCCTCCGCCTCGACGTCGGCGGGGGCGGTGAACGGCTTGATCTCGTTGACGAACTCGGTCTCGATCCAGCGGGTGTGGACCGTGAACGCGTCGTCCGAGCCCGTGAGTTCGGGGGCGAACGCCGGGTCCTTCACCACCGCGCGGTGGAAGGGGATCGCCGTCGCCATGCCCTCGACCTGGAACTCGTCCAGGGCGCGGGCGGCCCGCTCCAGGGCCTCCTTGCGGGTACGGCCGGTCACGATCAGCTTGGCCAACAGGGAGTCCCACGCCGGGCCGATGACCGAGCCGGACTCCACGCCCGCGTCCAGGCGGACACCGGGGCCCGCGGGGGCGTCGAACCGCGTCACCGTGCCGGGGGCCGGGAGGAAG
Organism: Streptomyces sp. NPDC020192; assembly: GCF_044388685.1. Taxonomy (NCBI): domain Bacteria; kingdom Bacillati; phylum Actinomycetota; class Actinomycetes; order Kitasatosporales; family Streptomycetaceae; genus Streptomyces; species Streptomyces sp. NPDC020192. The sequence goes on along the minus strand of NZ_JBIRXG010000007.1, from coordinate 131,388 downwards.
TTACGGCCCGGGTCCTCGCCGTTGATGCGGAACTCGAAGGAGTGGCCGCGCAGGGCCGGGTCGCCGTAGCCCAGTTCCTCGCCGTCGGCGATGCGGAACATCTCGCGGACCAGGTCGATGCCCGAGATCTCCTCGGTCACCGGGTGCTCGACCTGGAGGCGGGTGTTGACCTCCAGGAAGGAGATCGTGCCGTCCTGGCCGACCAGGAACTCACACGTGCCCGCGCCCTCGTAGCCGGCCTCCTGCAGGATGGCCTTCGAGGCGCGGTACAGCTCGGCGACCTGCTCGTCGGAGAGGAACGGCGCGGGGGCCTCCTCCACCAGCTTCTGGTGCCGGCGCTGGAGCGAGCAGTCACGCGTCGACACGACGACCACGTTGCCGTGCTTGTCCGCCAGGCACTGGGTCTCCACGTGGCGGGGGCGGTCCAGGTAGCGCTCCACGAAGCACTCGCCGCGACCGAAGGCGGCCACCGCCTCACGGACGGCGGACTCGTACAGCTCGGGGACCTCGTCCAGGGTCCGGGCGACCTTCAGGCCGCGGCCGCCGCCACCGAAGGCCGCCTTGATCGCGATCGGCAGGCCGTGCTGCTCGGCGAACGCCACGACCTCCTCGGCGCCGGAGACGGGGTCCGGGGTGCCGGCCACCAGGGGCGCGCCGGCGCGCTGGGCGATGTGACGGGCCGCCACCTTGTCGCCCAGGTCGCGGATCGCCTGCGGCGGCGGGCCGATCCAGATCAGGCCCGCGTCCAGCACCGCCTGGGCGAAGTCGGCGTTCTCCGACAGGAAGCCGTAGCCGGGGTGGATGGCGTCCGCGCCGGACTCGCGTGCGGCGTTCAGGACCTTCTCGATGTCCAGGTAGCTGGTGGCGGGGGTGTCACCGCCCAGGGCGAACGCCTCATCCGCGGCGCGGACATGCAGAGCGTCCCGGTCCGGGTCCGCGTAGACGGCCACGCTCGCGATCCCGGCGTCCCGGCAGGCCCGGGCCACGCGGACAGCGATTTCGCCACGGTTGGCGATGAGCACCTTGCGCACGATTGAGGCTCCCTCCTTGAAACAAGCCGAGTTTAGGGACTGCCGACACGGCACTTCGACCCGTCCCCAATGGTGAGCTTGCCCACACGGAGCGTGATTCGAGGCCCGCTCGACCCGCGAAAGCCCTTGTCGCGCCTCAGCACGCAGGACTCCTCCCGGAAACCCTAGCCCGCTCGTGTGGTCAAGGTCTCTGTGAGAGCGTGCTGCGGCCCACTCGGTTTCTTTGTCGAGTCCCTACGAATGGCCCAATGATTCTTTGCTGCCGCACGAACCCTTGTCCCCGGGTTTACCCGTTAGTAGCGTGCGTGATGGCTCGAACGTACCTGGGGTAACTAGAACGCTGGCACGAAAGTGGGTGGATCCGCGGTGGTGCGCAGGCCTGTGGCGTGGGTCGTGGCGGTCGTCCTCCTGGCGGAGGCGGTCTTCATCGCGGCGCTGAACTGGTTCCTCGGAATCGTCGTCGACCGGCAGAACATGTCCCTGGCCGGCCTCGACCCCTCGACGATGGCGACGTCCTCGAAGATCGGCGGCATCGTCTTCGGCCTCTACTTCGCCCTGTGCGCCCTGGTGGCCGTCCTGGTCGCGATACGCGACCGGGCCCCCGCGGGCTTCGGCCGGATCCTGCTGATCAGCGTGGCGGTCGTACACGGCCTCCTGGGCGCCTTCGTCTGGGGCCTGGTCGGCTGGACGGCGTTCCTGTTCATGGTGGCCGTCCTCGGCCTCCTCGTACTGCTCCTGATGACGTACGACCGCGACGCCGGCCCGCGGCAGGCCGCCTCCGGCGGTGGGGCGGGGGAGGGTGGCGACCCGCAGGCCGTCGCCGAGCCCGGGTCGGTCGCGGCCCCGGGTACGGCGGCCGTCGTACCGGCCCCCCGTGCGGACGAGCCGCAGGACGGGGACGAGGACCCTCAGGACTCCGTGCCCGCCCAGGTCGTCACTCGGCCGGCGGTGTCCACAACTCCGTGATGCCGACGCCCAGTTCGGCCAGCAGCTTGCGCACCAGGGGCAGGCTGATGCCGATCACGTTGCCGTGGTCGCCGTCGATGCCCTCGATGAACGGCGCCGACCGGCCGTCCAGGGTGAAGGCCCCGGCGACGTAGAGGGGCTCGCCGGAGGCGACGTACGCCGCGATCTCCTCGTCGCTCGGCTCCCCGAAGCGGACGACGGTGGAGGCGGTCCCGGACACGTACCGCTTGGCCTCCGTGTCCCAGATGCAGTGCCCCGTCTGGAGCGTCCCCGCCCGGCCGCGCATCGCCTTCCAGCGGGCGGTCGCCTCCTCGGGGTCGGCGGGCTTGCCGAGGGCCTGGCCGTCCAGCTCCAGCACCGAGTCGCAGCCGATCACCAGGGCGCCCTGCACCTCCGGCTTCGCCGCCACGACGGAGGCTTTCGCCTCGGCCAGGGCGAGGGCCAGCTCGGCGGGGGTGGGGGCGGTGACGGCGTCCTCGTCGACCCCGCTGACGATCACCTCGGGGGAGAGACCGGCCTGCTGGAGGAGGGCCAGGCGGGCGGGGGACTTCGACGCGAGGATGAGTCGCCGGTGGCGTGGGGACCCGGACCTGCGGTGCGTTGCGGTCATGGGGTCAGGTTAGTCGTGGGGTGCTGGTCGGCTCACCTCAGGCCGATGACCAGCATCGCCAGGATCATCGCTATGGCCATGAAGAGACCGAGCCGCCGGAGCATGGCCTGCGCTTCGCGCAGTTCCTCCGGCGGCTCGTCTTTCGGGTCTGACCACAGCATGCCACTAGCGTGGGGCTCGGCAGGGTGAGGGTGCCTGAGTAGGCGTACTCAAATCGGCACCCAGTGTTGTTCTTCTGTGCGCGGTTCCCCGCGCCCCTGTTCACATCATGTTGGCCAGTACGTGCGGGTCCAGGATGCCGGGCCCGGCTTCGGGAGCTGTTGGGCTGCGATCCTGCTCGGGTCGGACCACGCGTCCCTCGGGCCCTTCGCGCCGGACGGCGTTGCCGCTGCCGCCGCGGCGCGGGCGCGGACCACCGCCAGGGCGGCGGCCAGCTCCTCCGGGGTCGGGTTGCCCCGTACGACTCTGATCGTCACAGCGGCTCCTTAGAGGGGGATGTTGCCGTGCTTCTTCGGGGGCAGGGATTCCCGCTTCGTGCGCAGTTGACGCAGGCCGCGGACGATGTGGGCGCGGGTGTCGGACGGCATGATCACCGCGTCGACGTAGCCGCGCTCGGCCGCGATGTAGGGGTTGAGGAGGGTGTCCTCGTACTCCTGGATCAGCCGGGCCCGGGTGGCTTCGACATCGTCCGCCTCGGCGATGGTGCGGCGGTGCAGGATGTTGACCGCGCCCTGGGCGCCCATGACCGCGATCTGGGCGGTGGGCCAGGCCAGGTTGAGGTCGGCGCCGAGGTGCTTGGAGCCCATGACGTCGTAGGCGCCGCCGAAGGCCTTGCGGGTGATGACCGTGATGAGGGGGACGGTGGCTTCCGCGTAGGCGTAGATCAGCTTGGCGCCGCGGCGGATGATGCCGGTGTGCTCCTGGTCGACGCCGGGCAGGAAGCCGGGTACGTCCACGAAGGTCAGCACGGGGATGTTGAAGGCGTCGCAGGTGCGCACGAACCGGGCGGCCTTCTCGGACGCGTCGATGTCCAGGCAGCCGGCGAACTGCATCGGCTGGTTGGCGACCACGCCGACCGGGTGGCCCTCGACCCGGCCGTAGCCGGTGAGGATGTTCGGCGCGAAGAGCGCCTGGGTCTCGAAGAACTCGCCGTCGTCCAGGACGTGTTCGATCACCGTGTGCATGTCGTACGGCTGGTTCGCGCTGTCCGGTACGACGGTGTCCAGCTCGCGGTCCTCGTCGTTGACGGCGAGGTCCGCCTCCTCCGGGAAGACCGGGGGCTCGGAGAGGTTGTTGGACGGCAGGTAGGACAGGAGCTGCTTGACGTACTCGATGGCGTCCTTCTCGTCGCCCGCCATGTGGTGGGCCACGCCGGAGGCGCTGTTGTGGGTGCGGGCGCCGCCGAGTTCCTCGAAGCCGACGTCCTCGCCGGTGACGGTCTTGATGACGTCCGGGCCGGTGATGAACATGTGCGAGGTCTGGTCGACCATGACCGTGAAGTCGGTGATCGCCGGGGAGTAGACCGCGCCGCCCGCGCACGGGCCGACGACCAGGCTGATCTGCGGGATCACACCGGAGGCGTGGGTGTTGCGGCGGAAGATCTCGCCGTAGGCGCCGAGGGAGGCCACGCCTTCCTGGATGCGGGCGCCGCCGGAGTCGTTGATGCCGATGACCGGGCAGCCGGTCTTCAGGGCGAAGTCCATGACCTTGACGATCTTCTGGCCGTAGACCTCGCCGAGGGCGCCGCCGAAGACCGTGAAGTCCTGGGAGAACACCGCCACGGGGCGTCCGTCGACCGTGCCGTAGCCGGTGACCACGCCGTCGCCGTACGGGCGGTTCTTCTCCAGGCCGAAGTTGGTGGAGCGGTGGCGGGCGAACTCGTCCAGCTCGACGAAGGAACCCTCGTCGAGGAGGAGCTCGATGCGCTCACGGGCCGTCAGCTTGCCCTTGGAGTGCTGCTTTTCGACGGCGCGCTCTGAGCCGGCGTGCGTCGCCTCGTGGATACGGCGCTGCAGATCCGCGAGCTTGCCCGCGGTCGTGTGAATGTCGAACTCTTCCGGCTCGGACATCGGGATGCGGCTCCCTGCCTGCTCAAAAGGGGGGACGGTTACTCATCCGTAGGGTAGTGGCGGGCCTACCGATCAGCACTGCGTCGTTTACCACACCTAGGGTGGCTTGCATGACGCCGCACAATGCAGCAGACGACAACGGCAGCCGCTGGTCCGACCTGGACCGTCCCCCACTGAACGCCGCGGTGCTGCGGCGTGCTCTGGTGCGGGACGGGGGCCTGTGGACTCACCTCGACGTGGTCCGGCAGACCGGCTCCACCAACAGCGACCTGGTCGCCCTGGCCGCCGCCGGGGAGGTGGGGGAGGGTGCGGTGCTCGTGGCCGAGGAGCAGACGGCCGGGCGGGGGCGCCTGGACCGGCAGTGGTCGGCGCCGCCGCGGTCGGGGCTGTTCTTCTCCGTCCTGCTGCGGCCGGCCGAGGTGCCGGTGGCGCGGTGGGGGTGGCTGCCCCTGCTCACGGGGGTCGCCGTGGCGACCGGGCTGTCCCGGGCGGCGGGCGTCGACACGGCGCTGAAGTGGCCGAACGACCTGCTGGTGACGGTGGGGGGCGAGGAGCGCAAGGCGGGGGGCATCCTCGCCGAGCGGGCGGGCGAGGACGCCGTCGTCATCGGCGTCGGCATCAATGTCTCGCTGCGGGCGGACGAACTGCCGGTCCCGCAGGCGGGGTCGCTGGCGCTGGCCGACGCGGTGAGCACGGACCGGGATCCGCTGCTGCGGGCGGTGCTGCGGGCGCTGGAGGGCTGGTACGGGCGGTGGCGGGAGGCGGGCGGGGATCCGGCCGCGAGCGGCCTGCAGGAGACCTACGTGGCGGGCTGCGCCACGCTCGGCCGCACCGTGCGGGCCGAGCTGCCGGGGGACCGGTCGATCGTGGGCGAGGCGGTGGCGGTCGACGGGGACGGTCGCCTGGTCATCGCCACGGGGGAGGGCGTGCAGGAGCCGGTGGGGGCGGGGGACATCGTGCACCTGCGGCCGGCGTGACGGTGCCCTGGGCTGTGGCTGTGGCTGGGCGGGGGCGGGTTCGCTTGCCGGCGCTTGCCAGGTGCCACGCAGCGGGCGGCACCGCGGCTCCCCAGGGGTTGCCGCGCACCGACGCCGAACACGAACCCTCGGCCAAACCCGACGGAGTGAGCTGGCGCACACCTGCCGTACAGTTGAGGCCGGTCGATATCTGACCGTGACAGATCGGAAGGGCAGCAGGCGTGACCGTCGACGACACGGGTTCCGGAGCGGATCCGCAGGCCGCCGACTCCGGCGAGGACCCGCTGGCGCTGCGTCTGGAACACCTCATCCTGGGTGCGGAGCGCCGTTACACCCCCTTCCAGGCGGCCCGCAGCGCCGGTGTCTCCATGGAGCTGGCGTCGCGGTTCTGGCGGGCCATGGGGTTCGCCGACATCGGGCAGGCCAAGGCGCTCACCGAGGCCGACGTGCTGGCGCTGCGCCGCCTCGCCGGTCTGGTCGAGGCGGGGCTGCTGAGTGAGGCCATGGCGGTGCAGGTGGCCCGGTCGACGGGGCAGACCACCGCCCGATTGGCCGAATGGCAGATGGACTCCTTCCTGGAGGGCCTGACCGAGCCGCCCGAGCCCGGTATGACCCGTACCGAGGTGACGTACCCGATCGTCGAGCTGCTCCTGCCCGAGCTGGAGGAGTTCCTGGTCTACGTGTGGCGCCGCCAGCTCGCCGCCTCGGCCGGACGGGTCGTGCAGGCAGCCGACGACGAGGAGATGGTCGACCGGCGGCTCGCGGTCGGTTTCGCCGATCTGGTGGGGTTCACGCGGCTCACCCGCCGGATGGAGGAGGAAGAACTCGGCGAGCTGGTCGAGGCCTTCGAGACCACCGCCGCCGATCTCGTCGCCGCACGTGGCGGGCGGCTCATCAAGACCCTGGGTGACGAGGTGCTGTACGCCGCCGACGACGCGGGGACGGCCGCGGACATCGCGCTGCGGCTGGTCGAGACCATGGCGCACGACGAGACGATGCCCGAGCTGCGCGTCGGCATGGCGTTCGGCACGGTCACCACGCGTATGGGCGATGTGTTCGGTACGACGGTGAACCTGGCCTCCCGGCTGACCTCGATAGCGCCGCGCGACGCCGTGCTCGTGGACAGCGCGTTCGCCGAGGAGCTGATCCGTACCGCCGAGGCGCCCGCCTCGGAGGCGGAGGCGGCCGAGGCCGCGGCGGCCGCCGAGAAGGAGGGCGAGGAGCCGCCGGTGTACCGCTTCGCGCTCCAGCCGATGTGGCAGCGGCCGGTGCGCGGGCTCGGTGTGGTCGAGCCCTGGCTGCTCGCCCGCCGCGACGGGCGCTCGTGACGCTACTTCCCTCCTCGTCCCGGTAGGTCCACGCACAGGCCGATCACCGGCACGCACAGCCCGCCCGGGTCCGGGGCCGTCGTGCTGTGGCCGGGCGCCGGGGTGGTGGGCGTGGGCTGCGGAGTCGTCGGCGGTCGGGCCGGGGTGGTCGGCGTCGCCGAGGGCTGTGGCGGCGTGGGCTCGGGCGTCGTGGCCGGGGGTGTGGTCCCGCCGGACGGCGTTGCCGTGGAGGCGGGCGGAGTCATACGGGGCGTCGCCGGGCCGGTGGCTGCCGGGGCGGGGCTTCTGCCGCCCATGGCGGAGGTGGCCGAGGGCAGTGCGGTGGGCGAGGCGACGACCGTGACGGCCGTGTTGGCCGCGTGGTCCGTGGCGCCTTTGGTGCCGAGGCGGGGCTCCGCCTCCGCCGTGCCGGGGGAGCCGACCCCCGGGTCCGAGGCGACCCGGACCAGGCTGAGCACGCCCGCGGCCAGGGCGAGACCGCCCGCGGCGAGCAGCACCTTGCGGGGCCGCGGCTTGCGGTGCCGACCGCGTCGTACGCCGCCGGGCGCGGCGCTCTCGTCCGGCTCCGCCTGGACCTGTGCGCGTATCGGTGTCATGGCTTCCCTCCCCGCCGTGCGCCCCGCGTGCGCCGTGGCGGACGCACGCTATGCCGTCCTGTGGGTGATGTGGGGTGAGACGGCCGGGATGTCACTCGAACGGGCGTAGCCCCCTGGGCTTTCCCGGGATCGGGTACGGCTGCGATGATCGGGCCGACAGTGAGTTAACCCGCGTTAACACGTGAGCCGGAGGGTGTCATGAGCGAGGAGCGGTTCGGGGAGTTCGTGCTGGTGCGGAGGCACGGGCCGGTCGCGGAACTGGTCATGGACCGGCCCAAGGCCATGAACGCCGTCTCGACGGAGATGGCCCGCTCCCTGTCCGCCGCCTGTACGGCGCTGGCCGGTGATCCGGACGCGCGCGTGGTCGTGCTGACCTCCTCGCACGAGCGGGCGTTCTGCGTCGGGGCCGACCTGAAGGAGCGGAACTCCTTCAGCGACGCCGATCTGCGGCGGCAGCGGCCGGTGACGCGCGGGGCGTACACCGGGGTGCTGGAGCTGCCGATGCCGACGGTCGCGGCGGTGCACGGCTTCGCGCTGGGCGGCGGCTTCGAACTGGCCCTGTCCTGCGACCTGATCGTCGCCGACCGTACGGCGGTGGTGGGGCTGCCCGAGGTCTCCGTGGGCGTGATCCCGGGCGGTGGCGGTACGCAGCTGCTGCCGAGGCGGGTCGGAGCGGCGCGCGCGGCCGAGCTGATCTTCTCCGCGCGGCGGGTGGAGGCGGCCGAGGCGGCCGAGCTGGGGCTGGTGGACCAGCTGGTGGAGGAGGGGCGGGACCGGGAGGAGGCGCTGGCGCTGGCCGCGCGGATCGCCGGGAACTCGCCGGTCGGGCTGCGGGCCGCCAAGCGGGCGCTGCGCCTGGGGCACGGGCTGGATCTGCGGGCCGGTCTGGAGGTCGAGGACGCGGCCTGGCGCACGGTGGCCTTCTCGGCGGACCGGGCGGAGGGGGTGGCGGCGTTCAACGAGAAGCGCAAGCCGGAGTGGCCCGGGGAGTGAAGCGGCGCCCCTGGGAGCAGATCAATGTCCCGATTGCATCAAATCATCCCTAACCTGGAGTAATGGGTGAGGACAAGCGGCTCGCGGCCGTCGTCGCGCTGGCGCAGGGTATGGCGGCGACGCACACCGCGCCGGGGGCATGGCAGGCCGCCGCGCTCGGGGCCTGTCGCGCGCTGGACGGAAACTTCGCCGCGCTGTCGGTGTGGGAGCGGGAGCTGGGGCGGCTGCGGGTCCTGGTGAACGTCGGGGACCGGCGACCCGACGAGGAGGAGTTCCCGGAGGCCGAGACCTATCCGGTGCACCAGTTCCCGGAGATCACCGAGTTCCTGCACGAGCGGTGGGCCGGCGGGGGCGGGCCCAACGCCTGGGTGGAGACCGCCGAGGGGACCGCCGCCGGCACTCCCGGCTACTTCCACCAGCGCGTCGCCGCCCTGCGCCGCCGGGGCCGGGGCTGCTGTGTGGTCGCGCCCGTCGTGCTGCACGGCCGGGCCTGGGGCGAGTTGTACGTCGCCCGCCCCGCCGACGCCCCCGTGTTCGGCCCGGCCGACGCCGAGTTCGCCACCGTCCTGGCCGCCGTCGTCGCCGCGGGCCTCGCGCAGTCCGAGCGGCTGGAGGAGGCCCGCCGGCTCGCCTTCACCGACGCCCTCACCGGACTCGCCAACCGCCGTGCCGTGGACGTCCACCTGGAGGCGGCCGTCGAGCGGCACCGTACCGAGGGCGTGGTCGTCAGCCTCGTCGTCTGCGATCTCAACGGGCTCAAGCGGGTCAACGACACCCTCGGGCACGCCGTCGGCGACCGTCTGCTGGAGCGCTTCGGCTCGGTGCTGTCGCTGTGCGGGGCGATGGTGCGGGGCGCGCTGGTCGCGCGGCTCGGCGGGGACGAGTTCTGTCTGCTGGCGGTCGGGCCGCCCGCCGACGACGTCGTCAAGGTCGCCGACGAACTGTGCCGCCGGGCTGGTGAGTTGGAGCTGGGGGAGGGGGTGGCGTGCGGGGTCGCCTCGACCGAGGACGCGATCGGGGAGGTGCGCGACGCCCGGCGGCTGTTCCGGCTCGCCGACGCCGCCCAGTACCGGGCCAAGGCCCTGCGCGCGGACCGGCCGGTGGTGGCGGGCCGGGAGGGGCCGGAGGATCCGGTCGTACGGTTGGCGGACGAGCCGCCGCATCTGGCGCCCGCCGAGCGACGCCGGTTCCGCGGGCGCCGGGCGTGAGGTCGTACGTGAGGCGAAGGCCACACCTTTCGGTAAGGGGCACTCCCGTTCCCCACTAGTGACATCACCGCATTCAATGCGTACGCTCCTGAATATGGATATGCACACTGTGGTGGTGGGGACGTCCGGTGTCACGGCGTCCGACGTTCTCGCCGTGGCGCGCGGCGGTGCCCGCATCGAGCTGTCGGCGGAGGCGGTGGCGGCCCTGGCCGCGGCCCGGGAGATCGTGGACGCGCTGGCCGCGAAGCCGGACCCGGTCTACGGCGTCTCCACCGGCTTCGGCGCCCTGGCGACCCGGCACATCAGCCAGGAACTGCGCGCCCAGCTGCAGCGCAACATCGTCCGCTCGCACGCCGCGGGCATGGGCCCGCGGGTCGAGCGGGAGGTCGTACGAGCCCTGATGTTCCTGCGGCTCAAGACCGTCTGCTCGGGACACACGGGCGTGCGGCCCGAGGTCGCGCAGACCATGGCCGACGTGCTGAACGCCGGGATCACCCCGGTCGTGCACGAGTACGGCTCCCTCGGCTGCTCCGGCGACCTCGCCCCGCTGTCCCACTGCGCCCTCGCCCTCATGGGGGAGGGGGACGCGGAGGGGCCCGACGGCCAGATCCGTCCGGCAGGGGAACTCCTCGCCGAGCACGGGATCAAGCCCGTCGAGCTGCGCGAGAAGGAGGGACTGGCCCTCCTCAACGGCACCGACGGCATGCTCGGCATGCTGGTCATGGCCCTCGCCGACCTCGACACCCTCTACAAGTCCGCCGACGTCACCGCCGCCCTCAGCCTGGAGGCGCTGCTCGGCACCGACAAGGTGCTCGCGCCCGAGCTGCACGCCATCCGGCCGCACCCGGGGCAGGGTGCCTCCGCCGCCAACATGCTCGCCGTGCTCCAGGGCTCGCAGCTCACCGGGCACCACCAGGACGACGCCCCGCGCGTCCAGGACGCCTACTCGGTGCGCTGTGCCCCGCAGGTCGCCGGTGCCGGGCGGGACACCGTCGCGCACGCCCGGCTGGTCGCCGAGCGCGAGCTGGCCTCCGCCGTCGACAACCCGGTCGTGCTGCCCGACGGGCGTGTGGAGTCCAACGGCAACTTCCACGGCGCGCCCGTGGCCTATGTCCTGGACTTCCTCGCCATCGCCGCCGCCGACCTCGGCTCCATCGCCGAGCGCCGCACCGACCGGCTGCTCGACAAGAACCGCAGCCACGGGCTTCCGCCGTTCCTCGCGGACGACGCCGGTGTCGACTCCGGGCTGATGATCGCCCAGTACACGCAGGCCGCGCTCGTGAGCGAGCTGAAGCGGCTCGCCGTACCGGCCTCGGCGGACTCCATCCCGTCCTCCGCCATGCAGGAGGACCACGTCTCCATGGGCTGGTCGGCCGCGCGCAAGCTGCGCACCGCCGTCGACAACCTCACCCGGATCATCGCGATCGAGCTCTACGCGGCCACCCGCGCCATAGAGCTGCGCGAGGGCCTGACCCCCGCGCCCGCCTCCCGGGCCGTCATCGACGCCGTGCGCGCCGCCGGGGTGCAGGGCCCGGGCCCGGACCGGTTCCTGGCGCCCGACCTGGCCGCGGCCGACACCTTCGTGCGCGGCGGCCACCTGGTCACCGCGGCGGAGTCGGTCACCGGCCCGCTGCAGTAAGGCACCGAGGACAGGAAGAGGGGCCCTGGTCGTCGTACCGGGCCCCTCTTCTGGTGTCGCGTCACTTCAGCTTGGCCTGCTGGGCCTTGACGACCTCCGGCGACACCGCGTACGCCTTCTTGTCCATCATCGCGCCCAGGTTCGACGTGAAGTAGACCGACAGGGTGGCCCCGGTCCGGACGACCTCGGCGTGGACGGGCGCCGGGTCCCCGTCGCCGGTGTCCATGGTCGCGGTGAACGCCACCAACCCGTCCCCGGTGGCCGTGGCCTTCTCCTCGGTGACCTTGGTGAACCTCGTCTTCGTGCCCGCCTGTGCGGCGGGAAAGCCGTTCGCACAGCCGGACACGGCCGTGCGGACCGTGGCGAGCGCCTTCTCGGCGCCGTACCCGTCGTACGAGGCCAGGGCGACCGTGGTGACGTCCCGGTCCAGGGACGTGTGGATCGCTTCCTCGAACTTCCCGTCGGCCAGGTCCTTCATGGAAGTCGCCTTGTCCGAGGGACCCTTCGTCTGGTTCTCCGTGGCTAGACGGTCGGTCTGCGCCGCCGCCTCGACCGGCGGGAGCCCGCTCATCACGCGGGCCAGCGGCCGGCACAGCGCGCTGTCGGTCGTGATCGGCTTGGCGCGGGTGGCGGGAACGGGTGCCACCTTGTAGCCGGGCACCTCGCCGTCGGCGACGATCAGCTTCTTCAACTCCGTGGCGCTCAGCGCCTTCGCGGCCGGCTTCGCCGTACCCCCGGGGTCCTTCGATCCCCCGTCGGAACACCCCGTGACAAGGGCGAGCGACAGTGCACCCACAGCCGCCGTGGCGCACAGCCGCACGCCCGATGATCTCTTCATGGCCGCACTATGAGTTCACTGCCAAAGAATCGTCAAGGGAAATTAAAAGCCCAGGCGTTCGCGACGCACCGAATACACCACGAATCCGGCGCCGACCGCGAGGAAGAGCGTGCCGCCGACGACGTACGGCGTGGTGTCCGGGCTGCCGGTGTCGGCGAGTTCGGTGCCCTCCTCGGCGGCCACCGTCGACACCGCCCTGGCCTGCTGTGTCACCTGCGTCGCGGCGGTTTCCGCGCTCGCTCTGGTCGGGGAGTCCTGTGAGGCGTTCGCGGACGGGACGAACCACAGCGCGCAGAGCAGAGTGCCCGCGGCGGTGGCGGTCAGCAGCGGACGGCGAGCGGATGGCACGGAATATCGATCCCCTTGTGACGCTGGCGAATTGGCCGTGTGGAGCGATGTTAGTGAAAGTCGCGGGTCACAGGAAAGTCACGAGAGGTTTCGGTCGTACGCTCGCGCCATGAGTGACGAAGAGACATCACGTTTTGTACGGCTTCGGGTGGAGCTGGTCCTCGAGGTGCAGGACGAGGACCAGGTCACCAAGGCCGCGCTGCGCCGCCTCGCGCAGGATCCGGAGCTGCCGGAGGGCGAGCGGACCCAGGCCGAGGGCGCTGTGACGGAAGACACCGCGGAGGCCCTCGCCTATCTCGTGGATCCGTTCGACCTGGTCAGCGAGGTGCCCGGGGTGGAGCTCCAGCAGGCGTCCTGGTCGAGTGAGCGGATCGAGTACGACCCTGACTCGCCCGACTGGGACCTGGACGAGGATGATGAGGAGGACGACGAGGAAGAGGACGGCATCGGCTGAGCGTCCCGGGGCAGTTGTGACCCCGGCGGCAACCGCCGTCCGGGGTTTCGTCGTCTCAGGGAGCGCACGGGCCGCCTCCCGCGCCCCCGCACTGTGGCGGATGCACCACCCATGCCGTGGCGGACGTGGTGTGTCCCACAGATCCACTGGATGGGGAACGGGACGGTGCGGCCGTAGCGTTGAAGGTTAAAGGTTCTTACGGGGACTCTCGGGGATCGCGACTCGGCAACGATGGAGAAGCTTGTGATGACGGACAGTAAGCGGCGCAAGGGTCTGATGACCGCGTCCGCTCTGCTCGGCAGTGTGCTGATGCTCACGGCGTGTTCTGGCGGTGGCAAGGCCTCCGCCAGCGGCAACGGCGACAGCTCGCAGGCCAAGGCCGACGCGGCCGCTGCGAAGAAGTCGTCCGAGGCGCAGATCACGATCACGCCGAAGGACGGCTCCGACAACGCCTCCATCAACAACTCCGCCGCCGTCACGGTCAGCAAGGGCACCCTCACGGGTGTGCAGATGACCACACAGGACGGCAAGGCCGTCGCCGGCCAGCTCTCCGCCGACCAGCACAGCTGGAAGCCGACCGTCCAGCTCCAGCGCTCCACCACGTACAAGGTGGCCGCCGAGGCCAAGGACTCCCAGGGCCGTGTGGCGCACGAGAACGCGTCGTTCACCACGGTCTCCCCGGCCAACAGCTTCATAGGCACCTACACCCCGGACGACGGCTCCACCGTCGGCGTCGGCATGCCGGTGTCGATCAACTTCGACAAGGCGATCACCAACAAGGCGGCCGTGCAGAAGGGCATCACGGTCAGCTCCAGCAGCGGCCAGGAGGTCGTCGGCCACTGGTTCAACGCCAACCGCCTGGACTTCCGGCCCGAGCAGTACTGGAAGGCGGGTTCCACCGTCACCCTGAAGCTCGCGCTCGACGGCGTCGAGGGCGCGCCCGGCGTCCACGGCATCCAGCAGAAGACGGTCACCTTCCACATAGGCCGCAACCAGGTGTCGTACGTCGACGCGAAGTCCAAGCAGATGAAGGTCACGCAGGACGGCAAGGTCGTCAAGACCATCCCGATCTCCGCCGGTTCGCCCGAGCACACCACGTACGAGGGCCAGATGGTGATCTCGGAGAAGTTCACCCAGACCCGGATGAACGGCGCGACGGTCGGCTTCAAGGACTCCGACGGCAAGGGCGAGTACGACATCAAGGACGTGCCCCACGCCATGCGCCTGACCAGCTCCGGCACCTTCATCCACGGCAACTACTGGGGTGCCCCGTCCGTCTTCGGCAGCGTCAACACCAGCCACGGCTGTGTCGGTCTGCAGGACGTCAAGGGCGCGGGCGACAAGAACATGCCGGCCGCGTGGTTCTACAACAACTCGCTGATCGGTGACGTCGTGGTCGTCCAGAACACCGGCGACAAGACGGTCTCCCCGGACAACGGCCTCAACGGCTGGAACCTGGACTGGGCGCAGTGGAAGGCCGGTTCGGCCGTCTGACGTCGCGTCTGCCACAGCTCTCTGATGCCGCCCCCAGGGGCGGCATCGGTGTTTCCGGGCCCGAACACAGCCTTCTCATGCTTCTTTTATGTCGGCCTTATGGTGTCATCACGGTCCGTACCTAGCTTGCGGGCCATGTTCTTCACCTACCTGAGGCGCGAACTGCGCCGCCGCAGAAAGGCGGCTCTCGTCGTCGCCTCCGGACTCGCGCTGGGCATCGCGCTGGTCATCGTGGTCAACTCCGTGTCGAACGGCATGGGCAAGGCCCAGGACAAGGTCCTCCAGTCGCTGTACGGCCTGGGTACGGACATGACGGTCACCAAGGCGGCGAGCGCCACCACCGGCGACGCGCAGCGGCCGCGCTTCCAGTTCGACGCCAAGGACAACGGCGACGGCTCGACGCAGAGCAGCGACCGTGTCATGGTCCAGGGCTTCACCACCCTGGCCTCCTCCACCGTCACCAAGGTCGGCGACCAGCAGGGCGTCTCGTCCGCCGTGGGCGGGCTGAGCCTCAGGGTGCTCAAGGTCAGCGGCCAGTTCACGCGCGGCCAGTTCCAGCAGAACGGGGGCGGCGGCTTCCAGCGGGGCGAGGGCACCGGCCGGCCGCAGGGCGAGGTCAAGGGCGGCGGCGCCAACTTCGACGTCAACCAGTACTCGGTCTTCGGCACCGACGTGACCAAGCCGGAGCTCGGCCCGCTGACCTCTTCGAAGATCACCAGCGGCCGTACCTTCAAGGCGACCGAGACGGACGCCAAGGTCGTCGTCGCCGACGCCTCGTACGCCAAGGAGAAGAGCCTCAAGGTCGGTTCCACGGTCACCATCAAGAGCGTCACGTACGCGGTCATCGGCATCGCGACGGCCAGCAGCGGTGACTCGGCGGCCAACCTGTACATCCCGCTCGAGCAGGCGCAGACCCTGAGCGACAACGCGAACAAGGTCACCACGATCTACGTCAAGGCGACCGACTCCCAGCGGATCGACTCCGTCAAGAGCGCGATCCAGCAGAACGTCTCGGGTACGACGGTCACCACCTCCTCCGACCTGGCGAAGACGGTCTCGGGCTCCCTGTCCACGGCCTCCTCCCTCGCCACCAACGTCGGCACGTGGCTGTCCATCGCGGTGCTGGTGGCCGCGTTCCTGGTCGCCGGTCTGCTGACGTCGGCCGCGGTCTCGCGGCGCGTCCGCGAGTTCGGCACGCTGAAGGCGCTGGGCTGGAGGTCGGGCCGGGTGACCCGGCAGGTGGTCGGCGAGGCCGTCGTCAACGGCCTGGTCGGCGGCGCCCTCGGCATCGCGCTCGGCCTGGCGGGCGCGTACGTCGTCACGGCCATCAGTCCGACGCTTCAGGCCCAGTTGGGCGGTGGCGGCGGCGGGGGCGGTGGCTTCGGCGGTGGCGGCTTCGGCGGCCCGGGCCGTCAGACGGCGAGGACCCTGGAGGTCGCCCTCACGGCCCCGGTCAGCGTCACGACGATCGTCCTCGCGGTGGGCCTCGCGGTGGCGGGCGGGCTGATCGCGGGGGCGTTCGGCGGGTGGCGGGCGTCGCGGCTGCGGCCGGCGGACGCGCTGAGGCGGGTGGAGTAAGGGCCCCTCGGTCAGGGCCCCTTGCGCGTCAGCACGTCATTTCCGAACCCTCCAGGAGCCACCATGTACGAACTCAAGAACGTGACCAAGCGCTACACCCGGGGCAAGGACACCGTCCACGCCCTCGACGGAGTCGACCTGACCATCGGCGACGGCGACCGGCTCGTCATCCAGGGTCCCACCGGCGGCGGAAAGTCCACCCTCCTCCAGATGCTCGGCGGCCTGGACCGTCCCAGCTCCGGCGAAGTGGTCCTGGACGGCACCGACCTGGCCATGCTGAGCGAGGCCCGGCTGACCAGGGTCCGCAGTGAGAACATCGGCTTCGTCTTCCAGTCCTTCAACCTCATCCCCACCCTCACCGCCCAGGAGAACGTGGAGACGGCCCTCGTCCCCCTCGGCATCAAGGTCAAGGAGCGCCGCGAACTGGCCGCCGAGGCCCTGCACTCCGTCGGTCTCGGCGAACGCCTCGGTCATCTGCCCGGTGAGATGTCCGGAGGGCAGCAGCAGCGCGTCGCCATCGCCCGCGCCCTGGTGAAGAAGCCCAAGGTGCTGCTCGCCGACGAGCCGACCGGCAACCTGGACGAGGGAATGCGGGACGAGATCATGGACGTACTCGAACGCCTGTGGAAGGAGCACGGGTTGACCTTCGTCATGGTCACCCACGACTCCGCCATCGCGAAGAAGGCGCCACGGCTGGCAACCATCCGTAAGGGCAAGATCACGGTAAGAGAGAACGCCGGGGCCTAACTCCGTTCTCCCGTAGGGAACTTCGCGGTTGTGTAACGGTGATCAGCCCGCCGTGTAACAGTTTCCCGGCCTTTCTCTTACCGTCCTTTCGTCTATTGAGGCGTTTGATCACCCCCCGGCATACTGCGTGATCCGGGGGGTGATGGTCATGCGTACGAGACCACCCCCGGCCGGGTGAACGGGGAATTCGCCCGGGACTCCATCTCCAGGGGGAGATCTTGCGCAGACAAGTGAAAAGAGCTGCCGCGGCCGGTGTGGCCACGGCAGCGGCCGTCGCGCTCGCAGCGGGTATGACCAGCCCGGCGTCCGCGAGGCCGGCGGAGCGCACCCCGGCAGGCGCCTCCGCGCTCACCGCCAGGACCCATGTCACCCTCATCACCGGTGACCGGGTCGCCCTCGACGCCAAGGGCCGCATCGTCGGCCTGGAGCGGGCCGAGGGCCGCGAGCACATACCCTTCCAGGTCCGGCGGACCGAGGGGCACACGCTGGTCGTCCCCGCCGACGCGGCCCGCCTGGTGGCCTCCGGCACGCTGGACCAGCGGCTGTTCGACGTCACCGAGCTGAACAAGGCCGCCACCCGCAGGGCCCAGAAGAACGGCCTGAAGGTGATCGTCGGCTACCGCGGCAGCGCCGCGAGGGCCAAGGCCGTCGTCCGGGACGCGGGTCATCTGCGCCACAGCCTGGCCGCGCTCAACGCCGACGCCGTGCAGGCCCCGGTCCAGGACACCGCCGCGCTGTGGCACGCCGTCACCGACGGCGACCGGACCGCCTCCGGCATCGCGCACGTCTGGCTCGACGGCGTCCGCAAGGCCTCCCTCGACACGTCGGTGCCGCAGATCGGCGCCCCGACCGCGTGGAAGGCCGGCTACACCGGCAAGGGCGTGAAGGTCGCCGTCCTCGACACCGGCGTGGACACCAGCCACCCGGACCTCAAGGACCAGGTGATCGAGTCCAGGAACTTCTCCGGCGCCAAGGACGCCACCGACCACTTCGGGCACGGCACGCACGTCGCGTCCATCGTGGCGGGCACCGGCGCAAAGTCCGGCGGGAAATACACGGGTGTCGCACCGGGCGCCAGGATCCTCAACGGCAAGGTGCTGGACGACTCCGGCTCCGGTGACGACTCCGGCATCCTCGCCGGCATGGAGTGGGCGGCCTCCCAGGGCGCCTCCGTCGTCAACCTCAGCCTCGGCGGCTACGACAGCCCCGGCATCGACCCGCTCGAGGCCGAGGTCGACAAGCTGTCCGCGGAGAAGGGCATCCTGTTCGCGATCGCCGCGGGCAACGACGGCCCCCACTCGATCGGTTCGCCGGGCAGCGCGGACGCCGCGCTCACCGTCGGCGCCGTCGACAAGCAGGACAAGCTCGCCGACTTCTCCTCCACCGGCCCGCGCGTCGGCGACGGCGCGATCAAGCCGGACGTCACCGCGCCCGGCGTGGACATCACCGCCGCCGCGGCCAAGGGCAGCGTCATCGACAAGGAGGTCGGCGAGAAGCCCGAGGGCTATCTGACGATCTCCGGCACCTCGATGGCCACCCCGCATGTCGCGGGCGCCGCCGCGATCCTCAAGCAGGAGCACCCCGACTGGGGCTACGCCGAGCTCAAGGGCGCGCTGACCGGCTCCGCGAAGGGCGGCGCCTACACGCCGTTCCAGCAGGGTTCGGGCCGTATCGCGGTGGACAGGGCCATCACGCAGTCCGTGATCGCCGAGCCGGTCTCGGTCGGCTTCGGCGTGCAGCAGTGGCCGCACACCGACGACAAGCCGGTCACCAAGAAGGTGACGTACCGCAACCTCGGCGACCAGGCCGCCACCCTCACCCTGGGCAGCACCGCCCTCGACCCCAGGGGTAATCCGGCCCCGGCGGGCTTCTTCACGCTCGGCGCGACCAAGGTGACCGTCCCGGCCCACGGCACGGCCTCCGTCGACCTCACCGTCAACACCAGGCTGGGCGGCACCCTCGACGGCGCCTACTCGGCCTACGTGACCGCGACCGGTGCCGGCCAGACGATCCGCACGGCCGCCGGGGTGACGCGGGAGGTGGAGTCGTACGACGTCACGCTGAAGTTCATCGGCCGTGACGGCAGGCCGGCGAAGAACTACAGCGCCGGCCTCACCGGTGTCGCCGGTCTCGCGAACGGCACGGACGTGAGTCCGTACGACGCGTCGGGCACGGTGAAGGTGCGCGCGCGGAAGGGCACGTACATCCTCAACACCTCCGTGTTCACCGACCCCAAGGACTTCGGCAAGGGCGTCGACTGGATCGCCCAGCCGAAGCTGACCGTCGGCAAGAAGCAGACGATCACGATCGACGCGCGCAAGACCAAGCCGGTCGACATCACCGTCCCGGCCAAGGGCGTCACGTCGCAGTTCGCCTACCCGGGCTTCGACCTCAGGGTCGGCGACGGCGACTACAGCTACGGCTTCTTCCTGGACTCGTACAACAACTTCCGCACCGCCCACCTGGGCCCGAAGCTGCCCGCCGGGTCGCTGTACCAGCAGTGGGACGCGCACTGGGCCAAGGGCGCGAGCGAGGAGTACGACGTCACGACCGGCGGCCCGGTCAAGCAGCTCGCCACCGGCTACACCAAGCACTTCAAGGCGAGTGAGCTGGCCACGGTCAAGGTCCGGCTCGGCGCCTCCGCGAGCGGCAAGACCGGCTCGATCGGCGCCACCGGCTGGCTGCCCGGCAGCTTCGGCGCCTCCTCGATCGACATCCCGCAGAAGCTCCCCGGCACCCGCACCCTGCACCTGTCCGCCACCGGCGGGGCGAACTGGCAGCTGCAGTTCACCCAGTACGGCGGCAAGGACCAGGACGGCTTCCCGGTCGCCGAAGCGGGCTACCGGCTCGGCGAGTTCACCTTCAAGCCCGGCCGCACGTACACCAAGACGGTCAACACCGCGGTCTTCGGGCCGCACGTCGGCGCCGGTCTCGGCCTGTTCCGCGACGGCAACGCGATGTACGGCTCGCTGCCGCTGTTCGCCGACTCCGGCAGATACGCCGGGTACTCCGACTTCACCTCGGTGAAGACGACCCTGTACCGCAACGGCACCAAGGTCGCCTCCAACGCCGACCCGCTGTTCGGCGAGACCTTCACGGTGCCGGCCGGTGACGCCGCGTACCGGCTGACCACCTCGGTCACACGCTCGGCCAAGGTCGCGGAGGCGTCGTCCCGCATCGACGCGACCTGGACCTTCCGCTCGAAGAAGCCGTCGGGCGACGGTTTCACCGAGCTGCCGTCCTCCACCCTGCACTACGGCATCGAGACCGGCCTGGACAGCCGCGTCACCGCGGGCAGGACGGTCACCTTCCCGGTCACCGTGGAGGGCTCGGCCGCGGGCAGGAACCTCAAGTCCCTGACGGTCTACGTCTCCTACGACGGCAGGACCTTCCAGAAGGTCGACGTCAAGGGCGGCAAAATCACCCTGAAGAACCCGGCGAAGGGCAGGTCCCTCACCCTCCGCTCCAAGATCACCGACAGGAAGGGCAACACGTCGGAGATCACGATCTGGGACGCGTACTTCGGCAAGTGAGCCGTAGCGCCCGGTGAATCCGTAGCGCCCTGGGCAGCAGGGCGCTACGGGACCGACGGGGCCGCCCGGGTGGCGTCCGTGCCCCAACTGGCCAGCAGACGCAGGGAGTCGGCGGACAGGGAGCCCGGCTCGGCGTGGTAGGTGATGAGGGACTGGTCCGCGTCGCCCGCCAGGCGGAAGGACTCGAAGTTCAGGGCGAGGTCGCCGACCAGCGGGTGGTGCAGGTGCTTGACGCCGTGGTTCTTCTCCTTGACGTCATGCGTCGCCCACAGCCGCCGGAACTCCTCGCTCTTCACCGACAGCTCGCCCACCAGGGCCGACAGCCGAGGGTCGTCGGGGTAGCAGCCGGCGTCCATCCGCAGCGCGCAGACGATGTCGATCGCCTTCTGCTCCCAGTCGACGAAGAGATCGCGGTAGTCGGGCCGCAGGAACACCAGCCGCGCCCAGTTCCGCTCGGCCGGCGCCAGCTCCGCCCAGTCACCGAAGAGCGCCGCCGCCATCCGGTTCCACGCCAGGATCTCCGAGCGCCGCCCGACGATGTACGCCGGTACGCCGTCCATCGTGTCCAGCAGCTGCAGCAGCGCGGAGCGGACCTGCTGCTGCCTGGCGGCCGGCTTCTTCTTGTGCGACTTCGGCTTCGCCAGATGCGTGAGGTGAGCATGCTCGGCGTCCGTCAGCCGCAGGGCGCGGGCGATCGCGTCCAGGACCTCCGCCGAGACGTTACGGCCGTTGCCCTGCTCCAGGCGCGTGTAGTACGCCACCGACACCCCGGCCAGCTGCGCCAGCTCCTCGCGGCGCAGCCCCGGCACCCGCCGGTGCCGGCCGAAGTCCGGCAGCCCCACGTCCTCCGGCTTCAGCCGGGCCCGCCGGCTGCGCAGGAACTCGCTCAGCTCGGCCCGCCGGTCCAGTGCGTGCCCCGCGGTGCCCGCGGCTGCTCCGGTGGCTTCCGGCTGTCCGTCCGTACGTTCCATACGTCCAGTATTCCTGGTCGTACGCACAGCATCCTGACCCCGCCAGTGGTACGCACGGCAGTCGTACGCAAGGCCGTGACCTGGGCGGACCGCGGAACATGCGGCAGGCTGGTGATCGTGCCCGGCCGAAGGCAGCCAGGGCACGCCGACCCCCGCTAGGAGAACCCCGGCATGACCACAGTTGTTGCCGCATACGCCGCGCCCGCCGCGAAGGCCCCGCTGGAGCGGACGACCATCGAGCGACGCGCGGTCGGCGAGTTCGACGTCCTGATCGACATCAAGTTCGCCGGTATCTGTCACTCGGACATCCACCAGGCCCGGGACGGCTGGCGCCCCGGCACCTTCCCGATGGTGCCCGGCCACGAGATCGCGGGCGTCGTCACCGAGGTGGGCGCCGGTGTGACGAGGTTCGCCGTCGGCGACCGGGTGGGCGTCGGCTGCATGGTCGATTCCTGCCGTGAGTGCGAGAACTGCAAGGCGGGCCTGGAGCAGTACTGCTCGAACGGCCCGACCTGGACGTACAACGACACCGGCAAGGACGGGCAGCCCACCCACGGCGGCTACGCGCAGAAGATCGTCGTCGACGAGAACTACGTCGTCCGCATCCCGGACGGCCTGTCCCTCGACGTGGCTGCCCCGCTGCTCTGCGCCGGCATCACCACCTATTCGCCCCTGCGGCACTGGAACGCCGGCCCCGGCAAGAAGGTCGCCGTCGTCGGCCTCGGCGGTCTCGGCCACGTGGGCGTGAAGATCGCACACGCGCTGGGCGCGGAGGTCACGGTCCTCTCCCAGTCCCTGCGCAAGAAGGACGACGGCCTGAAGCTGGGCGCCGACCACTACCACGCCACCAGCGACCCGAAGACCTTCGAGGAACTGGCGGGCACGTTCGACCTGATCCTGAACACGGTCTCGGCCCCGCTGGACTTCGCCGCCTACCTGTCCCTGCTGCGCACCGACGGCAGCATGGTCAACGTGGGCCTGCCGGAGGAGCCGGTCCAGATCGTGCTCCAGTCCCTCTCCGGCAACCGCCGCAGCCTGAGCAGCTCCGGCATCGGCGGCATCGCCGAGACCCAGGAGATGCTGGACTTCTGCGCGGAGCACGGCATCGGCGCGGAGATCGAGCTGATCAGCGCGGAGGAGATCAACGAGGCGTACGAGCGGGTGCTGTCGAGCGACGTCCGCTACCGCTTCGTGATCGACACGGCGACGATCTGACGCCACTGTGGCTGCTGGGTCCGCGGCCCAGCAGCCACAACTGCTTGATGGGTGCGCCGTCCCGGTCCCGCGCTACTCGAGAGGGAAGCCCTCCCCGGCGCCGTAGGACCGGACGACCGCACCCGCGTCACCCTCCGTGGGCCGCACCACATGGACGCGCCCGCGCCCCGCCACCCGCGCCTTCCCCTGCTCCACCGTCAGCAGGGTGTTCTCGTCCACGGCGACCCCGTACGGCGCCTCGCCCCGCCCGACCACCGTGACCAGCCGCGCCAGCGTCCCCCACTGGGCGGCGTGGACGTCCACCGCGAACGGCACGAGCCCGAGCCCGGCCCGCACCTCGACCTCCGCCAGATCCTCCCCGGTCTCCTCCGGGCACACCGGTACCCCGTCCACCAGCCAGCCGCCGACCACCGCCCGGCGCGCGGCGACGGCCGCACCGGCGGAGAACCCGGCGTACGGCACACCGCGCGCGGCGAGCAGCCCCGGAAGCCGGTCCAGGCTCTCGGCGAGCGCCTCCTGGTACGCGGGCGTCAGACCGCCGCAGACCAGCAGCCCGTCGATTCCTTCCAGCGCTGACTCCGGCTCCAGCCGGCCGCCGAGCGGCACCAGCAACGGCACCGGCGTGCACTCTCCCGCCGTGTGCAGCGCCGCCGCGTACCGCGCGAACTGGTCCGCCCCGTCCCCCTCGTCGAGGACCAGACACCCGATGCGCCGCTCCCCCGCAACGGCTCGCAGAAACGGTGCGTACACCTCGGGCGCGTCCCACCCGCCGCCGATCAGAAATGTGCTCAACTCGATCCCTCCCAGGGGAATGTACGGGGACGCGGGTGACGCCGTCGCCGGAATTACCCGGCCGGACCCAGCAGTGCGGCCGCGTTGCCGCCGAGGACGCGCTCGCGGACCTCGCCGGACGCCGTCGCCCGCTCCACCATGGCGCGGGCCACGACCGGGTCGCCGTAGGGCGCGTCGGAGCCGAACAGGGTGCGCTCGGGGAGTTCGCGGACGGCAAGCCGTACGGCGATGACGAGGAAGGCGGTGGACAGCTCCAGGTACGTGCCCGGTGTGTCCCGGACCAGTTCGATCGCCTCCATCCAGTGCAGACCGCCCAGCTGGCTGACGACGAGCGGGACGCGCGGGTGGCGGCGGGAGAGCGCGGCGAGGGTGCGCAGGTCCTCGGCGGTGGTCGGTGCGAAGCCGTGGACGACGACCGGCAGTCCGCCGTGGTCGGCGGCGGCCCGCAGCACAGGCTCCAGCCGGTCGGCTCGCCCCGGTGCCGGGGTCACCTCGCCGATCCCGCGCAGCCCGCGCCCCACCACGTCCTCGGCGACGGCCCGTTCGACCTCCGCGTCCGGCAACTCCAGCGGCACGGACCCGAACCCGATGAACCGCTCCGGATGTGCGGCGACCGCCGCACTCACCTCGTCCAGGGCGGGCGCGAAGGCCTCCCGGGAGCCGCCCGTTCCGCCGAGCGCGGTGTCGAGCACGGCGAACTCCCGGCGCAGTCCGGCGAGATCGACGGCGCGCTCGGGATGCGGCCGGGTCGGGAACAGGACGGCCCTGTCGACACCGGCGGCGTCGAGGGCCTCCAGGTGGAGGCCGACGGGGTCGTGTACGTGCCCGTGTGCGTCGATGATCACTTTCTCGCTCCCCGGGAGTGGTGAAGTGGCGCTTGCCGGGGGAGCGTCGCAGCCTGACACGGTGACAAGGTCAAGCGAACGGCAGGGAGAGAGGGAGGCAGGCGTGCTGATCGGCGAGTTGGCCACCCGCACCGGCACCAGCCCGCGCCTGCTGCGGCACTACGAGTCCACGGGCCTCCTGACCCCGCACCGGCGCCCCAACGGCTACCGCGAGTACGCGGAGGCGGACATCCCCCGCGTCCTGCGTATCCGCACCCTCCTCGCGGCGGGCCTGCCGACCCGTGTCGTGGCGTCCCTGCTGCCCTGCACGACGGACACGGAGACCGGCCCCGCCCTCAGCCCCTGCCCCGGAGTCCCCGAGGCACTGCGCCGGCGCCTGGCCGAGCTGGACGAGCGGGCCAGGCGCCTGGAGGCCGAGCGGACGGAACTGCGGCGGCTGCTGGGCGAGTTGGGGTGACGGGGTGACGAGGTGGCGGGGTGGCCGATCACGCCGTTCCGGACGGCTTCGGCGCCGGCGGGGGCAGGAGCGTCGTGTCGGAGAGCGCGGGGACCGACACGTCGACCGCGAGACCGTAGTGGGAGTAGTAGGCGGTCGACGTCTGCTCACCGGCGGCGGTCCGCGTCCGGGTCCGCTTCTCCACCAGCAGATTGCGGCTGTCGACCCAGACGTCGACGTGCTCCTGCGTGATGCCCTTCGCCGCGAGCTCCTCCTTGAGGGACTTCACGTCGTCGGGCGTCAGGCCCCGGCCGCGGAGAGTCGCCAGCCGGGACGCGTCCAGCGTGCCCGCGTAGTGGGTGGTGGCCACGCCGTGAACGGTCTCCCGGCCGACCCGGTGCACGTCGCCGCTCGCGATCAGCATCCGCACCGACAGGGTCGGGTTGGCCTGCCGGATCATGTCCACCCTGGCCTTCTGCGTGGCGCTCTGCGCGGCGAGCATGCCGAGGGGGGTCCGCAGCCAGTGCTTGCCGCCTGTCAGCTTCAGGAACTTCGCCGGCGTGCTCATGTAGATGGCGTCCTTGCGGAACTCGAACCGCGCGTTCGTGATCTGCGGCGACGACGGCATCGTCAGCGTGAAGTCACCCTGCTGGCCGTCGGCCCAGTCCAGCTCCCCGGTCATCCGCGCCCGCAGGACACCGTCGACCCTGTGGATCCCCTCCACCCGGGCCGAGTGCTCCTTCGCGCTGGCGTCCTCGACCTTGACCAGGTCGGCCGTCAGCGCGAGGGCGGCCTGCGTCTGCCCCTGCGCCGAGGGAGTGGGCCCCGCACCGCTCCCTCCACAGCCCGAGACCGGGCCCAGGACCGCCACGACGGCCACGACCGCCGAAGCCGTACGGAACCGCAGACCACGCATGACGCCCCCCGATGTATCTCGTCCATGTCTCATGCCACTTGATCGAAAAGTTGTTCAGCTCAACGATGATGATGACCGAGACAGCGGCAGTCGACCCTTGCGGCATTCCGATTCCGAAACGAGGGCCGGCCGTACTGGTGCCGGACTCCGCCGGCTTGCTAGGCACCTGCCATGCAGACTCAGGTGTGGGGATCGTTGATCGGTGTCGCGCTGGGCGGAATCCTGTCGTACCTCGCTCAGCTCACCACGGCTCGGCAGGTCAGCCGGGCCGAGGACGTCCGGCACGCGGCTCAGCTGGGCGAGGCCCGGCGCGCGGAACAGCTGTCGCTGGTGCGCGAGTTCATCGGACTGGCTCAGGAAGGGATATTCCTCGCCTCGGCGCGGGACTCCGCGCCCGACTGGGAAGCCGCGGGGACACCCGAGTGGGGCGCGGCCGCCAGGAGCCTCAACGAGCGCCTCTGGGCGTGCGAGCGCATGATCAAGGTGCTGTTCCGTCAGGAGATCTTCGAGCGTGCCTGGGCCTATGCGTCCGCGGTGGACCACGTCCTGTGGCGCCTGCCGGACGAAGCCGCTGCCGAGGGGCCGCTGTGGGACAGCCTGACGGGGCCCGAGACCGCGTTCCTGGAGGCGGTACGCGCCGAATTCGGTTAGCGCGAGATCGTGAGCCGTGCGGTCAGGGCGGCATCGGTTCCGTTCCGTGGCCCCTAGGGGCTCAGACGCCGACCCCAGGGGATGTCCCGTACGTCGCCCGGGGGTCGCACGTCGTCCGCGTACGTCTCTGAGTGGACGTCAGGTCTCCACCTCCGTACGGACGTCAGCTCTGCCGCCCCCGTTCTAGCGTCACCACCATGACAAGAACCCGTCGTACAGCCACCGCTGTCGTGCTGGCCCTCGTCCTTCCGCTGCCCGTGGCCATGGCGGCCCCCGCGCTGGCCACCACCACAACCGCCACCGCCTCGGCCGGCGTGCACCGCACCCTCGCGGCCACCGCCACCGATGCCCCTGCCGTCACCCCCGCCGAACTGCCCGCCCCGACCGGGCCGTACGCGGTCGGCCGGGACATCCTGCACCTCGTCGACGAGCACCGCCAGGACCCGTGGGTCCCCTCGGCGGGGCCCCGACAGCTCATGGTGTCGATGTACTACCCCGCCCGGCCCGGCACGGGCGGACCCGCCCCCTACATGACCACCGAGGCCGCCCGGCTGATGCTCCAGATGAAGATCCCGGGCACCACGATTCCGCCCGAGGCCGTCAGCGAGACCCGCACCTGGTCGCACACCGATGCGGTGCCGCGACACGGCAGGTTCCCGCTGGTCCTGCTCTCTCCCGGCTTCACCATGCCCCGCACGGAAATCACCAGCCTCGCCGAGGACCTGGCCGGCCGAGGCTACGTCGTCGCCCTCGTCGACCACACCTACGAGAACTCCGGCACCACGTTCCCCGACGGGAAGACCCTCACCTGCACCATCTGCGACGACCCGGACGCGCACCCGCCTCAGGCCATCGAGGAGAGCCGGGCGAAGGACCTCTCGTTCGTCATCGACGCCCTGACCAGCCACCGCCACCCGGCCTGGCGCCACGCCCACATGATCGACGGCAGGCGGATCGGCGTGGCGGGACACTCCCTCGGCGGGGCCTCCGCGATCCCCGCCATGGCCCACGACAAGCGTGTGCTGGCCGGGGTCGACCTCGACGGCACCATGTTCGCGCCCGTGCCCGACGACGGCCTGGGCGGCCGCCCGTTCATGATGATCGGCCACCCCACGGGCACCGACGAGGATCCCACCTGGACCGATGCCTGGAGCCGCCTCAAGGGCTGGAAACGATGGCTGACCGTCACCGGCTCCAACCACGCCAGCTTCACCGACATCCCCGTCCTCGCCGAGAAACTCGGCATCCCCGAACCCCCCGGCACGACGCTCTCCCCCCAGCGCGCAGTCCACCTCACCCGCACCTACGTCGCCGCCTTCTTCGACCTCCACCTACGGGGCATCCCGGAACCCATCCTGAACGGCCCCACCTCGGCCTACCCGGAGGTCCGCTTCCACGCACCGTAGGCGGCCGGTTCACCTCTCTCACAGGCGGCGCAGGACCTGCGCCTCCACCCGCTCGACCAGCGTGCGGCCGTACGCGTGCACGAGGGAGAGATGGAAGAGGGACGGCGCCAAGGGTGCCCAGCGGTGGATGCGGTCGGTCCGCACCATGTACTTGACCACTGTGGCCGGCCGGAAGGGAACGTAGTCGATGGTGTGGTGTTCCCAGCGATCGGCGACACCCCGGCTCATGCGTGCTTGAAGACTCGCGCTGGAGAGGTCCTTCAGCCGGGCGTAGAAGTGACCGCTCCAGTGGCGCTTGTCTATGTCCAGGACGAAGGCCAGGAGATCGAGAGAGTATTCGTGGGGCTCCAGGGACAGCTCCTCCCGCATCCCGCGACGGGCCACCGCGTGCAGGTCCGGTGCGCTCCTCCCCGAAGAATCGATGTGCCTGGAAAGACCCTCGTTGACGGAGGAGTTCCAGACACCTGGTGCCATGCGTACCCGGTTGCTTCGCTGGCTCACGACGAGCATGTCGTCGGCGGTGACCACGGCGACGTTGACGGTGAAACTGCACTGGAGAAAGGACGGAGCCGCCAGTGGGTCATCGGGATTCAGATAGCGGGACCGGGGCGTGGTGCCGTCAGAAAGCCTTCGGTCCAGTTGCTGAGCGGCGAGGAACGTGTAGTAGTCGGTGGGGCGCAGCCGCAGGTGAATTTCGGGGCTCTCCTCGAGAGGGCTACGGGAGATGTCGAAAGACTCGACGGCGTAGCGCGGACCGTTCCACAGCGGTGTGCGTCCCTCCGCCCGCAGTCGCTCGCCCTCCTCGGCGATCTCCTCCCGCCAGTCGGCCATGTCCGGTGGCAGAACCACCTCTTCGTCGAGCACCTGGATGTTGATGGCTTCCGGAGGTACCGGGGACGACCCGTCGCCTTCGACGATCAATGCGGAAGTCTGCAGGGGCCCGAGCGAGAACGTCTGCCACGCGGGCCCTGACTCCTCCCGCCGCCGCATGGTGCGAATCGCGGTCGTGGAGCGCTTGCGCAGTCGGTACCAGGCGTCCTGCAACGGCTGTTGGAACAGCACGGCGCAGACCATGCCGAGTAGGGCGCCCACCACTCCGTTGACAACGTCGATTCCATCCATGCCAGAGACACTAAGGATCTTGCTGCTGCCGGGAGCCGTCGTGCCTCATCCGTTACCCGGTGGTCTGCGCGGGCTACTGCTCCGTGGCTTCCGGCGCCGGAGCGATGCCGGTCGAGTCCGGAAGCCGACCCCGATGTCCGGCCCGGCTTCCGGTCCCGGATTCGGGGCTCGGCCCGGCCTTCGCGCTCAGCCCGGCAGGCTGGCCGGGCTGCCGCCGTTGGCCTCGTAGCCGGCCACCGCCAGGGCGCGGTAGACGGCGAACTCGGCTGCCGGGTCGGCGGACAGGGTCCAGGGCAGTGCGCCGACGTGGCCGTCGACGTGTATCAGCTGCTGCATGGCCTCCGCCCAGCGCTCGGCGCGGACCAGGAAGAAGATCAGCAGATGGCGCACGTGCGCCAGCATCGGATCGTCGGGGCGGGCCGAGTGCACCGCGTGCAGGGCGCCGTGCATCGCCTTGGTGACGACCTCGCTCTGGTAGAAGCCCGCCACCAGGTTCACCTCGGGCAGGTGCTCGAAGACCGCGAACAGCGGCAGCGCGGCGAGCAGCGAGCCCTGCGGGGCGCGGGCCGCGGCGGCCTCGGCGAAGGAGTACGCCAGCTCGCGCGAGCCGTGCCACTTCTCGCACCAGTAGTGCAGTGCGGCCAGGTGCGCGCCCATGTGATGCGGCGCGCGGTCGAGGATCCTCAGCCAGAGCTGCTCGAACTCGGCCTGGGGATAGGCCAGTCCACGGGCGATGGACAGCTCGATGATGTACGGCACCGGGTCGCCGGGCGCCAGCAGCGCCGCCTGCCCGCACGCCTCCCGGGCCTCCTCCATGATGATCCGGAAGTCGTCCGTGCCCGGCGTCGACGTACGCCACGCCTGCTGCACCAGGAATTCCGCGTGCACGGCGGCGCCGCCCGCGTCCTTGGGCTGCTCGGCCCGCCACACCCGCAGCCACTGGCCGCCCGGCGTCTCGTGCACCCCGCCGGGACGCTGCTGCAGCTCCAGCGCGGCGGCACCCGCGAAGGCCTGCACCCGCTGCCAGCGCCGCTCGCCCTCCTGCTCGGTGCCCGCCAGCAGCTGGGCGGCCGCCCGATAGTCCTGCGTGCGCTGCACCAGCTCCAGCACGTCCAGCAGGTCCTGGTCCGGACCGGGCATGCGTATGTCCAGCTCCTCCTGGCGCACGAAGCCGTAGTCCGCCGGGTCGGCGGCGTCCGGGTGCTCCGGGGGAACCTGCTCGATCATCCCGCGCCTGCGCCGCAGGAACGGGAGCAGGACGAAGCTCAGCATGAGCAGCGCCATCACCAGCCAGAGAATCGCCATGCCCCAAGCGAACCAGACCCCGCCGACAATTGGCCAACCCCGCCGCGAGGCTGTGGAAAACTCCGGTCCGGGTCATGACAGGCAGGGAAAACCCTCGTCCCGTACTCCTCGCGGCACTCCCCGAGCCCAGCGTGCGACGGCATCCGGCGGGGCGCACTACGCTCGGTGCACATGAGCGACAGGCAGATCAGTCAGCACTTCGAGACTCTCGCGATCCACGCGGGCAACACCGCGGATCCCCTCACTGGCGCGGTCGTCCCGCCCATCTACCAGGTCTCGACCTACAAGCAGGACGGCGTCGGCGGGCTGCGCGGCGGTTACGAGTACAGCCGCAGCGCCAACCCCACCCGTACCGCACTGGAGGAGAACCTCGCCGCGCTGGAGGGCGGCCGTCGCGGCCTCGCGTTCGCGTCCGGTCTCGCGGCCGAGGACACCCTGCTGCGCACGCTGCTCACCCCCGGCGACCACGTGGTCATCCCCAACGACGCCTACGGCGGCACCTTCCGTCTGTTCGCCAAGGTCGCCACCCGCTGGGGCGTGGAGTGGTCCGTCGCCGACACCAGCGACCCGGCCGCCGTGCGGGCCGCGATCACCCCGAAGACCAAGGCCGTCTGGGTGGAGACCCCCTCCAACCCGCTGCTCGGCATCACCGACATCGCCGCCGTCGCCCAGGTCGCCCACGCCGCGGGCGCGAAGCTCGTCGTCGACAACACCTTCGCCACGCCCTACCTCCAGCAGCCGCTGTCGCTCGGGGCGGACGTCGTCGTGCACTCCCTGACCAAGTACATGGGCGGTCACTCGGACGTGGTCGGCGGCGCGCTGATCGTCTCCGACCAGACGCTCGGTGAGGAGCTGGCCTACCACCAGAACGCGATGGGTGCCGTCGCAGGCCCCTTCGACTCCTGGCTGGTGCTGCGCGGAACCAAGACCCTCGCCGTGCGCATGGACCGGCACAGCGAGAACGCCACGAAGATCGCCGACATGCTGACCCGGCACGCGCGCGTGACGCAGGTGCTCTACCCGGGCCTGCCCGAGCACCCCGGCCACGAGGTCGCCGCGAAGCAGATGCGGGCGTTCGGCGGCATGGTGTCCTTCCGCGTCGAGGGCGGCGAGGAGGCCGCCGTCGAGGTGTGCAACCGCGCCCAGGTGTTCACCCTCGGCGAGTCGCTCGGCGGCGTGGAGTCCCTGATCGAGCACCCCGGCCGGATGACGCACGCCTCCGCGGCGGGCTCCGCGCTGGAGGTCCCCGCCGACCTGGTGCGCCTGTCGGTCGGCATCGAGAACGTCGACGACCTGCTCGAGGACCTTCAGCAGGCCCTGGGCTAGCCCGCCTCGGCTCCATCGGCCCGGCGCGCGCGTCCGCGTACGCGCCCCGGGCCGTGGGCTCACCAGCCCGTGAGCGGCGGGGTCGTCTGGGAGGGCGGCTGCGTCCAGGGGTGCACGCGAGCCGCCCACACGCCGAACGCGACCGCCGCGGCCCACGCCAGCAGCCACAGCACCCGGCGGACCAGCCGCCCGCGCCGCAGCAGGCGCTCGCCGCGACGCACCGCCTCCGCGCACAGATCCGGCGGCACCGGCGCTGGCGCCTGCTCCATGATCCGCCGTACGGCGGCCTCCCGCTCGGGCCGGTTCACGGCGCCTTCCACGCGCGCGCAGGGAAGTCACCACGCCCCGCACGCGTGGGGAGCGTCCCGGCACCGCAGGCCTCCCGACGGCCGTCCTGCCTCATGACGGCGCCACCTTCGTGCCCACCGCGCGCGGGCCGGCCGTGCGGGCCGGGTGCAGCAGGGTGGCCGTCGCGCGGTCGCAGACGGTGTGCACGCGCTCGGTCGGCAGCCCCAGCAGGGCCGCCGTCTGCTGCTCGGCGACACCCTCGTAGAGCCGCAGCACCAGGATCAGCCGTTCCCGCGGGGCGAGGGCGGCGAGCGGGCTGCGTGGATCCGGCCGGGTGCGGCCGAAGGCGCCGTACTGGTGCCAGGCCGTGCGCGCGAAGCGGCCGGCGAGGTACTGGCGGGCGCAGTCGTACGGGTCCTCGCCGCGCAGCCGGTCCCAGCGCGCGTACGTGTGGGCGAGCGTGCGCGTCAGCAGGCGCCGCGCGCGCGGGTTGTCGTCCGGCGCCTCCGCGGTGAGCAGCGTGGCGGCATGCAGCAGCCGCCCGGCCGCACCCGCGACGAACGCCTCGAACTCCCGGGCCCGGCGGGCATTTCGGGCCAACTGCCGATCACGCACCGCGCCTCCCCCGACAGGAGCCCTGCCCGGTACGGGTCAGGTGAACCGCGTACGCCGCAGGACCCGGTCTCATATGAGGACAGCGGCGGCCCCGGGTCAAGAGTCCGGAACCGACCGGTGCCGGCCGGGGCCCCGCGCGCGTGCCGCCGATGGGTGCCCGGCGCGTTCAGGAAGCCGGCGACGGCTCCGCCGGCGGGGTGCCCGGTGTCATCCGCGCGGAGAGCGCGCGGTTGAAGCGGGTCAGCAGCGAGCAGAACTGCTCGCGCTCCCCCGGTGCCCAGTCGTGGGTCAGCTCGGCCATCAGCTGACGCCGGGAGGAGCGCACCTCCTCCAGCCGGGCCGCCCCGCGCGGGGACAGTTGAAGCACCACTGCGCGCCCGTCCTCGGGGTGCGAGGTGCGCTTGACGAGCCCGGTGTCGACCAGCGGGGCCACCTGCCGGGTGACCGTGGAGGAGTCGATGCCCATGCTCGCGGCGAGCGCTTTCACGCCCATCGGGCCTTCGTTGTCAAGGCGGTTGAGCAGCAGATACGCCGCCCGGTCCATGGAGTTGCGTACCTGCCCGACACCGCCGAGCCGCGTCTGTTCGGCACGGCGCGCGAACACCGCCACCTCGTGCTGGAGGGTGTCGAGAAGACCGGTGTCACCGACGGTCGTCATGTCCATCGACATTTCAGGTGTTGTGGGCATGGCCGGAGGCTCACTTCATGAAGGGCTGCTGGGTTGGGGGACAGAGTACGCGGCCCGGGGGCGGACCGTACCGGCGCTGCGCAAACCGGTCTCGGAGCTTGGTCACACCCGCCGGGCACGACCGTGAACTGCGATGCTGGAGTCATGAGCTACGGCACGGCTGACTCCTTGCGTTCCGTCACCCTCGACGACGTGCGCGGCGCCCAGAAGATGCTCTCGGGCGTGGCACGGGTGACCGCGATGGAGGGCAGTCGCCACCTGTCCCAGCTGGTCGGCGCTCCCGTGCACCTCAAGTGCGAGAACCTCCAGCGGACCGGCTCGTTCAAGCTGCGCGGCGCCTATGTGCGGATCGCCGGACTGCTGCCGGAGGAGCGGGCGGCCGGGGTGGTGGCCGCGAGCGCCGGGAACCACGCGCAGGGCGTGGCGCTGGCCTCCGCGCTGCTGGGCGTGCACGCCACGGTGTTCATGCCGAAGGGCGCGCCGCTGCCGAAGATCAGCGCGACGCGCGAGTACGGCGCCGAGGTGCGCCTGCACGGGCAGGTGGTCGACGAGACGCTGGCCGCCGCCGAGGAGTACGCGGCCGAGACCGGCGCGGTGTTCATCCACCCCTTCGACCACCCGGACGTGATCGCCGGTCAGGGCACGGTCGGCCTGGAGATCCTGGAGCAGTGCCCGGAGGTGCGCACGATCGTCGTCGGCATGGGCGGCGGCGGGCTCGCGGCCGGTATCGCGGTCGCGGTGAAGGCGATCCGGCCGGACGTCAGGATCGTCGGCGTGCAGGCGGAGGGCGCGGCGGCCTATCCGCCCTCGCTGGCCGCCGGGCGCCCGGTGTCGGTGCGGAACCCGGCGACGATGGCCGACGGCATCAAGGTGGGGCGGCCGGGCCTGGTGCCGTTCGGGATCGTCAAGGACCTGGTCGACGAGGTGCGCACGGTCGGCGAGGACCAGCTGTCGGCGGCGCTGCTGCTGTGCCTGGAGCGGGCCAAGCTGGTCGTGGAGCCGGCCGGGGCGAGCCCGGTGGCGGCGCTGCTGGCCGCGCCGGACGCCTTCGAGGGCCCGGTCGTCGCCGTGCTCTCCGGCGGCAACGTCGACCCGGTGCTGATGCAGCGCGTGCTGCGGCACGGCATGGCCGCGCAGGGGCGCTACCTGGCTGTACGGCTGCGGCTGACGGACCGGCCGGGCGCCCTCGCGACGCTGCTCGGGGTGTTGTCAGTGGTCGACGCTAATGTCCTCGACGTGAGCCACGTACGCACCGATCCCCGGCTCGGGCTCACGGAGGCGGAGGTGGAGCTGCACCTCGAGACGAAGGGACCGGTGCACTGCGCCGAGGTCGGCCAGGCACTGCGGGACGCGGGCTACACGGTCATGGACTGAGTCCCGGCACCGCCCGGATCCCCGTTGTCACTCGTTCGAGTCAACCCTCTTGAGAGACGCGATACATCGCGTTATGGTGTGTCGCATGGCTGCCGGTCCGCCTGCCCGTACCCGCAGCACATTCCATCCCCGACGACGTGGAGACAGACATGCCAGGCGCCATCTATGCCGAAGGTCTGGTGAAGACCTTCGGCGACGTAAAGGCTCTGGACGGCGTCGACCTCGACGTGCCCGAGGGCACGGTCCTCGGCCTGCTCGGGCCGAACGGCGCCGGCAAGACGACGACCGTCCGCTGCCTGACGACCCTGCTGCGCCCCGACA
This sequence comes from Streptomyces sp. NPDC020192, assembly GCF_044388685.1. Classification (NCBI taxonomy): domain Bacteria; kingdom Bacillati; phylum Actinomycetota; class Actinomycetes; order Kitasatosporales; family Streptomycetaceae; genus Streptomyces; species Streptomyces sp. NPDC020192. Next base: position 96,708 of record NZ_JBIRXG010000007.1, on the reverse strand, counting down.
GCGGCAAGGCGGTCGTCGCCGGTGTGGACGTGCTCAAGCACCCCGACGCCGTGCGCCGCTCCATCGGCCTGTCCGGCCAATTCGCGGCGGTCGACGAGTACTTGACCGGCCGGGAGAACCTGCAGATGGTCGGCCAGCTCTACCAGATGCGGGCGAAGCCGGCCAAGGCGCGCGCGGCGGAGCTGCTGGAGCAGTTCCACCTCGCGGACGCCGCCGACCGCCCCGCCAAGACCTACTCCGGAGGCATGCGCCGCCGGCTCGACCTCGCCGCGGCCCTGGTGGTCTCGCCGCCGGTGATGTTCATGGACGAGCCGACGACCGGCCTCGACCCGCGCAACCGCCAGCAGCTGTGGGAGGTCATCAAACAGCTCGTCTCCGGCGGTACGACCCTGCTGCTCACCACGCAGTATCTGGAGGAGGCCGACCACCTCGCCCACGACATCGCGGTGGTCGACCAGGGCCGGGTCATCGCCAAGGGCACCTCCGACCAGCTCAAGGCCCGCACCGGCGGCGAGCGCGTCGAGGTCGTGGTGCACGAGCGCGACCACATCGCGACCGCCGCGGAGGTGTTGCGGGGCTTCGGCAAGGGTGAGGTCACCATCGAGGAGCACACCCGCAAGCTCACGGTCCCCGTCACCGGCGGCGCGAAACTGCTCGCCGAGATCATCCGGGAGCTGGACACCCGCGGCATCGAGATAGACGACATCGGGCTGCGCCGCCCCACCCTCGACGACGTCTTCCTGTCCCTCACGGGACACGCGGCCGAGGGTGAGAGCAACGCGGAGAACGGCAAGGAGGCCGTGAAATGAGCGCCGTCACCGAGGCCCTGCGGGTGGCACCGCCGGGCAACCCCGTCAGCCGGTCCGTCCGTGACTCGATGGTCGTGGCGAAACGCAATCTGATCCGGATGTCCAGGATCCCGGAGATGATCATCTACGGGCTGATCCAGCCCATCATGTTCGTGGTGCTCTTCACCTACGTCTTCGGCGGTTCCATGCAGATCGGCGGCAGCACCAGCGCCACCGACTACAAGAACTTCCTCATGGCCGGCATCTTCGCGCAGACCGTCACGTTCGCGACCGCCAGCTCCGGTGCCGGGATCGCCGACGACATGCACAAGGGGCTCATCGACCGCTTCCGTTCGCTGCCGATGGCGCGCGGTGCGGTGCTGACCGGGCGGACGCTCGCCGATCTGGTGCAGACGGCCGTCACCCTGGTGGTGCTCGCCGTGGTCGCCCTGCTGGTCGGCTGGCGGGTCGGGTCCGACGGTTCCACGAACGTCGGCAAGGTGCTCGCCGCCTTCGGTCTGCTGCTTCTGCTCGGCTATGCGTTCACCTGGATCGGCGCACTGATCGGCATGTCCGTCCGCACCCCCGAGGCGGCCACGTCCAGCGGGCTGATCTGGCTCTTCCCGGTCACGTTCATCTCCAACGCCTTCGTGGACCCCGCCCATATGACCCCGTGGCTGCGGCACGTGGCCGAGTGGAACCCCTTCAGCGCGACCGCGCAGGCCTGCCGCGTGCTCTTCGCCAACCCCGGGCGGTCCGCCTCGCACGCCTGGCCCATGGAGCATCCGGTCTGGGCCTCGCTGATCTACTCGATATTGATCATCGCGGTCTTCCGCACCCTGGCGGTCCGCAAGTACCGCTCGGCCACCGCCTGACGGCCCCGGGCACGGCGAAGCCCCCGGTGTCCGCGGGATCCGGCGGACACCGGGGGCTCGATGTCAGGCAGGGCTTGTGGGTCAGCCCGAGTACGGCACGGCCTTCAGGATCCGCACCGAGGCCTTCTTGCCGTTCGGCAGCTCGTACTCCGCGTCCTCGCCGACCTTGTGGCCGACGACGCCGGCGCCGAGCGGGGACTGCGGCGAGTACGTCTCGATCTCGGAGCTCGCGTACTCGCGGGAGGCGAGCAGGAACTCGAGCGTGTCGTCCTCGTCACCGTCGAAGGCGATCGTGACGACCATGCCGGGCCCGACGGTACCGTCCGCGGAGACCGTAGCCTCGCCCACCTGGGCGTTCTCGAGAAGCTGGGTCAGCTGCCGCACGCGCAGCTCCTGCTTGCCCTGCTCCTCCTTGGCCGCGTGGTAACCGCCGTTCTCGCGCAGGTCGCCCTCCTCGCGCGCGGCCGCGATCTTGGCGGCGATCTCCGTGCGCGCAGGACCAGAAAGGTACTCAAGCTCGGCCTTGAGCTTGTCGTACGCCTCCTGGGTCAGCCAGGTGACGTTCTCACTGGTCTGGGTCACAGGGTGCTCCTCGTCGGTACTGGGAATACAAAGCATCGCCCTACCCAGAAGAATGTTCCCTCTTGGGTGGGCGAAACCACGAGCCTAACAATTCAGTGGCCAAAGGGGGAGGACATAAGCCAACAGAATCACATCAACGCAGGTCAGCGTGTACCCGTTCCGGGTGATGGATCACCCGGGTCAGCCCGTTTCAGCCCGTGTGGCAGCCGAGCAGCTCGGCCGTCGTCCCCTTCGCCGTCGTACGGAGCGTGACGACCTGGTCGATCCGTGTGGCCTTGCCGGTGAAACGGAAGTCCGCCCGGCCCACCTCGGAGCCGTCCGCCGCCTGGGAGCGCAGGGTGCAGTAGCCGTCGGTGCCGGAGTCCTTGTGGACCTCCAGATGCACCTTGACCGCGTTGTCCGAGGCATCGAAGGTGATCACCTGGGCGCTGATCCTGCTCTCGAAGACGTAGTGGTAGGCGAAGTAGCCGACGAGGGCGAGCAGGGCCGCGCCCAGCACCACGGCGGCGATCTTGAGCTTGCGGTCGGCACGCTCGTCCGAGGAGCGGCCGTAGCGGCCCTCGGGCAGCCGCGTGCTCGCCGTACTCATGATCGTCCTCTCGGCAGAACCGGACCCGGAATTATTCGCCCCCCGATTCCGTCACTATAGAAGCCGCCGATCGCGCCGAGACCACGGGGCGCCGACTTACCGAGGATTGAGTCTTGACTGACCAGTTGCGACTGATGGCCGTACACGCGCACCCCGACGACGAGTCGAGCAAGGGCGCGGCCACGATGGCGAAGTACGTGTCCGAGGGGGTGGACGTGCTGGTGGTGACCTGCACCGGCGGAGAGCGCGGGTCCATCCTCAATCCCAAGCTGCAGGGCGACACGTACATCGAGGAGCACATCCACGAGGTACGCAAGAAGGAGATGGACGAGGCCCGCGAGATCCTCGGCGTGGGGCAGGAGTGGCTCGGCTTCGTCGACTCCGGCCTCCCCGAGGGCGACCCGCTGCCCCCGCTGCCCGAGGGCTGCTTCGCCCTGGAGGACATCGACAAGGCGGCCGGTGAGCTGGTCCGCAAGATCCGCGCCTTCCGCCCGCAGGTGATCACCACCTACGACGAGAACGGCGGCTACCCGCACCCCGACCACATCATGACGCACAAGATCTCCATGGTGGCGTTCGAGGGCGCGGCGGACACCGAGAAGTACCCCGAGGGCGAGTTCGGCGCCGCCTGGCAGCCGCTGAAGCTCTACTACAACCAGGGCTTCAACCGCCCGCGCACCGAGGCGCTGCACCACGCGATGCTCGATCGGGGCCTGGAGTCGCCGTACGGGGAGTGGCTCAAGCGCTGGAGCGAGTTCGAGCGCACCGAGCGCACGCTGACCACGCACATCCCGTGCGCGGACTTCTTCGAGATCCGCGACAAGGCGCTGATCGCGCACGCCACGCAGATCGACCCGGACGGCGGCTGGTTCAAGGTGCCGATGGAGCTGCAGAAGGAGGTCTGGCCGACGGAGGAGTACGAGCTGGCGAAGTCTCTCGTGGATACCTCCCTCCCCGAGGACGACCTCTTCGCGGGCATCCGGGACAATGCCTGACATGAGCGCAAGCGTGAGCCTGGCAGTGACGCACCTCGTCCCCCTCGCCAAGGAGGTCGACCAGAACAAGGTCACCCCCGGTGTCCTCGGCTTCATCGTCTTCGCGGTGATGGCCCTGGCCGTGTGGGGCCTGATGAAGTCGATGAGCAAGCACATGAACAAGGTCGACTTCAAGGAGGCCCCGGACGCGGAGGCCGAGCAGAAGGCCGACTCCGCGGCCCAGCGGGGCTGACGCCGGGCATCAGCGCGCCGCCGGTACCGCCACCCCCATCACCTCCCGGGCGTGGCGGTCCGGGGTCATGCGCAGGCGCCAGGCCTGCCAGCCCGCCTCCAGGGTGACGCCCCGTTCCAGGAGCACGGCGTACGCCGTGAGGCCGTCGGTCAGTTTCTCGTCGCGCAGGGGATGCGTGGCGCGGGTCAGCTGGGTCAGCTCCTCCTGGGCGACGGCCGTACCGACCTCCGTGCCGCCCGGTGCCGCGTACGGCAGCAGGGTGCAGCGCAGGAAGCGGGCCCAGTCCTCGCCGCGCCGGTCGCCGTAGGAGGCGAACAGGTCGCGGGCCTCGTCGCACAGGGCCAGCGCCTGCTGGGGGCGCGCGTTGCCCGCGTCGACCACGGCCAGCTCCAGGCAGGTCCACGCCTCGCCGTGGGCGACGCCGATGCGCTGGAAGTCGGCGCGGGCGTCCACGAGGAGCTGCCGGGCGAAGCCGGAGTTGCGCAGGGAGCCGGTCTGGGCGGCCCGCTGGTCGCGGGTGACCCGGGCCGAGTGGTGCCGGGCGCAGGCCAGGCCGTAGACGTCACGCATCCGGGAGAACATCGTGCGGGACCGCTCCAGATCGCGCACCGCCTGATCCAGGTCACCGGACTCCTCCAGCGCCTGCCCGAGGTAGTACAGCGTCCACGCCTCGCCGCGCGCGTCCTCGTTCTCCCGGTGCCGGGCCGCGGCCTGCCTGAGGCCCTCGACGGCCGGTGCGGGGTCGCCGGCCACCAGACGGGCCCGGGCCAGCTGGGTCAGCGCCCACGCCTCCCCGCGCGCGTCGCGGGTCTGCCCGTAGCGCTCCAGGGCGGCCCGCAGCTCCGTCTCCGCGCGCGGTACGTCGCCCATCCGCAGCGCCAGCTGGCCGAGCTGGAAGTGCGCCCAGGCCTCGCCGTGCACCGAGCCGCCCTCGCGGTGCAGGACCAGCGAGCGGGTGAGCAGTTCGAGCGCCTCCGACAGCCGGGCACGGTCGCGCTGGACCGCCGCCAGGGCGTGCATCGTCCAGGCCCGGTCGGTCGCCAGCTCCGGTGCCGCCTGCAGGTCCAGCGCCTCCTGGAGCTTGGCGGCGGCCTCGGTGAGCTGGCCCTGGTGGTGCAGGGTGATGCCGAGCGAGCACAGGGCGCGGGCCGCACCGGCGTCGTGATGCGCCTCCCGGTACAGGTCCACCACCGAGGCCAGCGTGGTCCGCGCCTTGTCCAGCTCGCCCAGCTGCCGGGCGGCGATACCGGTGCGCCACTGCACCGAGCGCACGAGCAGCCCCTGGTCCACGGCCTGCGCCAGCTCGCTGATCTCGCCGAGCCGGTACAGGTCGCCGCGCAGCAGGCAGTAGTCGCACAGCGCGCCCAGCAGGTTCAGCACCGCCGACTGGTTCACGCCCTCCGCCTGGCGCAGGGTCGCGGTGATGAAGCTGGACTCGTCGTCCAGCCAGCGCAGCGCCTCGTCCAGCGAGGTGAAGCCGTGCGGGCCGAACTGGTGCGAGCGCGTCGACATGTTCCCGTCGACCAGGCGCAGCACCGAGTCGGCCAGCTCCGCGTAGTTCACGATCAGCCGTTCCTGCGCCGCCGTGCGTTCGGCCGGGTCCTCCTCGTCCAGCAGCCGGGCCTGGGCGAACGCGCGCACCAGGCTGTGCAGCCGGTAGCGGCTGCCGCGCACATGGTCGAGCAGACCGGCCCGGGCGAGGGCGACCAGGTGCCGGGTGGCCTCGGCCTCGTCCGTGGCGAGCAGCGCGGCCGCCGCCGCGGCGCCCAGCGAGGCGCGCCCGGCGAGCGCGAGTCTTCTCAGCAGGCGGCGCGAGGGCTCCGGCTGGTCGGTGTAGCGCAGCCACAGGGCGCGCTCCACCGGCTCCACCGGGCCGTACACGCTCAGGTCCGCCGCCAGTTGGCGGGGCGAGCGCGGGCCGAGCGCGGAACCCGCGATCCTGAGTGCCAGCGGCAGCCCGCCGCACAGCTCCCGGATCCGGTCGGCGGACTCGGCGTCGTACGGGCCCGACGCGTCCTCGGCCGCGGCGCTCAGCAGCTCCTCGGCGCCCGCCGCGTCCAGTGCCTCGACCGGCAGGTGGTGCACCCAGGCCGGCAGGTCCGCGGGCAGGTCGAGGGCCGTGCGGGCGGTGACCAGGACCAGGCTGTCGGAGCGCTCGGGCACCAGCGCCCGGACCTGCTCCGGGTCGGAGGCGTCGTCCAGCACGATCGTCACCGGCAGGCCGGTCAGCTGCTGGTGGTACAGCTCGGCGAGCCGTTTGACCTGCTGGTCGGGGGAGGAGCGCTCCCGGAACAGCAGTTGCTCGCGGGGTGCGCCGAGTCGGTTGAGCAGATGCAGGAGGGCGTCGCGGGTGGGCAGCGGCGCCTCCTCCCGGCCGCCGCCGCGCAGGTCCACGACCACCGCGCCACGGAAGTGGTCCCGCAGATCGTGTGCCGCGCGCACCGCGAGTGTGGTCCGGCCGGAGCCGGGCCCGCCGTGCAGGACGACCACCGTCGGCCGGGTCTCGGTGGCCGCCCGGGCCGCCTGTGCCCACTGCCGGATCCGCGCCAGCTCCGCCCTGCGGCCGGCGAACCGGGCGTCCGGCTGGGGAAGTTGGCCGAACGACTGCTCCAGCACCGTGCGCCTGCGGGCCGCCGCGCTCTTGTCGGCACCGCGCAGCGTGGGGCTCGCCGTCTTCTTCGGGCCCGTGGACGCGCTGAGCATCCGCTGCTGGTCGAGGAACGGGCGGATGCCCCGCACCTCCAGCGCGGTCAGCCACTGCAGCCGTAACTGTTCCGGACCGCCGGGCTGGCCCGCGGCACCGGCGCGGTGATGGGCGGCCGGGAGATGGGCACCGGCCACCTTCACCACGGTCGCGGCGGCACCGACCGCCCCGGCGGCCACGCCCGCACCGACCGCCGTACCGGTACCCGTGCCCAGGGACAGGTCGGCGACCGCGGCGGCGACCGCGGCAACGACCGCCACCAGCAGGGCCGTTCCGGTGCCCTCGCGGGCGTAGCGCTGCCCGAAGGTCAGCCGGCCCGCATCGGCCTCGTCCAGCGCGTGGGTGTACGCCTCGTACTCCTCGCCGGCCGCCTCCGCCATCGCGTCCAGCGCACCTCGCGCCCGTGACAGCAGCACCTGGCCGTCGATCCGCCCGCCCGAGCGCCGTACCTCCTCCTCCACGGCCCGCACCAGCAGCCGCTCGGCCTCCGCCCGATGGCTCTCCCGCATGTCCCATCCCCTCCGGAGGCAACGTCCTTGGCTACGAGTGTCCTTCGAGCCGGACTGGATGGCGAGGGTGCGGCGATCAGCGGGCGGGTGAGGATTTCGTGCCAACGCTCGGGTGAGTGAGGGGTTTTGAGGCGGTCCGCGCCCGACGTCACAGCTCGGCGGTCCACACTCCCACCGGGTGTTCGCCAGGCGGCAGCCACAGCTGGGGCTGGGATTCCCGGTGTCGGTCCCCGGCCCGCTCCTCCCAGTGGAAGTGGCCGTCCGCGTCGGGCCAGGTCACCTGGAGGACCGGGAAGGGCGGCCGTCGGTAGAAGCGGATGGCGCGGCCGAAGAAGGTGCGGTACCAACGCAGGTCGGTCTTTCTGAGGACCAGGCGGCGGTCGTCGGCGATGCCCTCGTGCTCCTGGCCGTCCGCCGGGACGGTGCCGGTGGCGGCCCGGTCGCCGAGGGCGTTGAGCATGTGGTGCATGGAGTGCACATCGAGGCCGAACATGGCGAGTTCGGGGACGCCGTGGGTGTGCGCCAGGCCGATCGTGTAGGCGAATCCGGGGCCGATCTCGTCCGCGGGAACTCCGGCGACGTGCCAGCCGTACCTCCGGACGTTCTCGATGATCCCGAGGTCGGCCCGGTCCGCCGCGTCACGGTCGCCGTAGTCATGGCAGAGCACGCAGCGGCATGTGAAGGGATCACGGGGCATGGGCAGAGGTTACGGTGCCGGCCGGCGATACCGTCTCCTGCCCACCGCCAGGTGGACACACGCCCCGGCCAGCGCCGCCTCCGCCACCGCGCACAGCAGCGCCTGGGTCAGCGGGGCGCCGGTGCCCGCCGTCGTTATGTCGAACCAGGCGTCCAGCACCGCCACCGACGCCGTCGCCGAGGCCGTCAGCCGGGCTCTGGCGTCGCCGCGCAGGCCGAGCAGGGCCGTCGTCGCACACCCCGCCGCCATGAGGACGTCGAGGCCGATCCAGGCCAGCGGCCAGTTGTCCACCTGCGTGCTGCCCGGCAGCGTCACGGCCAGCACCACCATCCATGGCACCAGCAGAATCGCCGACGCTCCCAGCAGAACCAAGGGCCACTTCCTGCTCATGCCCACCCCTCCGTCATTTTCCGAACCTCTCCGAGCCGCCTCCACCGTAGAACGCAGAGAAAATTTTGCAAAGAAATCTCGGCAATCGTCAGGGACCTCTCAGGGTTCTCAGGGTTACCGTGGCCGCATGACCGACGGCCCGCCCGAGACGACCGGCGCTGAGCGCGCCGAGCTGACCAGCCTCGAACGCACCGCCCTCTACAAGTCCCTCGGCAACCCCCTGCGCCGCCGGATCCTCGAATACCTCGGCCGGCACGGCGAGGCGAACTCCACCGTCCTCGCCCGCGAACTCGGCGAGAGCTCCGGCACCACCAGCTACCACCTGCGCAAACTCGCCGAGCAGAGGCTCATCGAGGAGATCCCGGAGAAGTCCGGCGGGCGCGAGCGCTGGTGGCGGTCGCTGCCCTTCAGCCACACCACGCCCGACCCCGCCACGATGGTCCCCGAGGAGTACGCGGCCGCCGCCGAGCTGGCCCATCTCAAGATCGAGGTCGACACCGCCCTCTACCGGCGCGCCCACCAGGAGTACCGGGGCCCCGAGGGCTGGGCCCAGATCCAGCGCCACGGCACCTGGCTGACCAGGGAGGAACTGCTCGCCTTCATGCGCGACTACCACGCACTGCTCGACCGGTACGGCCACGCGCGCGAGGAGGCACCCGACGGGGCGCGCCCGGTGATGATGCGTTTCTACGCCGTTCCCGAGCCCGTGGGAGAGTGGAACGGTGAACCGACTGGCGCATGAGACGTCCCCGTACCTCCTCCAGCACGCCGACAACCCCGTCGACTGGTGGCCCTGGTCGGCCGAGGCGTTCGAGGAGGCCCGCAAGGCGAACAAACCCGTCCTGCTGAGCGTCGGGTACTCCAGCTGTCACTGGTGCCATGTCATGGCTCACGAGTCCTTCGAGGACCAGGCCACCGCCGACTACCTGAACGAGCACTTCGTCAGCGTCAAGGTCGACCGCGAGGAGCGCCCCGACGTCGACGCCGTCTACATGGAGGCCGTACAGGCCGCCACCGGCCAGGGCGGCTGGCCCATGACCGTGTTCCTCACCCCGGACGCCGAACCCTTCTACTTCGGGACCTACTTCCCGCCCGCGCCCCGGCACGGCATGCCCTCCTTCCGGCAGGTGCTGGAAGGCGTCCGGCAGGCCTGGGACACCCGGCGTGACGAGGTCGGCGAGGTCGCCGGGAAGATCGTGCGCGACCTCGCCCAGCGGGAGATCAGCCACCAGGGCGACCGGGTCCCCGGCGACGAGGAACTCGCCCAGGCCCTCCTCGGTCTCACCCGGGAGTACGACCCGCAGCGCGGCGGATTCGGCGGCGCGCCGAAGTTCCCGCCGTCCATGGTCCTGGAGTTCCTGCTGCGCCACCACGCGCGCACCGGCTCCGAGGGCGCCCTCCAGATGGCTCAGGACACCTGCGAGCGCATGGCCCGGGGCGGGATCTACGACCAACTGGCCGGCGGATTCGCCCGTTACTCCGTCGACCGTGACTGGGTCGTGCCCCATTTTGAAAAAATGCTGTACGACAACGCGCTGCTCTGCCGCGTGTACGCCCATCTCTGGCGGGCCACGGGCTCCGATCTGGCCCGGCGGGTCGCGCTCGAGACCGCCGACTTCCTCGTACGCGAACTGGGCACGACCGAGGGCGGGTTCGCCTCCGCGCTCGACGCCGACAGCGACGACGGCAGCGGCCGGCACGTCGAGGGGGCGTACTACGTCTGGACTCCCGAGCAGCTGCGCGCGACCCTCGGGGACGCCGACGGCGACCTCGCCGCCCAGTACTTCGGCGTGACCGACGAGGGCACCTTCGAACACGGGCAGTCCGTCCTCCAACTGCCGCAGAACAACAGCGTGTTCGACGCCAAGAAGATCGAATCCATTCGCACGGGGCTCCTCGCCAAGCGCGCCGAACGCCCCGCCCCCGGCCGGGACGACAAGGTCGTCGCCGCCTGGAACGGGCTCGCGATCGCCGCGCTCGCCGAGACCGGCGCCTACTTCGAGCGGCCCGATCTGATCGAGGCCGCCGTCGGCGCCGCCGACCTCCTCGTGCGCGTGCACCTCGACGAGCACGCCCGGCTCGCCCGCACCAGCAAGGACGGCCGGATCGGCCCCAACGCGGGAGTGCTGGAGGACTACGGCGACGTCGCCGAGGGCTTCCTCGCGCTCGCCTCCGTCACCGGCGAGGGCGTCTGGCTGGACTTCGCCGGGCTGCTCCTCGACCATGTGCTCGCCCGCTTCACCGACCCGGAGACCGGCGCGCTCTACGACACCGCCGCCGACGCCGAGCGGCTCATCCGCCGCCCGCAGGACCCCACCGACAACGCCACCCCGTCCGGATGGACGGCGGCGGCCGGTGCCCTGCTCAGCTATGCCGCGCACACCGGTTCCGAGCCTCACCGCACCGCCGCCGAGCGGGCGTTGGGCGTGGTCACCACGCTCGGGCCGCGCGTGCCGCGGTTCATCGGCTGGGGGCTGGCCGTCGCCGAGGCCCTCCTCGACGGGCCGAAGGAGGTCGCCGTCGTCGGACCCGCGGGACCGCCCGACCAGAGGACGAACGCCCTGCACCGTACGGCGCTTCTGGGCACCGCCCCGGGCGCGGTCGTGGCTGTGGGGGCCGTGGAGAGTGACGAGTTCCCGCTCCTCGCCGGCCGGCCGCTCGTCGCCGGTCAACCTGCGGTTTACGTTTGTCGCGATTTCACGTGTGACGCGCCGACGACCGATCCGGAACGGCTGCGCGCCGTGCTCAACGGCCGCTGAGCTGCGTAAACGCGCGGCAGCAGGAAAGGGTGAACTGTCCGGAACGGAGCAGGTGTTCGGATAGATACCGCTTACCTCCCTTACTCACACCCCCGTTACGAAACAAGCTATTTATCGGAAGACCTCCCACACTTCACAGATCCCCCTTAGGCTCTCCACAGCGCCACGACGGGTGACTCAACGGTGACCGACCGTCGTGCGCACAGGGGGTTTTCAGGGGATCTGGGGGGATCTTTTGCTCACGTCTGTCTTCATCGCTGCCGTCTCGCTTGCCCTTTTCTGGATGGCGGCTTTCACCCTGTGGTGGCAGATGCACGCGTGGCGTACGCCCGAGGTGCTCGCCTCCACCCGGTTCAGCAGACCGGACGGGGGCGAGCACCTGTCGTTCTCGCTGCTCCTGCCGGCCCGGCACGAGCAAGCCGTGCTCGACCACACCATCCAGCGGCTGCTGGAGTCCACACACACCGACTTCGAGATCATCGTGATCGTCGGGCACGACGACCCCGAGACCACGGCCGTGGCCGAGAAGGCCGCCGCACGGGACACGCGCGTACGGGTCGTCGTCGACACCCACGAGAAGAAGAACAAGCCCAAGGCCATGAACACGGCGCTGCCGCACTGCCGCGGTGACGTCGTCGGGGTCTTCGACGCCGAGGACCAGGTCCACCCGGAGCTGCTCGCCCACGTCGACCACGCCTTCCGGACCACCGGGTCGGACGTCGTCCAGGGCGGGGTCCAGCTCATCAACTTCCACTCCAGCTGGTACAGCCTGCGCAACTGCCTGGAGTACTTCTTCTGGTTCCGTTCCCGGCTGCACCTGCACGCGCAGAAGGGGTTCATCCCGCTCGGCGGCAACACCGTCTTCGTGCGGACCGACGTCCTCAGGGAAGCGGACGGCTGGGACCCCAACTGCCTTGCCGAGGACTGCGACCTGGGCGTGCGGCTCTCGTCCGTCGGCAAGAAGGTCGTCGTCGCCTACGACTCCGACATGGTCACCCGCGAGGAGACCCCCGGCAGCCTGATGTCGCTGCTCAAGCAGCGCACCCGCTGGAACCAGGGCTTCCTCCAGGTCTACCGGAAGAAGGACTGGCGCGGGCTCCCGGGATTCGGGCAGCGGTTGCTCGCCCGCTACACCCTGATGACGCCGTTCATGCAGGCTTTCTCCGGCGTGATCATCCCGCTGAACGCGGCCGTCGCGCTCTTCCTCGACGTGCCCGTCGGCGTCGCCTTCCTCACCTTCCTGCCGCTGGTCACCGCCGTCGTCACCTTCGTCTTCGAGGTGGTCGGCCTGCACGACTTCGGCGTTCAGTACGGCCTCCGGGTCCGCCTCGCCCACTACGTCAAGCTCATCGTGGGCGGCCCCTTCTATCAGGTCCTCCTCGCCGGTGCCGCGATCCGTGCCGTGTGGCGCGAGCAACGCGGCCGCAACGACTGGGAGTTGACCTCGCACGTCGGCGCGCACCTCACCGCGGCCGAGACGATCCGAGAGGACGTTCCTGCGTGACCTCCACCCTTCCCGCGGTGACCACAGCGACGGTCCCCGCGCAGCGCCAGGCTGTGCCCACGACCCGTTCGACCGGCCGAACGCAGCCTCCGGTACGACTCCGCTCCTCCCGTCCCGACCTGCTGCTCTGCGGCGCCCTGCTCGTGGCGATCCTCGTCGTCCAGGGCTGGAACATCGCCGACTACCCGACCCTCAGCGACGACGAGGGCACCTACCTCGCCCAGGCCTGGGCCGTCCAGCAGGGCCGGGGCCTCGCCCACTACACCTACTGGTACGACCACCCGCCGTTCGGCTGGGTCCAGATAGCCCTGCTCAGCTGGCTCCCCTCGAAGCTCAGCCCCGGCTCCATGACCGTCGGCACCATGCGCATCACCATGCTGCTGATCACCGGCGCCAGCGCGGTCCTCGTCTACGTCCTCGGCCGCCGGCTCTCCCTGCCGCGCTGGGCCGCCGGACTCGGCATGGCCCTGTTCGGGCTGTCCCCGCTCGCGGTCGTGCTCAGCAGGGAGATCTTCCTCGACAACATCGCCGTGATGTGGCTGCTGCTGGCGTTCTGCCTGGCCGCCTCGCCCAGCCGCCACCTCTGGCACCACTTCGGCGCGGGCCTCGCCGCCGCCGCGGGCGTGCTCACCAAGGAGACGATGCTCGTCGTCCTGCCCGCCCTGTTCGTCACCATGTGGCGGCACAGCCACCGCGACACCCGCAAGTTCGCCCTCACCGGAGCCGTCACGGCCTGCGCCCTGATCGGCTTCTCGTACCCGCTGTTCGCGCTGCTCAAGGGCGAGCTGTTCCCGGGCGCCGGACACGTGTCCCTGTGGGACGGCATCACCTACCAGATGTCCCGGCCGGGGTCCGGCTTCATCCTGGACCACTCCTCCGGCTCGTACGGCGTCCTGCACTCCTGGCTGTACTACGACCGCGTCCTGCCCCTCGGCGGCCTCGCCGGAGCGCTGCTGCTGATCGTCACCTGGCGCTGGTCCGTCACCGCCCGCGCACTCGCCGGACCGTCCCTGACCGTGGCGATCCTGGCCGCCGTGGCCCTGCGGCCGAACGGCTATCTGCCCGCCATGTACGTCATCGGCGCGCTGCCCTTCCTCGCCCTGGTGCTGGCCGGCGGCACCGCCTCCGTCGCGCACGTGGTGCTGCGCAGGTGGCGGGCGGAGGGCGAGAAGCGGTACGTCACCGGCGGCCGGTACGCGCTCGCCGCCGTGCTCGCACTCGCCGCCGGCGCGTACGTCGTACCGCACTGGTACGACGGCGACCGCACCGCCGTCACCGCCGACGCCAACAAGCCCTACCGGCAGGCCTCCCACTGGCTCAGCACCGAGGTCGCGGACCCGAAGGACACCCGTGTCCTCGTCGACGACGCCCTCTGGCTGGACCTCGTGCACGCCGGATACCGGCCCGGACTCGGCGCCATCTGGTTCTACAAGGCCGACCTCGACCCGGCCGTCACCAGGACCATGCCGGCGGGCTGGCGGGACATCGACTACGTCGTCGCCTCGCCGACCGTCCGCCGCGACGCCAAGGACCTGCCCAACGTCAGGGCGGCCATCCAGCACTCCGCGCCGGTCGCCACCTTCGGCACCGGCCCCGACCGCATCGAGATCCGGAAGATCCAGACCGGGGGAGGTGCCCGGTGAGCGAGTACACCGCCCCCCTCTCGACACCGGCTGGAGCGCCCCGGAGGCGAAGCGAGCCAGAAAGTGCCGTTCCGGAGCCCGGCGCCGTCACCATCGTCGTACCGACCTTCAACGAGTCCGCGAACGTACGGCGGCTGCTGCACCAGATCACCGAGTCGGTGCCCGCGCGGATGCCGTGCGAGGTCCTCTTCGTGGACGACTCCACCGACGACACCCCCGAGGTCATCCGCGAGGCGGCGAAGGACTGCCCGTACCCGGTGGCCGTACTGCACCGGGACGAACCCGTCGGCGGGCTCGGCGGGGCGGTGGTCGAGGGGCTGAAGGCGGCGGCCTCGGAGTGGATCGTCGTCATGGACGGCGACTGCCAGCATCCGCCGTCCCTGGTACCGGAGTTGATCGCCACCGGCGAGCGCGCGAACGCCGGGCTCGTCGTCGCCTCCCGCTACATCGCGGGCGGCAGCCGGGCCGGGCTCGCCGGCGGTTACCGGGTCGCCGTCTCGCGCGGTGCGACCTGGCTCGCCAAGGCCCTCTTCCCGCGCCGACTGCACGGCATCAGCGACCCGATGAGCGGCTTCTTCGCCATCCGGCGCAGCGCGGTCACCGCCGACGTGCTCAAACCGCTCGGCTACAAGATCCTGCTGGAGCTGGCCGCGCGCAGCCGGCCCCGGCAGGTCGCCGAGGTGCCGTTCGCCTTCCAGGACCGGTACGCGGGGGAGTCCAAGTCCAGCGCGCGGGAGGGCTTCCGCTTCCTGCGCCATCTGGCGGGCCTGCGCACCGCGTCCCCGGTCGCCCGGATGATCGGCTTCGGGCTGATCGGCGCGAGCGGGTTCGTGCCCAACCTCGTGGGCCTCGCCGTCCTGACGGGGCTCGGCACGCACTACGTGCTCGCCGAGATCCTCGCCAACCAACTGGGCGTCGCCTGGAACTTCCTGCTGATCGAGCAGCTGCTGTTCCGCGACCGGCGCGGGCACCGCCGCTGGTGGAACCGGCTCGGCCGGTTCGCGCTGCTCGCCAACGCCGACCTGGTGCTGCGCATCCCGCTGATCGCGCTGCTCGTGGACCGCTTCGGCATGGCCGTGCTGTCCGCGACCGCGCTCGCGCTGGTGCTGACGTTCGTCCTGCGCTTCGTGGGGACCGAAGCGCTGGTCTATCTCCCGCGCCGGCGCGGGAACCGTACGACCGCAAGGAGAGCCGTGTGAGCAGATTCCGCAGACGGACCGCGCTGGTCGGGGTGGGCGCCCTGACCGCCGGTCTCCTCCTCACCTCGCCGCAGAGCGCCGAGGCCGCCAATCTCATCAAGAACCCGGGCTTCGAGACCGCCGGTACGAACGGCATGCCGTACTGCTGGGAGAAGGCCGGGTGGGGTGACAACGACTTCACCTTCGAGACGACCTCGGACGCGCACTCCGGCACCAGCGCCATGAAGGTCACGCTGACCCGGCGGGTCAGCGGCGACCGCAAGGCGATGGTCACCGAGACGACCGAGTGCGCGCCGGTGGTGACGGCCGGCAAGCAGTACGACCTCGGGCTCTGGTACAAGACCACGACCCCGGACGCCAACATCACCCTCTTCCGGCACGACACCACCGCCGGCTGGCAGTACTGGACCGACCTGAAGACCCTCGACATGGCGTCGACGTGGACGCAGGCCACGGTCCGCACGCCCGAGATCCCGGCCGGTACCGACCAGATCACCTGGGGCGTCTCCGTCTACGGCACCGGCTCGGCGACCACCGACGACTACACCATGGAGCAGGTCCCCGACCCGCTTCCGCCCGCCCAGTGCACGGGCACCAGCGACCAGTGCGCGAACGGGAGTTGGTCGGTGCTGCCGACGCAGAACCCGGTCCGCTCCATGCACTCCGTCGTCCTGAACGACGGCAAGGTGCTGCTGATCGCCGGGTCCGGCAACAGTCAGGACGCCTTCAACGCGGGCACGTTCACGAGCGCGGTGTACGACCCCTCGGCCGGCACTTACAAGGTCATCCCGACGCCGAAGGACATGTTCTGCGCGGGGCACGTCCAGCTCCAGGACGGCCGGGTGCTCGTGCTGAGCGGCAACAAGTCCTATCCGGACCCGAACGGCACCCATGGCTACGAGGGGTTCAAGGACTCGTACGTCTTCGATCCGAAGACCGAGACGTACACCAGGACCAACGACCTCAACGACGGCCACTGGTACCCGTCGGCGACCGAACTGGGCAACGGTGACGTCATCACCTTCGGCGGGCTGCGCGAGGACTCCACCGGGTCCGTGACCGCCGAGCGCTGGTCCGACAAGGACCAGCAGTGGCTGCCGACGTGGAAGGTCAACCAGACCTGGTCGTTCTGGGGTCTGTACCCGGCGATGGTCCTGATGCAGGACGGCCGCCTCTTCTACACGGGCAGCCACGTCTTCGGCAACAACATCCCCGGCACGGGCTCGGCGATCTACGACTACGGCGCGAACACGGTCACGCAGATCCCCGGCCTGCAGAACAAGGACCAGCGGGACCAGTCGGCGTCCGTGCTGCTGCCTCCGGCGCAGGACCAGAGGGTGCTGACCATCGGCGGCGGCAACATCGACTCCAACCCCGACGCGAACCGCCTGACCGACGTGATCGACCTCAAGCAGCCGAACCCGTCGTACGTCGCCGGGCCGCCGATCCCACAGGGCACGGTCGACCTGGGCAACGGCAAGGTCCCCGAGACCGGCAACCAGGGCAAGATGTACGTCTCCGCCGTACTGCTGCCCGACGGCAAGGTGCTGGAGACCGGCGGTGCCCTGCACAACCGGGCCAACCCGGTGTACGAGTCGTCGCTCTACGACCCCGCCACCAACGCTTTCCAGCAGGTGGCCGCCGACCCCGAGTCCCGTGGCTACCACTCCTCGGCGTTCCTGCTGCCCGACGGCCGGGTGATGGCCACCGGCGACAACCCGGGCAACGGCACCTGGAACCACAACGTGTCCATCTACACCCCGCCGTACCTCTTCAAGGGCCCCCGGCCGACGATCACCTCGGTGATCAGCCAGGAGTGGAAGTACGGCGACACCCAGCGGATCACGGTCGACCGTCCCATCGCCAAGGCCGAGCTGATCCGCCCGGCCGCGGTCACCCACTCCTCGGACCCGAACCAGCGCTTCGTCGACCTCCCGCTGTCGGTGGACGGCAACAACGTCGACCTGAACGTGACGAACAACCCGAACATCGCCCCGCCCGGCTGGTACATGCTCTTCGCGGTCGACGCCAACGGCGTGCCCTCGGTGGCCCAGTGGGTGCACCTGACCGGTCCGACGGCCCTCAGCCCCGCCACCGCGTCCCCGCACATCCACGCCTTCGCCGACTCGCTGACCGGCAAGACGTCGGGCCCCGCCAAGAAGCGCACGTCCCAGCAGGTCAGCCCCACGATCTCCGGCTGCGACCGGCACTACGGCTCGATCAACGTCTGCGTGCCGACGGTCTTCCCGCCCGAGGTGAAGAAGACGACGGCGGCTCGCTGCGTCTGGCTTCGGCAGAACAACTACGGCCGGCTGAAGGTCAACGGCGCGGACGATCCGCTGGGGCTCGATCCGAACCGGGACGGGGTGGCGTGCGGGAAGGGGGACGTCAGGCGCCGTAGCTGAGGATCGCCGTGACCAGCAGGATCTGGGCGCTCCACTGGAGCACCACGGCCGAGGCCGTGGTGAGGCTGCCGTAGGTGAGTGCCCCCGCGAGTGCCCCCGGAGTCCGGGGGCACTCGTTGCCCGGCTCCGCCCCGGAGATCGGCGCCCGTACTCAGTCCCCCTGGGTACGCATGCTCAACGCCCGCTCCACGACCGCCTCCAGCTGGTCGTGATGGGCACCCTTCCAGTACGCCCGGCCGCAGGACGTGCACTGGGCGAAGACGTCGTACGTGCGTTGGGTGCCGTGTTTGAGCTGGGCGGAGAGTTCGTCCTTGGTGGCCTGCTTCAGGAGGCCGTTGCAGGCTGTGCAGCGGGTCCAGGGGTGGAGGTCGGGGGCGAAGCGGTCGAGGATGTCGTGGAGTTGGTCGTCGGGGCGGGTGCTGTAGACGAAGGCGCCCGCCCAGAGTTCGCGGCGGCGCAGGAGGCCCCGGTCGCGGCTCAGCATCACGCGTTTCTCCGCTGCCGAGCGGGCGGCCAGGGCCGGGTCGCCGATGTCGGTCGACTCGTACGCCGTGTCCACGCCGAGGAGGCGGAGGCGGCGGGCCAGGGTGCCCAGGTGGACGTCCAGGAGGAAGCGGAGCGGGGCGCCGGGGACCCGTTGGGGGCGGGTGACCGGGCGGACCGAGACCCGTTCTCCCGCCTTCGGGATGTGCGACACCGGGACCTCGTGGTCGTCCACCACCAGCGCGCCGACCTCGGTCAGCGGGATGCCGAGGGACTCGATGACATGGCCGAGGGTCGAGACGCCGTCCGTGGCCAGGGGGGTCGTACCGCCGCGGCGGGACGGGGGCACGAACACATGGAGTGCTGGGGCGACTTCGACGTGGATCTCGGCTCCGTTCACCTCGTCAGCATCCCACGCCGGGCCGCCGTGACCTCAGCGGTTCTCGCGGGGGAGGCCGTGCTCCAGGACGTCCAGGGCCCGGTCCATCAGGTCGCCCAGCTCGCCCTCGAAGTCCTTCTCCGCCCAGTACATCGAGACCTCCATCAGGCCGCCGATCAGGGACATCGCGTAGACGCGGACCTCCAGGCCGTCCGGGTCCAGGCCGAAGCGTTCGCCGAGGGCCTCGCGGAGCATGCGGCCGGTCTGCGACATGCTCTCGAACATCCGGGAGCGGACGGCCGGGACCTGCACCCCGAGGTGGGTGCGCAGGCGCATCACCTCGGGGTCCTCTGCCGTGCTCGCCTCGAGCGCCTTGTGCATCACGTGTCGTAGCGAGTCCATCCACGGCTCGCCGGCGGGCCGGGCGCGCAACTCCTCGACGATCAGCGGGTCGTACTCGTCCGTGAGGACGATGTCCTCCTTGGTCGGGAAGTAACGGAAGACGGTCGACGGCGACACCTCGGCCCGCTCGGCGATCTGCTCGATCGTCGTGGCGTCGTACCCCTGCTCCTTGATCAGCGCGTACGTCGCGGCGCGGATCGCCTCACGGGTCTTGATCTTCTTGCGCTCGCGCAGACCCAGCTGGGGGCGGTCGGCGGGGGAGAGCGGGGAACGTGCGGCCGTCATACGGTTCATTGTCAGGCATCCTCCGTGGCGACGACCATGTCGGCGCCGGTGCTTTCGGGCTCCGGCGCGGGAGCCGCCTTCGGCAGGAGGGCGGCCGCCAGCAGCGCGGCCACCAGCGCGGCGATCCCGCAGACCAGCAGGACCACGTTCATGCCGTGGACGTACGCGTCGTTCGCGGAGGCAGCGAGGTGGGCTGCGCTTCGGGGGCCCGTCTTCGCGGCGATCAGGTGTGCCGCGATCACCGAGTCACCGGCCGTGTGCGCGACCTGCGGGGGCAGCCCCGTGACGTCGAGCCGGTCGCGGAAGACGCCGGCGAGCAGGCTGCCCAGCAGGGCGATGCCGATCGCGGCGCCGACCTGGCGCAGTGTCATCAGCAGGCCCGAGCCGCTGCCGGCCCGGTCGCGGGGCAGGGTGCCGAGGGCGCCGTCCATCGCGGGCACGATCGAGAAACCGAAGCCGACGCCGGTGATCGAGAGCCACAGTGCGGTGAAGCCGTAGCCCGAGTCGACCGTCGTACGGCTGCCGAGCAGCGCGGCGAAGGCCAGGACCACCAGACCGGCGCTCACCGCGGCCCGCTGACCGAACCGGGCGACGACCGGCTGCGCACCCCGCGCGGCGATCATCAGACCGCCCATCATCGGCAGCAGGCGCACGCCCGTGCCGAGGGCGTCGTTCCCGAGGACGGCCTGGAGATACGGGGGCAGTACGAACATCAGGCCGGACAGGACGAACATCGCCAGGGTCGCGGCCAGTGTGTTGAACAGAAAGCCGCGGTGGGCCAGCAGCGTCATGTCGAGCATGGGGCGCTCGGCCCGCCGCTCGCGCAGTACCAGCGCGGTGAGCAGCACCGCGGCGCCGGCGAACATCCCCAGGATCAGGGCGTCGCCCCAGCCGCGGCTGGGCGCCTCGATGATCGCGTAGATGAGGGCGCCGAGGCCGGTCGCGGTGAGCGCGGTGGACACCGGGTCGACCCGGGGGGAGGCGGGGTCGCTGGTCTCGGGGAGCAGGAAGACGCAGGCGGCGATGCCGAGCGCGGCCATCGGCACGTTGACCAGGAAGACCGAGCCCCACCAGAAGTGGTTCAGCAGCCAGCCGCCGATGATCGGCCCGAGCGGCAGGCCGAGCGCGGAGGCGGCGGAGATGATGCCGACGGCCTTGGCGCGGTCGTCGGGGCCGAACAGCGAGGGCAGTACGGACAGGGCGAGCGGGGTGACGAGCGCGCCGCCGATGCCCATGAACGCCCGGGCCGCGATGACCCAGTTGACGTCGGAGGCCAGCGCGCCCAGGAGCGAGCCGGCGAGGAAGAGGGCGAGGCCGGTGATCAGCATCCGGCGCCGCCCGAACCGGTCGCCGAGGAGACCGGCGGGGAGCATCAGCGCGGCGAAGACGACGACGTACGCGTCCGCCATCCACTGCTGCTGGCCGGTGGTGGCGCCGAGATCGCCGGCCATGGTCGGCAGCGCCACGTTGAGGATCGTCGTGTCGAAGCCGAGCGTGAGCATGCTCGCGACCAGGGCCCCGAGGGCCCACCAGCGTCGGGGGTTCGCGGTGACAGCAACCATGAAATGAGAGTAACTCTCAAAAGCTGCTCAGTGTCAATCGGTATCTGCTCTTGGGTAAAAAAAGAGGGCCACGGCGAGGTGCCGTGGCCCGAGGGGAGGGGAGGTGCGGTGCTACGCGTGCTGGTACGCCACCAGCGAGATGCCGACGTAGTGGACGACGAACGCGGCCAGCGTGAAGGAGTGGAAGACCTCGTGGAAGCCGAACCAGCGCGGTGACGGGTTCGGCCGCTTGATGCCGTAGATCACGCCGCCGGCGCTGTAGAGCAGGCCGCCGACGACGACCAGGACCAGGACGGCGATGCCGCCGGTGCGCAGGAAGTCGGGCAGGAAGAAGACGGCCGCCCAGCCCATCGCGATGTAGCAGGGCGTGTAGAGCCAGCGCGGGGCGCCGACCCAGAAGACGCGGAAGACGATGCCGGCCGCGGCGGCGGCCCAGATCCCCCACAGCAGCCACTGGCCCTTGGAGTCCGGCAGGAGCAGCAGGGTCAGCGGCGTGTAGGTGCCCGCGATGATCAGGAAGATGTTGGCGTGGTCGAGGCGGCGCAGGAGGCCGTCCATCCGCGGGCCCCAGTTGCCCCGGTGGTAGAGCGCGCTGACGCCGAAGAGCAGGCAGGCCGTCAGGACGTAGATGCCGCAGGCGATGCGGCCTCTGGCCGAGTCGGCGAGGGCGGTGAGCACGAGGCCCGCGATGAGCACGGCCGGGAACATGCCGAGGTGCAGCCAGCCGCGGAGCTTCGGCTTGACCTGCTTGACCTGTTGCGGCAAGGAGAGCGCGGCGGGACCGCGGCCGTCGGCCGGCGTGTCCGTGGGCGCGTCGGGGACGGACGCAGTCATGCGCGCATGGTACCTACGGCACCGTAAGTCGCCCATCAGTGCCTCTCGGTACTGGTCTTGGTCGATCGAACGCAAAAAGACCTTCAGGTGACACAAACCTGTACGTAAAGGGAACGCAAACAGGCCTGGAAACCGTGGGCTTCGTCACGCCGCTCACCTGTGAGGCCCCCTGGACAGATGCGCGCCTGCGACGGATGATCAAATGAGTGCAGTCGGCACCGGATGAGCAGCAGAAGATCGGCTATGCGGCATCCGGGTCGCAGCCCCCACGGGGCAACAAGGACAAAATCCCTCATCTAGGAGCAACCGTGGCGCGCGACAACTCGGCTTCCACCGTCCCGACCAACCACCAGGAACTGATCTCGTGGGTCAACGAGATCGCCGAACTGACGCAGCCGGACAGCGTGGTCTGGTGTGACGGCTCCGAGGCCGAGTACGAGCGGCTCGCCGAGGAACTCGTCGCCAGGGGAACGTTCAAGAAGCTCGATCCGATCAAGCGCCCGCACTCCTACTACGCGGCCTCCGACCCCACCGACGTCGCCCGCGTCGAGGACCGGACCTTCATCTGCTCCGAGAAGGAGGAGGACGCCGGCCCGACCAACCACTGGATGGCTCCCGCCGAGATGCGCGAGGTCTTCTCCGGTGAGAAGGGCGTCTTCCGCGGCTCGATGCGCGGCCGCACCATGTACGTCGTCCCCTTCTGCATGGGTCCGCTGGGCTCCAGGCTCTCCGCGATCGGCGTGGAGATCACCGACTCCGCGTACGTCGCCGTGTCGATGCGCACCATGACCCGCATGGGCCAGGCGGTCCTCGACGAGCTGGGCGAGGACGGCTTCTTCGTCCGCGCCGTCCACTCCCTGGGCGCCCCGCTGGAGGAGGGCCAGGAGGACGTCGCGTGGCCGTGCAACTCCACCAAGTACATCTCGCACTTCCCCGAGACCCGCGAGATCTGGTCCTACGGCTCCGGCTACGGCGGCAACGCCCTGCTCGGCAAGAAGTGCTACGCGCTGCGAATCGCCTCCGTCATGGCGCGTGACGAGGGCTGGCTGGCCGAGCACATGCTGATCCTCAAGCTCACCCCGCCGCAGGGCGAGTCCAAGTACGTCGCCGCCGCCTTCCCGAGCGCCTGCGGCAAGACCAACCTCGCCATGCTGGAGCCCACGATCTCCGGCTGGACCGTGGAGACCATCGGCGACGACATCGCCTGGATGCGCTTCGGCGAGGACGGCCGCCTGTACGCGATCAACCCCGAGGCCGGCTTCTTCGGCGTCGCGCCCGGCACCGGTGAGCACACCAACGCCAACGCGATGAAGACCCTGTGGGGCAACGCGGTCTTCACCAACGTCGCGCTCACCGACGACGGCGACGTGTGGTGGGAGGGCATGACGGAGGAGACCCCGGCCCACCTGACGGACTGGAAGGGCCGCGACTGGACGCCGCAGTCCCCGGAGCCCGCCGCCCACCCCAACTCCCGCTTCACGGTCTCCGCCGCCCAGTGCCCGATCATCGCGCCCGAGTGGGAGGACCCCAAGGGCGTGCCGATCTCGGCGATCCTCTTCGGCGGCCGCCGCGCCTCCGCCGTGCCGCTGGTGACCGAGTCCTTCGACTGGAACCACGGCGTCTTCCTCGGCGCCAACGTGGCCTCCGAGAAGACCGCCGCGGCCGAGGGCAAGGTCGGCGAGCTGCGCCGCGACCCGTTCGCGATGCTGCCGTTCTGCGGCTACAACATGGGCGACTACATGGCCCACTGGGTCAAGGTCGGCGCGTCCGCGGACGCGGCCAAGCTGCCGAAGATCTACTACGTCAACTGGTTCCGCAAGAACGACGAGGGCCAGTTCGTCTGGCCGGGCTTCGGCGAGAACTCCCGCGTCCTGAAGTGGATCGTGGAGCGCCTCGACGGCAAGGCCGAGGGCGTCGAGACCCCGATCGGCATCCTGCCGGCCAAGGACGCCCTCGACACCGACGGCCTCGAACTCTCCGAGTCCGACCTGGACTTCCTGCTCAAGGTCGACACCGAGGTCTGGCGCGAGGAGGCCGCCCTGATCCCCGAGCACCTCAACACCTTCGGCGACCACACCCCGAAGGAACTGTGGGACCAGTACCGCGCGCTGGTGGAGCGCCTGGGCTAGTCGCCTCCGAGACTCCACGGCCGGTCGCCGTGCCCTGACCAGCGATCGTCACGACCGGCCGTGGAACGACCCCGGGTGCCCCGCACAACGGCGTGCGGGGCACCCGTGTTGTTCGCCGAAGCCGACGCAGTGTGTGGCTCCCGGTCCGCGCGTCGCTGCGGGTGCACGCGGACCGGGGCCGAACAGGGGACCCCGGGTGGGGTCAGTGGGTGGCGGTGCTCAGCGCCAGCTGGGAACTGTGCGCGTCCATGCGTTCCGCCGTGAGGATCGCCGCCGCCGTGTCGGCGCGGGACGCGGCGACGACGAGCGCCCGGCCGGCGAGGGTGTGCGCGCGCCGGTGCAGGGCCACGGGGTCACCGCCGGCGGTCGGCGTCGCCCGCAGCGGGGCGCGCCCGCCCCGGAGCCGGGACACCTGCTCGGCGAGCCGCTCGGCCGCGTCGTCCAGGTCGGCCGACGGAGTCAGCCCGCGCAGGTCGTCGGTCACGGCCAGCAGTGCGGAGAGGTGACCGGCGAGCTGGATGTCCAGCTCCTCCTCGCGCGACCGGTGGGGGAAGTCGGAGGAGGGGCCGGCCATCGTGCTGTGGACGGACCTGCGGGAAGGCCCAGTGCGGATCGGTTCGTACATGGGATGGCCTCCTGTGCTCTGACAGGAAGCCATCCTAGCTTAGATTTCGTCTAAAGTTGAGTCGGGTCACGGAATGAAGTCCGTCGACTACGACTGGCCGTATCCGTCCAGGAAGTTCCCGATCCGGGTGATCGCGTCCTTGAGATCGCCGACCGTCGGCAGGGTCACCACCCGGAAGTGGTCGGGCTCGGGCCAGTTGAAGCCCGTCCCCTGCACGACCATGATCTTTTCCTTGCGCAGCAGGTCCAGGACCATCCGCCGGTCGTCCTTGATCTTGAAGACCTGGGGGTCGAGGCGCGGGAAGAGATAGAGCGCGCCCTTCGGCCGTACACAGCTCACGCCCGGGATCTGCGTCAGCAGCTCGTGCGCGGTGTCCATCTGCTCCTTCAGCCGGCCACCCGGCAGCACCAGGTCGTTGATCGACTGGCGTCCGCTGAGCGCGGCGACCACACCGTGCTGTCCCGGCATGTTGGCGCACAGCCGCATGTTCGCCAGGATCGTCAGGCCCTCGATGTAGGAGTCGGCGTGCGCGCGTGGGCCGGAGATGGACATCCAGCCCACCCGGTACCCGGCCACCCGGTACGCCTTCGACATGCCGTTGAAGGTGAGGGTGAGCAGATCGGGGGCGACCTTCGCGGTCGGGGTGTGGGTGGCGCCGTCGTAGAGGATCTTGTCGTAGATCTCGTCGGAGCAGACCAGCAGGTTGTGCCGGCGGGCGATGTCCGTCAGCCCCTTGAGCACCGGCTCGTCGTAGACCGCGCCCGTGGGGTTGTTCGGGTTGATGATCACGATCGCCTTGGTGCGGTCGGTGACCTTGCGCTCGATGTCGGCGAGGTCGGGCGTCCAGTCCGCCTGCTCGTCACAGCGGTAGTGCACGGCCGTGCCGCCGGCGAGGGAGACGGCGGCGGTCCACAACGGGTAGTCCGGTGCCGGTACGAGGACCTCGTCGCCGTCGTCCAGCAGGCCCTGCATGGCCATCACGATCAGCTCGGAGACGCCGTTGCCGATGAAGACGTGCTCGACGTCCGTCTCGATGCCGAGGGTCTGGTTGTGCATGACGACCGCGCGCCGGGCGGCCAGCAGGCCCTTGGCGTCGCCGTAACCGTGCGCCGTGGACACGTTCCGGAGGATGTCCTCCAGGATCTCCGGCGGGCACTCGAAGCCGAAGGCGGCCGGGTTGCCGGTGTTCAGCTTGAGGATGCGGTGACCTGCCGATTCGAGCCGCATCGCCTCCTCGAGCACCGGGCCCCGGATCTCGTAACAGACGTTGGCGAGCTTGGTCGACTGGATCACCTGCATGTCCGTGAGCTTACGGCCAGGTCATGCCTCTTGGGTCGTGTTTTCCGCCACGCGAGACGAGGAGGTTTGCCCGGATTTCGCCGATGGCTGTCTCAGGGGCCACTTGCGTCCCTAGAATCCACTGCCATGTCCACCGAACGTGAGGGCGAGGCGGGGGCGTACGGTGCACAGGGGTCGGGCGGTGGCGCGGCCCAGGGGCGACCGGACGTACCCCTTGCGCGGCCGTCGTCCCCGGCTCCGCCGAACGTGTACCTCCCGCAGGCCCCGGTCCCGGCGTACGACGAGTACGCCGACCCCGCCGCCGCCCACGGCTGGCAGAACGCCTACGACGCGACCCGCGAGCTGCCTCCGGTGACCGAGCCCGCCGAACGGGTCGAGCCGGTCGAGCCGGCGGGCCGGTCCGTGCGGGACGAGGGCCCGGGGGAGGGGCGGGCCGCGCGGCGGCGTGCCGAGCGGCGCACGGGCGGCCGTCGCCGGGTGGTGGCAGGCGTGGGGGCGCTGGGGGTGGCCGGCGCGATCGCGGTGATCACCGTGCTCTCGGGCGGCTCGGACTCTCCCGCCCCGGACGGCTCCGGCTCCGCCGGCGGCGGACGCGTCGCCGTGGACGACACCACCACGGGGAGCCCCCGCCCGGACGCCGGCTCCCCGTCCGCACCCGGCATGCCCTCCTCGTCCGCCGCCCCGACGGTGAGCGCGCCCCAGCCGCACCCGACGGGCACCCCGACCCGGTCGCCCTCCACCACCCCCACGACGCCCGCCGCACCCCCGTCCACGGCAACGGCACCAACCCCGACGCCCTCCGCATCCGGTACCCCCGTGGGCCGGGGCCAGGGGCACGGCGCCGGGAAGCACCGCCACTGAGCGCAGGGAGCATGCGGGTCGGGAAACGCGTTCCCTCGACGCCTGGGCGCAAGGCATGATCACCGGCATGGCGGAAGCGATACCGGATCAGCTGGCGCGGTTGTGGGACGAGTTCAGGGCCTTGCGCTTCCCTCCGGGCTTCCACCGGCGAGAGCCCGAGGGTGAATGCATGGTGATGATGGACGCGTTGCTCGCCGGCTGTGTCTCCTCGGCCATGAACGGCCCCTTGGACGACCGGCGCCGAAACATACTGCGGGCACGCACCGCGGTCCTCGGGGAGATCCTTCCGTCCATCGGTGATGACGAGTACGCGACCCGGTACTTCACTCACCTGTACGGGACGGCCGTGCTGGCGGCCGAGCTCGACCATGCTCGAAGAGAGCCCAAGTAGCCTGCTTTGCAGGTGAGTTGTCGCACAGGGAAACCCCTACGACCCGCCCCGCCTTCTTGTTCACACCCCTCTCTCACCTTGAGAATGCGCATGACAAGCGTGAAGGCGGTCGGAAGATCTCCGGTCGCCCACGTCGTAAGAGGGGACCCCCCACATGAACAAGCCTCTCCTTGCCGTGCTCTCCTCCGTGGCCCTGGCCGGGCTGGGCGCGACCCCGGCGGTGGCCGCTCCGCACACGGCTCCGCACACCGCCAAGGCCGCCGCGGCCACCGTCGACTTCGCCGGCACCGTCTCGCTCAGCAACTGCTCCGGCTCGGTCATCCGCTTCCCCAACTCCGCGGACACCGACCCGGCGCTCGTGCTGACCAACGGCCACTGCCTGGAGACCGGCTTCCCCAGCCCGGGCGAGGTCATCACCGGCCAGTCCTCCAGCCGTAGCTTCGGCCTGCTGAACTCCGCCGGCACCAGGATCGCCACCCTCCGTGCCAACCAGGTCGTGTACTCGACCATGACGGACACGGACGTCACGATCTACCGCACCACCACCACGTACGCGGCGATCAAGAACAACTACGGCATCAGCCCGCTGACCGTGCAGGACACCCACCCGACCGCCGGCACCGCCATCAAGGTCGTCTCCGGCTACTGGAAGACGATCTACAGCTGCAGCATCGACGGCTTCGTGTACCGGCTGGAGGAGGGCGACTGGACCTGGAAGGACTCCGTCCGCTACACCTCCGCCTGCAACACCATCGGCGGCACCTCCGGCTCCCCGGTGATCGACACCGCCACCGGCAAGGTCGTGGCCGTCAACAACACCGGCAACGAGGACGGCGAGCGCTGCACCGAGAACAACCCCTGCGAGGTCGACGCGAACGGCAACGTCACCGTCCGCCAGGGCATCAACTACGCCGAGGAGACGTACAACATCCCGGCCTGCTTCACCACCGGCAACAAGCTGAACCTCAGCGCCTCCGGCTGCACCCTGCCCAAGCCGTAGGCACGGTCATACGGGCGTACGGCGCACCGCCCGCCCCGCGAGCACATCCGTCCGCTTCCCGTCCTCGATGACGAACCGGCCGTCGACCAGGACGTACGGGATCCCGGTCGGCAACCTGCGGGGCTCGGCGAAGGTGGCGCCCGGCGCCACCGTCTCCGGGTCGAAGAGCACCAGGTCGGCCCGGTAGCCCTCGCGCACCAGCCCGCGGTCCGGCAGCCTCAGCCGGGCCGCGGGCCGGGACGTGAGATGCGCGACGCACTCCTCCAGGCCCAGCACCCCCAACTCCCGTACGTAGTGGCCGAGATAGCGCGGAAAGGTGCCGTACGCGCGCGGGTGCGGCTTGGCGCCCCGCAGGATGCCGTCCGAGCCGCCGGTGTGCGCGCGGTGCCGCATGATGGCGCGGACGTTCTCCTCGTGCCCGACGTGCTGGAGGATCGTCGTCCCGAGCCGGTCCGCGAGCAGCAGGTGCCGGGCGGTCTCCCACGGCGACTCGCCGCGCGAGCGGGCCGCCTCCCGGACCGTACGGCCCACCAGACCCCCGAGGGCCGGGTCGGCGACGCCCGAGATCTCGATCGTCTCCCACTCCACCGGCACCCCGTGGCAGCCGTCCGAGCCGGTCACCTCCAGGCCCGCCCGGATCCGCTCGGCCGTCGCCGGGTCGGCGAGCCGGGCCAGGATCTCCTCCGGGCCGCTCGCACTCGCCCAGCTCGGCAGCAGCGCGGCCAGCGTGGTGCAGCCGGGGGTGTACGGATAGGTGTCCAGCGTGATGTCCGCGCCCGCGTCCAGGGCCCGGTCGAGCAGGGCGAGCAGTTCGGGCGCCCGGCCCTTGTTCACGCCGAAGTTCATCGTGGCGTGGGCCAGGTGGAGAGGGCAGCCCGCCTCCCGGGTCAGGTCCACCATCTCGGCGTAGGCCTCCAGGGCGCCGGCGCCGTAGGAGCGGTGGTGCGGGCAGTAGTAGCCGCCGTACGACGCCACCACCCGGGCGAGCTCGGTCAGTTCGGCGTCCGGGGCGTACATGCCGGGCGTGTACGTCAGCCCGGAGGACATCCCGACCGCGCCCTGTTCCATGCCCTCCGCGACCAACCGCCGCATCCGGTCCAGCTCTTCGGGGGTGGCCGCGCGGTCCTCCCAGCCGACGGCGAGCGCGCGGACCGTGCCCTGGGGGACGAGATAGGCCGCGTTCACGGCGATGCCGCGGTCCAGCCGGTCCAGGTACTCGCCGACCGACCGCCAGTCGACGTCGAGGTCGTCGCCGTACCCGTTCCACCCGGTGATCGCCCGCCGCACCTCCTCCAGCGTGCGGTCGTCCACCGGTGCGTACGACAGCCCGTCCTGGCCGAGGACCTCCAGCGTGACCCCCTGGGCGGCCTTGGCGCTGTGGTCGGGGTCGCGCAGCAGGGCGAAGTCGGAGTGGGCGTGCATGTCGATGAAGCCGGGGGAGAGGACCAGGCCCTCCGCGTCCAGCTCCCGCACGGCCCTGGGACGTTGGCAGCCCGCCGCCGCGGCCTCCTTGACGATCGAGACGATCCTGCCGTCGTCGATCACCACGTCCGCGCGGTACGACGGCTCACCGCTGCCGTCCACGACGTCCGCGTCCCGGATGACGAGCTGCTCCACGACTCCTCCCGGAGGTACGTGCTAGAAGAACGTGCGGATGTAGTCGACCACCGTCCCGTCCGCCTCGGCCACCGGGATCAGCTGCCACTTGTCGAACGACGTGCACGGATGGGACAGCCCGAGCGCGATCCAGTCACCGACCTCGACATCCGCGCCCGGTTCCGTGCGCAGCCAGATGTGCTGGTCGGACAGGGCGGTCACCTCGAGGCCGGTCGCGGGGTGCTCGGTGCCGTTCCGGCGTACCACGCGCGCCACCGGAAGGTCGAGGTCGTAGGCGGCGTCCCGCTTGCCCGCGTTGAGGAAGGCCTGGTCGGCGGAGGGGCGGGAGACGACCTGGGCCCACAGCCGGAACGCGGGCTCCAGGGCACCCTCCTCGGGCACCCGGTTGAACGGGGTGAGCCTGCGGTAGTGCACGTCGTCGTGCGAGACGTAGGCGCCGGAGCGCAGCAGCTTCAGAACGGGGCGGGAGAGGCCGGGAATCCGGGTGAAGACATCGGCGACCGCGTCGAACCACTCGCTGCCGCCGGCGCTCACCACGATCTCGTCGGCCCCGTCGAACCGCCCGGCCTTGTCGAGTTCCACGGCGAGCCCGACCAGCCGTTCCAGCCACGCACCCACCCGCTCCGGGTCGGCTCCGGGCACCTGGGCCTCGTACCCCGCCACCCCGACGAGCCGCAGCGTGTCCGTACGGGCCACGGCGTCGGCGACGGCGCGGGCGTCGGCCTCCGTGCGCACACCGGTGCGGGCCCCTTCGCCGGCGCCCAGCTCCACGACGACGTCGACGGGCCGGGCGAAGCCCTTCAGCGCCGCGTCCATCAGCTCGACACCGCGCACGGAGTCGACGTAGCAGACGAACCGGAAGTCCGGGTCGGCCGCCAGCTCGCCCGCGATCCAGTGGAGGGCGGAGGCGTCGACCAGCTCATTGGCGAGGAAGATCCGCGCTACGCCGAAGGCCCGGGCGACCCGCACCTGGTGGGGCACGGCCAGGGTGATGCCCCAGGCGCCGTGCTGGATCTGGCGGTGGAAGAGCTGCGGGGCCATGGAGGTCTTGCCGTGCGGGGCGAAGACGAGCCCGTGCCGTGCGGTGTACGTCTCCATGAGCGCCAGGTTGTGCTCCAGGCGTTCGGCGGACAGGGCGAGGACGGGGGTGGTGAAGCCGTCGGCCTCGCGGAAGAGGTTACGGCGCTGGGCGGCCAGTTCGCCGACGGTGAGGCCGTCGGCGTCGGGCGGGAGGCCCTTGAAGCGGTGGTCGACGCGTTCCTCGGCCAGCCGGGCGAGCGCTTCGGTGCGCATGGAGCCCCTCTCCTGGCCGTTGCAGCATGTGCAACGTCCATTGCGTGTGGTGCTAACGGGTGTCTAGCATCTCGCCGACACCGGGTCAACGGAGCCGCCGCCCGGGCATCGACAGGAGTCATCATCGACGACGCTGCTTACGACGCCGCCGGCGCCGGAACCGTTGCGCACGATCGTGTGGACGTCGTGGCGCTCGGCGAGTCCATGGTCACCTTCCTGCCCAGCCGCCCAGGGCGCCTCGCGGACGTGCCCTCCTTCGACCGCGCGATCGGCGGCGCCGAGTCCAACGTGGCCTGCGTGCTGGCCGCCGCCGGCCACACCGCGCGGTGGGTGAGCCGCGTGGGGGCGGACGGGTTCGGGCAGCACCTGGTGGAGGGGATCGCCGGGTGCGGCGTCGACACCAGCGCCGTACGCACCGACGCGACCCGGCCCACGGGCATCTACTTCCGCACGGCCGGCGACCGCGGCACGGGCGCGCACGAGGTGGCGTACTACCGGGCGGGTTCGGCGGCGTCCGCGATGAGCGCGGCGAACGTGGACCTGGCGGCGGCACGGGCGGGGCGGGTGCTGCATCTGTCGGGGATCACGGCGGCGCTGTCCGGTGAGTGCCGAGAGCTCATGCACGAACTGACAGCCCCTCGTAGGGGGCGCCCTCTGCTGTCCTTCGACGTGAATCACCGGCCGGGGCTGTGGCGGACGGCCGAGGGCCCACTGGTGCTGCTGGAGCTGGCTCGGCGAGCGGACGTGGTGTTCGTGGGGCAGGACGAGGCAGAGGAGGCGTGGGGTATCACGGGGGGTCCCGGGGCTGTTCGGGAGGCGTTGCCCGAACCGGGAGTGCTGGTGGTGAAGCAGGGGAAGAAGGGCGCAACGGCGTTCGAGACCGCTCCGCAGGCCCCGGCCACCTTCGAACCGGCCCTCGACGTGGACGTCGTAGCCACCACCGGCGCCGGCGACGCCTTCGCCGCCGGGTTCCTCTCCGCCACCCTCCGCGGCCTCCCCGTCAGGGACCGCCTCCGCCACGGCCACCTCTTCGCCGCCGCGGCCCTCACCACCCCCGGCGATGTGGCCCCGCCCCCCGCCCGCCACCACGCCGACCGCCTGAGCGCCCTGGACGACACCGCATGGGGGAGACTTCGACTCGGCCCCGGCTGGACGCAGGCCGAGCGGGCCACGGAGGAGGCGAACACCCCATGAGTCAGACCGTCGACCGCGCCCTGAGCATCCTGCCGCTGCTCGCCGAGGGCCCCGCAGACCTCGGCCAGGTCGCTGACCGCCTGGGCGTGCACAAGTCGACAGCCCTCCGCCTCCTGCGCACCCTGCACGAACACGGCCTGGTCTACCGCCAGTCCGACCAGCGCTACCGCCTCGGCGCCCGCCTCTTCGCCCTCGCCCAGGAGGCGATGGAGAACCTCGACGTCCGCGAGATCGCCCACCCCCACCTCGTACGGCTCAACGAGACCTGCGGGCACACCGTGCACCTCGCCGTGTACGAGGAGGGCGAGGTCCTCTACATCGACAAGGTGGAGAGCCGCTACCCGGTCCGCATGTACTCCCGGATCGGCAAGCCGGTCGCCATCACGGTCGCGGCCGTCGCGAAGCTCCTCCTCGCCGACCTCCCCGAACCCGAGCGCCGCGCCCTCGCGGACCAGCTCGACTACCCCCTGTACACGCCCCGTTCGACCCCCAACGCCCCTGCCTTCCTGCGGGAGTTGGAGCAGGTCCACGAACAGGGCTGGGCCACCGACCTCGGTGGCCACGAGGAGTCCATCAACTGCGTCGCCGCCCCCATCCGCGGCGCCGACGGCCGGGTGGTCGCCGCGATGTCGGT
Organism: Streptomyces sp. NPDC020192; assembly: GCF_044388685.1. Taxonomy (NCBI): domain Bacteria; kingdom Bacillati; phylum Actinomycetota; class Actinomycetes; order Kitasatosporales; family Streptomycetaceae; genus Streptomyces; species Streptomyces sp. NPDC020192. The sequence continues at coordinate 63,849 of NZ_JBIRXG010000007.1, read as the reverse complement.
CTCCGCGCCGAACGTGGTCGTCACCGCCGAGGAACTCCTCACCCTGCTCCCGTTGGTGCGCCGTACGGCGGACGCGATCAGCGGGGAGTACTCCGGAAGAACCCCAGCGAAGGACCCCACCGTATGACCGAGAAGATCGCGCTCACCCCGAAGACCCACACCACCCCGCCCGCGAAGTTCTCCCACGGCGTGCGGAAGGGCAACATCCTCCAGGTCGCCGGCCAGGTCGGCTTCCTGCCCGCCGAGGAGGGTAAGCCCCCGACACCGGCCGGCCCCACCTTGCGCGAACAGACCCTCCAGACCCTCGCCAACGTCAGGGCGATCCTGGAGGAGGGCGGCGCGAGCTGGGACGACGTGATGATGATCCGCGTGTACCTGACGGATGTGGACCACTTCGCAGAGATGAATGAGATTTACGACGTGTACTTCCAGGAGCAGGGACTCACTCAGCCGGCACCCGCCCGTACGACGGTGTATGTCGGTCTCCCCAGGGGGTTGCTGATCGAGATCGATGCCCTTGCGGTACTCGACTGATTGATCGGGACTTTCCTACCTGGACAGCGAGATCCGCTGGGCGCGAGCCAACGTCGACTGGCTTGCGGTGTTTCCGGCGCAAGCGGCGCAGGCGGTGCTACCGACTCGCCGGGGGCGGGCGAAGCGTGGGGACGTACTGTCGAGTTGCTGGCGTACAGGCTCAGAGTGCGGTTGGTCCGGCAACGCCGACTCGCCTCGGTTGCCGGGAGGGCAGTCGCCAGGCAGACCTGAGTGCTGTCGAACTCCCCGGAGCGATCCAGGGAAGAGTCTCCTGCTGCGCGGGAGAGAACTGCAAAACGCTGTGTTCGTGTGAACGTGACGTGAGTGAAACCGGGGATGAGTGGGCTGACTGGTTCCGGCACAGGGAAGTCGTTCATACTGCCGCCGTGGAGCAGCGCACAGGAGCGAGCAGCAAGCCGTCGAAGGCCGAGCCGTTGAAGACCGACCCCGTGACGGGCGCCGGCTTCGACCCGGCGTTCATCCCCGGGATCACGGTCCCGGCGCCGGCGAAGTCCGACGAACCGGAGACGCCGGAGTCATCGGCGGAGCCGCAGGAAGCCGAGGCGACGACTCAGCCGGAGGAGGTCGAGGAGGTCGAGGAGGCCGACGGGACCACGGACGACGACGGGCCGGTCTTCGAGGCCTCCGACCGCCGGGCGAGGATAGTGGCCGACCGCAAGGGCGTCCGGCTCAGCCTGGACGAGGAGTCCTGCGCGTTCGCCTGGGACGAGATCGCCGCCGTCGAGACGGAGTCCCCCCGTTTCGGCAAGCGCTACACGATCACGGTCCACACCCCCGAACGCCGCTGGTACCCGATCGAGATCGAGGCGACGTCCAGGACCCGCTTCAAGGAGTGGGACGACCAGCTGGACGCGGTGCTGGACGCGTACTTCGAGGAAGGCGAGTGACAGGTCCGCCGGACCTGGCTCACCGATCACCGAATGAGGTGCCGCCGCCCGGCACCAGCTCCAGGAGATCGCGGTGCACACCTACGACGCCCAGATCACCGCGGGCGCCCCGCGGCCGCTGCCGGACGAGGTGTCACTCGACGGTGTCGAGGAGTTCCTGTCCACCTGCTGCGCGACGGGCCGCTCCTGGCGCCTCTCGCTCTCCGCCGACGGCGCCCGGGCCACCCGTGTCCCGATCGGCCTCCCTGCAACTCCATGGCGACCGGGGCGTGTTCGACCTGCTCCGCGCCTGGGAGCCGGAAGAGTAGGACGCGCGGACGACGACGCCCGGACCCCACACCGGGCCCGGGCGTCACCGCTGTTCTTGGCTCGCCTCACGGCAGCGCGTGCACATGCGCCCCCACCGGGCCGGACCACGCGTTGCCCGAAGCCGCGTCCCAGTTCGTCGACCAGGTCATCGCGCCCCGCAGGTCGGGGTAGGTCCTGGACGGCTTGAAGGAGCCGCAGTTCGTGCCGGCCGTCAGGCAGTCCAGGGCGTTGTTCACGACCGTCGGCGAGACGTAGCCGCTGCCCGCCGCACTGGTCGAGGCCGGGAGACCGAGGCCCACCTGGGAGGGGGAGAGGCCGCCCTGGAGCTGGATGCAGGCGAGGGCGGTCAGGAAGTCGACCGAGCCCTGGCTGTAGACCTTGCCGTCGCAGCCCAGCATGGAACCGCTGTTGTAGTACTGCATGTTGACGACCGTGAGGATGTCCTTCACGTTCAGGGCCGTCTGGAAGTACGAGTTCGACGTCGACTGCATGTCGATCGTCTGCGGGGCCATCGTGATGATCAGGGACGAGCCCGCCTTCGACGAGAGCGTGCGCAGCGCCTGCGTCATGTACGTCGCGTTGAGGCCGTTCTCCAGGTCGATGTCCACGCCGTCGAAGCCGTACGTCTGCATCAGGGAGTACACCGAGTTCGCGAAGTTCGTCGCCGAGGCGGAGTCGCTGATCGACACCGTGCCGTTCTGGCCGCCGATCGAGATGACGACCTTCTTGCCGGCCGCCTGCTTCGCCTTGATGTCCGCCTTGAACTGGTCGACCGTGTAGCCGCCGAGGCCCGCCGAGTCCAGGTTGAAGGTCACCGCGCCCGGCGTCGGCGTGGCGTCCGCGAAGGCCACCGCGATGATGTCGTACGACGACGGGACGTCCGACAGCTTCTGAACCGTCGCGCCGTTGTTGAAGTTCTGCCAGTAGCCCGTCACCGCGTGCTTCGGCAACGCGGCACCACCGCCTCCGCCGCCCCCGGAAGAGGACGTCGTCGCCGTCACCGCCGTCGACTTCGCCGACTCACCCGCCGCGTTCGTCGCCGTCACCTGGAAGGAGTACGACGTGGACGCCGACAGGCCGGTCAGCGTCGCCGACGTTCCCGTCACCGCCGTCACCTTCGTGCCGTCCCGGTAGACGTTGTAGCCCGTCGCTCCCGACACCGGGGACCAGGCGAGGGAGGCCGAGGACGAGGTCGTACCCGAGACCGTCAGGCCTGTCGGGGTCGCCGGGACCGTGGGGGCCGGGTCGCCGCCTCCGCCGCCGTCGGGGCCGTAGACCGAGACGTCATCGGCGTAGTAGGCCGCCTGGCCGTACCACCCGTGCGTGTACACCGTGACCGATGTCGTTGACGAGCCCGTGGTGAAGGTCGTCGACAGCTGCTTCCAGGCCGTGGTGTCGGGGGTCCAGGTCGAGACGTCCGTCGTACCCGTGCCCGTCACGCCCAGGTACGCGTAGCCGCCCTGCACCCACGCGCTCAGCGTGTACGTCGAGTTGGGCCTGACCGCGACCGCCTGGGTGCACTGGGCGTTGTCCTGGCCGGCCGGGGTCGCCTTCAGCGCGGCCGTCCCGCTGTGCACGGGGGAGGAGGCGGTCGTACCGCTGTTCGCCGTGCACGTCCAGTTGCTCAGGCCCGACTCGAAGCCCGCGTTCCTGACGTTGTTCACGTCCGCCGCGGACGCGGGTGACGCGGCGGCCAGGCCCGCCACCGAGAGGGCCAGGGCCGTGGCGGCCGACCACAGGGTGAGGCGCCGGCTGCCGGATCTGGGTATGCCTGTGTCTGGTGCGCGGTCCACGGGGGCCTCCGGGAGGGGAGTTCGACAATGAAGCCAAGTTGGTCCAGACCAATTCGGGTGTCAAGAGGTCCAGACCAAACTCGTCTCCGCGCTGCTGCTCAACCTGTCCTGTTTTGGCGGGACTTGCGCGGGACTTGTGCCAAGAGAGTTCCACGCGAGCTTCACGAACGCTGTTCTCCGGTCATACGGCCGTGGTTACAGTGCTCAGGTAGTCACGCAGTGAAGTCGTCCCGGCGTAGGGGAGTTACCCCGGACGGCCGGCGGGTGTGAAGAGCGGGGAGCTGCGCGTGCCAACTGCCATCGCCGTGACCAGTGCCGACATGGCACTGCCGGCCCAGGACGAACGGACCGTGCCCGCCGTCGTGCTGAACGGCCTCGACCAGCGGCCGCTGGAGCACGCGCTCACCGAACTCCACACCCTGATCGAGCAGTACGGGTATCTGGTCGTCGTCTGTTCCAGCGCCACCCCGGAGAGTGTCGTACGGCGGCTGTACACCCTTCGCTCGCTGCTCGAAAGCGATCGCATCGCCCTCTTCCGGCCCGAACTGCCGCCCCTCGGCATCGCCGTCCTCGCCCGGCAGCTGCGCCAGCTCGCCTCCTGCGATCTGAGCCCGGGGGTCCTCGCCTCCGCCGGGCGGCTGCTCACCCACTACCTGCACGCCGGTGCCGTGCTCGGTTCCGTCGCCAAGCTGGACCGCGTACCGGTCGGGCTCAAGGCGCACGCCAAGTCCTGGGTCCCGGGCAGCCAGTTCGCCGTGCTCGCCCATCCCGAGCCGCAGCTCGTCAAGGTCGTGCCCGGCGCCACCCTCAAGGGGCCCGAGTTCAGCACCTGGATGCTGGTCGCCAAGGGGCAGCTGCAGAGCGACTGGATCGGCGGGCTCGGCGGGCAGTGGAGTGTGCACGGGCTGCGCGAGGTCCCGCTGCCCGCCGAGTCCCCGGCCTGGTGGGGCACCGGCCGCATGGTCGAGTTCTGCGGCTACCTCGCCGATCTGTCCGTTCTGTATCAACTGGTCACCTCCGTACGGCAGACCAGCTGTCACTGGTGCGGCCTGGACGTCATCGGCGACCGCTGCGTCTTCTGCTCCGCCACCCCGCCCGTGTACGAACCCGCCGCACCCCGCGCCCTGGAACAGCGCACGCCCGCCTGACCGGGCCAGAACGTCCGTATCCCGCTCGACCGATTCCCCCAATGAGGTTGCACGGTTCATGAACTCCCGTCAGCGCCGCGGCGTGATACTGCTGATCCTGTCGGTCCTGTGCGCTCTCGGCGCGTTCGCCGGGGTGCTCTCCCTCGTCCACAACGTCAATTCCAAGGTCGGCCCGGAGGTCACCGCCTATCGGGTCCGGTCCGACGTCAAGCCGTACACCGCCCTGGACACCGGTCAGTTCGAGCAGATCAAGATGCCCAAGCGGTGGCTGTCCGACAACGCCGTCACCGATCTGCGGCAGGTCCAGGGCAAGATCGCCGTGACCACGCTGCGCGCCGGGTCCCTGCTCCAGACCGACATGATCGTCGACCAGCCCGCCCTCCAGCCCGGACAGCAGGAGGTCGCCATCATGATCGACGCGGCGACGGGGGTCGCGGGGAAGATCACTCCGGGGGCGCGGGTCAACGTGTACGCCACCTTCGCCGGGAAGAACAACGGCGCTCCCGATCAGTCGAAGATCATCGTCACCGACGCCCGGGTCCTCGACGTCGGCCGCATCACCGCCCTCGACGACAGCAGCAAGAACCAGAACCAGAACCAGCAGCAGCCCAGCGAGGCCGTCCCCATCACCTTCGCGCTGTCCACCCTCGACGCCCAGCGCATCACCTACGCCGAGTCCTTCGCCCAGCGCGTCCGGCTCGCGCTGGTGGCCCCCGGCGGCGAGACCAGCGTTCCCGACAAGGACCGCACCTACGAACTCGCGACGGACAAGTGAGAGGCGGCCCGCATGCCCACCAGGATCCTCCCGGCCGGCGCGGACCCGGACGCCGTCCGCTCCCTCGTCACCCTCCTCAGCCAGCTCCCCGACGCCGAGCCACAGCCGCCCGTCGGTGACTCCACCCAGCTCGTCGACACCCTCGCCCGTCTCGCCGCCGAGTCCGTGGACGAACTGCCCGAGGTCGTGGTCGTACACGAGCGCATCGGTCCCGTCCCCGCCCTCGAACTGATCCGCGAGGTCGCGCTCCGCTTCCCCGCCGTCGGCGTCATCCTCGTGACCACCGACGCCAGCCCCGGGCTGTTCGCCGCCGCCATGGACTCCGGCGCGCGCGGCCTGGTCGCGCTCCCGTTGTCGTACGAGGAACTCGCCAGCCGCGTCCAGGCCGTCGCCCAGTGGTCGACGGGGGTACGGCGGCACCTCGGCCACGCGGCCTCCGACGTCCTCGGCGGTGTCGGCGGTACGGTCGTCACGGTCAGCGGCGCCAAGGGGGGAGCGGGCGCCACCCTGGCCGCGATCCAGCTGGCCCTCGCCGCGCAGGCCTCCGGGCGGCCCACCGCGCTGGTCGACCTGGACCTCCAGACCGGCGACATCGCCTCCTACCTGGACATCCAGTTCCGCCGGTCCGTGGCCGACCTCGCCGCCATCACCGACATCTCCCCGCGCGTCCTCGCCGACGCCGTCTTCCGCCACGACACCGGCCTCGCCCTGCTCCTCGCCCCTGCCGAGGGCGAACGCGGCGAGGAGGTCACCGACCGCGCCGCCCGCCAGATCGTCAGCGCCCTGCGCTCCCGCTATGAGGTGGTCGTGGTGGACTGCGGCGCCCAGCTGAGCGGTGCGGGGGCGGCGGCCGTGGAGATGGCCGACATCGCGCTGCTCGTCACCACCCCGGACGTCATCGCCGTACGCGCCGCCAAACGGACCGTACGGATGTGGGACCGGCTGCAGATCCGCAAGGCCGAGGAGACGACGGTCGTCGTCAACCGGCACAGCCGCAGTGCGGAGATCCAGCCCCCGCTCGTCCAGCGCATCACCGGTACGGCGCTGGCGCGCACCGCCGTACCCGCCAATTTCAAGGAACTTCAGGCCGTCGTGGACGCGGGGCGGCTCCATGAACTGGACAGCAGGAGCACCGTGAAGCAGGCCCTGTGGGGGCTCGCCGGGGAGCTGGGGCTGGTGAAGGCCGCGGCCGAGGGGGCCCATCGCGGGAGCGGGCGTGGCGCGGTGGGATTCCGGCGGCGGAAGGAGTGAGTGCTCCATGAGGAAGCCGGACCGGGACCGGGGTCAGGTGAGCATCGAGTTCCTCGGGATGACGCCGCTGATCATTCTGACGCTGGTGCTCCTGTGGCAGGCCGTGCTCGTGGGGTACGCCTTCACGCTCGCGGGGAATGCTGCGGACGAGGGGGTGCGGGCGGGTACGGCGGCGCCTCGGGGGGAGCGGTACGGGGTGTGCCGGCAGGCCGCGCTGAAGCATCTGTCGGGGCCGTGGCAGAAGGGGGCCAGCGTGAGCGGGTGCGACCAGACCGGCTATGTGAGCGTGGACGTGGGCGTCAAGGTCCCCGTCCTCTTCCCCGGCTCCATCGACTTCCCCGTCACCGTGCACGGCCACGCCGGCGCCGTCGAGGAGGTGAAGCACTGAGATGCCGTACCGGCGCGAACGTCGAGACAGAGGCCAAGTGGCCATCGAATACCTGGGGTTCATCCCCGTCCTGCTGATCGTCGGGCTGGCCGGCATCCAGATCGGTGCCGTCGCCTACGCGGCCGAGCAGGCCGGTACGGCGGCCCGGGCGGGGGCGCGGGCCGCGTCCCTGCGGCAGGACGCCCAGCAGGCGTGCGCCGGAGCCGTCAGCAGCGGGATCACGGTGAGCTGCGCGGCCGGGGGCGGCGGCGACTCCGTGACCGTCACGGCCACCGTGCACATCCCGAAGATCGTCTGGGACTTCGGCGACGCCACCAGGACCGCCACCATGCCCCTCGACCACTGACCGAGGAGAAGCGAACCCATGAGCCTGCGGGCACGCATCAGCACTCCGGAGGAGCACGGCAGCCGGGGCGAGGACGGGCATCTGGTCGCCTCCTACCGGGCCAAGCTGCTGGAGGAGATCGACCTCGCGGAGATGAGTTCGCTGGCCGCCGCCGAGCGCCGGGCGCGGCTCGAGCGGGTGCTCGGACACATCATCAGCCGTGAGGGCCCGGTGCTGTCGACGGTCGAGCGCTCGCAGCTGATCCGCCGGGTGGTGGACGAGGCGCTGGGCCTCGGCATCCTGGAGCCGCTGCTGGAGGACGCGTCGATCACCGAGATCATGGTGAACGGTCCGGACGCGATCTTCGTCGAGCGCGGCGGCCGCGTGGAACAGCTGCCGCTCCGCTTCGTCTCCGCCGATCAGCTCATGCAGACGATCGAACGGATCGTCTCGACGGTCAACCGCCGGGTGGACGAGTCGAATCCGATGGTCGACGCCCGCCTGCCCTCCGGCGAGCGCGTCAACGTCATCATCCCGCCGCTGTCCCTGTCCGGCCCGATCCTCACCATCCGCCGCTTCCCCCGCTCCTTCACCCTCCAGGAGCTGATCTCCTTCGGCTCGCTGGACGAGCACATGGTGTATCTGCTGGCCGGCCTGGTGCAGGCGAAGTTCAACATCATCGTCTCGGGCGCCACGGGCACCGGCAAGACGACCCTGCTGAACGCCCTCTCGGGGCTCATCCCGTCCCACGAACGCATCGTCACCATCGAGGACTCCGCCGAACTCCAGCTCCAGCAGACCCACGTGGTCCGCCTGGAGTCCCGCCCGCCGAACGTCGAGGGCAAGGGCCAGGTCACCATCCGCGACCTGGTCCGCAACTCCCTGCGGATGCGCCCCGACCGGATCGTGGTCGGTGAGGTCCGTGGCGGCGAGTCCCTCGACATGCTCCAGGCGATGTCGACGGGCCACGACGGCTCCCTCGCCACGGTCCACGCGAACAGCGCCGAGGACGCGCTGACCCGGCTCCAGACCCTCGCCTCCATGTCCGACGTCGAGGTCCCCTTCGTAGCCCTGCACGACCAGATCAACAGCGCCGTCGACGTCATCGTCCAGCTCACCCGGTTCGCCGACGGCGCCCGCCGCATCACCGAGATCGCCCTGCTCGACAGCCACGGCGGGGAGCCGTACCGGCTGGCGACCGTGGCCCGCTTCGACGCGCGGCCCATGACTCCCGACGGCCGCGTGTACGGCACCTTCGCGTACTTCCCGCTCCCGCGCCGCACCGCCGACCGCCTCTACATGGCGAGCCAGCCCGTCCCGCAGGCCTTCGGCGTCGCCCGTACGGCGGACCAGCTCGCCACCCGAGAAGCCAGGTAGGACCAAGGACCATGGAACTCCACACCCTCGTCCAGCTCACCACCGGTGTGACGCTGCTGGCCTGCGTCCTGGCGGTGGCCGGGCTGCACGCCTACGCCTCGGGCCGGGCCCAGCGCGCCGCCCTCGTGGACCGCCTCACGCACACGGGCCCGGTACCCGCGTACGGCGGCCGCAGGCGCCGCTTCCGCGACCTGGACCGGCGACTGCGCCGTACCCGCTTCGGCCGCCGGCTGGAACTCCGGCTGGCCGCGACGGGGTTGGACGTCACCCCGGGCGAGTTCTTCGTCTACATGCTCGCCACGGTCGCCGCGCTCTGGCTGATCGGCCAGGCCACCCTCGCCCCCTTCTTCGGCCCGCTCGCGGGTCTGCTCGGCATCGGGGCGGCCGTCCAGTTCCTCAACTGGCAGCGCCAGAAACGCATCGAGCGCTTCATCAACCAACTCCCCGAACTGGCCCGCATCCTGGCCAACGCTACCCAGGCCGGGCTCGCCCTGCGCACCGCGATCGGCATGGCGGCGGAGGAGCTGGAGGCCCCGGCGGGCGAGGAACTGGCCAAGGTGGCCGACCAGTTGGCGATCGGCCAGTCACTGGACGACGCGCTGGGCGAGCTGGCCGGCCGTCTGCCGTCCCGCGAGCTGGTCGTCCTGGTCACGACCCTGGTCCTCTCGAACCGGGCGGGCGGCCAAGTCGTGTCGGCCCTCCGCAACCTGACGGAGACGCTGGAGGAGCGCAAGGAGACGAGACGCGAGATCCGCACCCAGCTCTCCCAGGTGACGATGACGTCGTACGCCGTCCCCGTCCTCGGCATCGGCGCGCTGTTCCTGATGAACGGCGTCAAGAGCGGAGCGCTGGCGCGCATGACCGGCTCACCGATCGGCCAGGCGTGCGTGGTCATCGCGTTCGGGATGTACGTGGTCGGCTTCGTCCTGATCCGGCGCCTGAGCCGCATCGACGTGTGAGGGGGCTGGGACCTCATGGCATTCCTGCTCGCCCTGCTGATGGGCCTCGGCGTCTGGGGCGCCTTCACCGGCATCCGCATGTACCGCGCGGACGCCAGACTCCCCGGCGACCTCGCCGTCGCCCTGGAGGTCGGCGCCACCCGCACCGGCGCGGTCGGCTCGGTCATCGACCGCATGGGCATGCGCTACGCCCCCGCCGTGCTGCGCCTGATGGGGCCGCGCCTGGTCGCCAAGTACCGCCGCAGGATCGACCTCGCGGGCAACCCGGGCGGCCTGACCATCGACCGCTACGCGGCCCGGCGGGCGGTCTACGGCGCGCTGGGCATCGTGGGCTGTGTGGTGTTCCTGCTGCGGGGCCAGTGGTTCGTGGCGCTGCTCCTGCTGCTCTTCGGGGCGTTCTGGACGGAGGTCGGCATCTGGTCGGCGATCCGGGTCCGCAAGGACGTCATCGAGCGCACCCTGCCGGACTTCCTGGACGTGCTCGCGGTCGTCGTCAGCGCCGGGCTCGGCTTCCGGCAGGCCCTGGACCGGGTGGCCTCCCACTACGAGGGCCCCTGGGCCGACGAACTCCGCATCACACTGCGCCAGATGGACCTCGGCATGAGCCGCCGCCAGGCCTTCGCGGAGCTACGGCGGCGCAACGACTCCGAGCAGGTGGCGATGTTCGTGACGGCACTGCAGCAGGGGGAGGAGCTGGGCGCGCCCATCGTGGACACCCTGGTGTCCCTGGCCAAGGACATGCGCCGCACCGACGCCCAGAACGCCCGCCGCAAGGCCGCCCGCGCGGTACCGAAGGCCACGCTGATGATCACCACGTTCATGGTCCCGGCCACGATGCTGCTGCTGGGCGCGGGCCTGATCCTGGGCTCCGGAGTGGACTTCGGCTCGCTCACGGGAAAGTGAGGCGGGGGTGACGGTGGCCGGGGTGACGGGACGGAGCGGGGGGTCCGCGGGTGGCTGGCTGAGGGGGGCTGCTGGGCGGGTCGTGCGACGGGTCGGCACGCGAGGTGCGGCTGACAGGGCAGCCGAAGTCCCGGCGCCGTCGGAGAAGATCCAGGTCAGCGCGTTGCAGGCGATGTGCCGGCAGGTCTTCGGCTTCCGCCTGGCCATGATCGCCCTCGCCGCCCCCGCCGCCCTGCTCCACGCGGCCCCCGGCCTGGGCGTCCGCCTGGTCGGCGTGGCCGTGGTGGTCACCTTCATGGTGTCCTACGTCCTCTTCCGCGACTGGGAACGCTTCGGCCCCCTCCTCCTGCGCCACCCCAGCCTTCTGGCCGCGGACACCCTCTTCGGCTCGCTGTTGCTGATCTCGGCAGGCCCGGACACCACCCTCGCCTACGTGAGCGTCTGCACTCCCTTGCTGGCAGGCCTGGCATACAGCTGGCGGGGCGCGGCCGGCTTCGCCTCGCTCCAGTCCCTGATCCTGCTGCTGGTCCACGCCACCCTGAAGGGCGACCGCCACGCACCGGTCGCCGAAGCGCTCCTCCTCCCCGGCCTGTGCGTCATCTCCGGCGCCATGGGCTCGACCCTGCGCAACCTGATGCTCCGCTTCGGCGCCGCGACCCAGGCCCTGACGACGGCCCAGGCGCGCCTCGCGGCGGCGGAGGCGGTGAGCGCGGAACGCGCCCGGCTGGCCCGGGAGATGCACGACTCCGTGGCCAAGACCCTGTACGGCGTGGCCCTGGCGGCGGACGGCCTGGCGGCCACGGCCTCGGCCGAGGCTCCCGACCCGGCCAGGATCAGGGACCAGGCCGACCTGGTGTCCCGCTCGGCGCGCAGGGCTGCGGCGGAGTCGCGGGAGCTGCTGCGGGACCTGCGCCGGGACGGCGTGCAGGAGCTGCCTCTCTGGCCCGAACTGCACGCGTGCATAAAGGACTTCACAAAACGTACGTCGTTGAGGGTGACGTGCTCGTTCCCGCAGCTGGACCCCCCCTCCCCGCTGGCCCGCCACCTCCTGTCCATCACGACGGAGGCGCTGGAGAACGCTCACCGGCACGCGTCCGCGACCCATGTGGAGGTACGCGCGGCGGTCCACGGCGATCTGCTGCGCCTGACGATCCAGGACGACGGCCGGGGCCTGCCGCCGGACACCACGCTCGAACGGCTCCGCGCGTCCGGCCACTTCGGTCTGCTGGGCATGGTGGAGCGGGCGGCGCAGGCGGGCGCCAGGATCCGTATCGGCCGGGGTGGCCGGGAACGGGGCACGGAGGTACGCGTGGACGTACCGCTACGAGCATGGCAGGCCTGAGAGGAGGCACCCATGGACCACTTCCCGTCGCGCGAACCCGCCGCCCCGCCGCTGCGGCTGCTGGTGGCCGACGACAACCCCGTGGTCCGGGCGGGCCTGACGGCCCTGCTGTCCGGGCGTCCCGACACGACGGTGGTGGCGGAGGCGGCGGACGGCCGCGAGGCGTACGAGGCGGCCGTACGACACCGCCCGGACGTCATCCTCCTCGACGTCCGCATGCCCGGAGTCGACGGAATCTCGGCATTGCCGCACCTGGTACGGCTGGCCCCGGTCATGATGCTCACCTACAGCCACGAGACGGAGACCGTGCGGGAGGCGTTGCGGCTGGGGGCGGGGGGATATCTGGTGCACGGGGAGTTCACCACGGAGCAGCTGGTGCGGGCCGTGCGGGACGTACGGGAGGGGCGGCCGCATGTGACGCCGGGGGCGGCGGAGGCGTTGCTGTCGTTTCTCCTTACAAGTGCACCTGCACATACTGAACCTCAACCTCCGCCAATTTTAAGCGAAATTCCGCCCCAGAAGCTTTCGCATCTGCAATCATCCATGGGACAGTCACTCCAGGACCGGTCCCGGTACCGGCTGAGTGCGAGGGAGGCGGAGATCATGGACCTCATCGCGTCCGGCATGACCAACCAGCAGATCGCCGCCGCCTGCTTCATCTCCGAGAAGACGGTCAAGAACCACATCAACCGCATCTTCGCCAAACTCCACAGCACCACCAGATCCCAGGCCGCGGCGAAGTGGCTGGGGGTGGCGTGACATGGGGGCGTACGGGGATTGGGCCTGGAGTTGGGTCCTGGGGCCCTTCGGCGACCGTGGCGTCCGGCCGTACGGTGCCCGGATCGGAGGCGAAGCTGGAGGGGAAAACCGTGAGCAAATGGTTCAACACCACCGTCGCATACCTGCAGACCCGCGCCACACGCAGCGACCGGGGGCAGACCGCGGTGGAGTACCTCGGCATCATCGCGGTGGTCGTGGCGATCGTGTTGGCGATCACGGGTACGAGCATCGGGCAGACGATCTTCGATGCGATCACGAACAAGATTTCCCAGGTCACCGGCGGCTGATCTCTCCGCGTAGCGACGCAGGGCAGGCCTTCCCCATCTACCTCACGGTGGTGGCGGGCCTGCTCTTTCTCGCGTTGGCCTACCTCGCGGTCGGCCAGGCCTCGGTGAACCGGAGCGGAGCGCAGACGGCCGCGGACGCGGCGGCCCTCGCCGCGGCCCAGAACACGCGTGACCAGCTGGGAGGCGCGTGGGTGCGAGTCCTGCTGGACCCGAAGAAGTGGCAGGACATCTTCGACGGCAGGACGGGGATCGACAACCCGAACGCCCCGTGCGGCCGGGCCGGGGAGCTCGCCGCGCAGAACGACGCGCAGCTGAGCGCCTGTTTCTCCCCGGAGTTGTTGAAGTACCGGGCCGATGTGGAGACGAACAAGTCCGTCGGCCGGTCCGTCGTACCCGGGACGGAGAACGTCAGGTCGAAGGCGCACGCCATCGCCGAGATCGATCCCCTGTGCACGTTCAAGCTCCCCGGCGCGGGTGCCAAAGGCACCGATCTGCCGCAACTGACCTGCAAGGACAAGGTCTGGGACCTGAAGCCGGACGACCCGTCAGGACTTCCGAAGCCGAACGACCTCTTCGATGTCCACCTGGCCGACTGACAGTGGAACGACGATGAAAAGGGAAGCGGAGCGATGAGCATTCGGTTCACTGCGAAGGCCCGCAGGGGGATGGCCGCATGGGCTCTCGTGGCTGGTCTGGCCGTCGGTGTCGCCGGTTGCGGTGGAAGCGGCGGTGACGCCAAGAAGCCGGACAGCTCGCCGTCCGCCACCAGGACGAGCGGTTCCGTCCCGAGTGCCCAGGAGGGTCAGTCGGACCAGCCGCTGGCCGAGGTGAGGGGGTCGAACGGCCTGACCCTCCAGATCCTCTCCGCGCAACGGGACTCGGGCGGGTTCGTCACGGTCAACGGCACGATGAAGAACGACGGGGCACAGACCGTGGCGATCCCCTCCGCCCTGAGCGGCAACGAAACCGAGATCATCAAGAACGGCAGGTCTCTGGGCGGGGCCACGCTGGTCGATTCGCAGGGCAAGAAGCGGTACTACGTGCTGCGGGACACCGACGGCCGCCCGCTGACCACCACCGGCTTCTCGACCCTCAAGGCCGGCGACACCCTGGCGGTGTTCATGCAGTTCCCGGCACCTCCCGCGAACACGTCCGAGGTGGAGTTCCAGCTGCCGACGTTCACCTCCGCCACCATCAAGATCTCCGGGTGAGGCAGCAGTGACCATCACCCGCCTAGCGCTCACGCTCACGGCCACCACGGTCCTGCTGGCCACCACCACCGCGGCCCGGGCGGACGACACGGACCCCAGCCAGCCCCCCGACACCGCCCCCTCCGCCACCGCCCCCGTGAAGATCGACCCCACCTCCCCGAACCTCAAACTCCCCGAAGGCGCCACCCTCGCCCCACCCAAGGTGCTGGACATCAAGTCGGTCGTGGAGGACCAGAGCGGGGACGAACGCCGGGAGGACACCAACGCGGACGTCACCTTCGCGCTCCAGGCCGAGGTCCTGTTCAGCAAGGACAGCGCCAAGCTCAGCGACGAGGCGAAGGCCCGGATCGCCACCATCGCCCAGGAGATCGAGAACCAGCACGCCACCCAGATCCGGGTCTTCGGCTTCACCGACAACCTCGGCTCCACGGCCCACGGCGCCGTCCTGTCCAAACAACGCGCCAACGCTGTCCAGACCGTCCTGGACCAGGACCTGAACGACCCGAACGTCACCTTCGAGGTCCGCGGCTACGGCGAACAGTTCCCGATCGCCGACAACTCCACGGAGGAGGGCAGGAGGAAGAACCGGCGGGTGGAGGTGTCCTTCCCCCGAAGCAAGTAGCCCGGTCAAGGCTGTGCAGCCCGCTGCGTTGAGTGCGTGGATCTGCCGTCGATTACTCAACAGCGCTGGGTTCGGTGCCGCCATGGCGGCGGAGGTAGGCCAGGACGGCGCGGACCCGGCGGTGGCCGCTGTCTCCGGCCGACAGGCCGAGTTTGAGGAAGACGCTGCCGATGTGTTTGTGGACGGCGTTGTCGGTGACGAAAAGCCGCTGGGCGATGGTGGCGTTGTCGTGCCCTTCGGCCATCAGAGCCAGGACCTCGCGTTCGCGCGGGGTGAGGGCGTCGACGGGATCGCCGCGGACGGCGAGCAGCTGGGCGATGACCTCGGGGTCCATGGCGGTACCGCCGACGGCCACGCGGTGCAGTGCATCGGTGAACTCCGCGATGCGGCTCACCCGGTCCTTGAGCAGATAGCCGATGCCGCCGCGGGTGTCGGAGAGGAGGCGGCCGGCGTATTCCTGCTCGACGTACTGGGACAGGACCAGGACGGGAAGTCCGGGGCGGTCGCGGCGAGCCCGGAGGGCGGCGCGGATACCCTCGTCGCGGAAGGTCGGGGGCAGCCGCACGTCGACGATGGTGACGTCCGGGCGGTGGGTCTCGACGGCGGCGAGGAAGCCGGGGGCGTCCTCCGCGATCGCGGCGACCTCGAAGCCCTGGGAGCCCAGCAGGAGTTCGAGTCCGGAGGACAGCAGAACGTTGTCCTCGGCGATGACTACACGCACGGCAGCTCCACGGTGATGGTGGTCGGCCCGCCCGGCGGGCTGCTGATCTTCATGGTGCCGTCCAGGGCGGCGGCGCGGCGGCGCATTCCGTCCAGGCCGCTGCCTCGGGATGCGTCCGCCCCGCCGGTCCCGTCGTCGGTGATCTCCGCGGACAGCATCGCGCCGTTGCGGGTGACGTGGACGGCGGCCTTGGTGGCGCGGCTGTGCCGGGCGATGTTCGCCAGCGCCTCGGTGACGGCGAAGTAGGCGACCGCTTCGACCGCGGCGGGGACCTCACCGAGGTCGCCGATGTCGATACGGGTCGGTACGCCGGCCCTGTCGGCCAGGGTGCCGAGCGCGCCGACGAGGCCCTGGTCGGCCAGGACCGGCGGGTAGATGGTGCGGATGACGGAGCGCAGCTCGGTCATGGCCTCCTCGGTCTCGGCCTGGGCCTGCCGTACGAGCGCGGCGGCCGCGTCCGGGTCCTGGGGAAGGCTCTCCCCGGCCACGGCAAGCCGTATGGCGATGGCCACCAGCCGGGCCTGGGTGCCGTCGTGCAGGTCGCGTTCGATCCGGCGGAGTTCCGCGCCGTGCGCCTGAAGGACGTCTGCCCGCGTCCGGGTGAGCTCGGTGACGCGCGCGGCCAGTTGTTCCGCGGGAGACGGTGCCAGGACTGCCAGGCAGCACCGCGCGTGCAGCCGGGCGAGCGGCGGCAGGGCGATGGCCGACAGCGCCGCAAGGAGCAGGAGTTGCGCCAGGTTGATCGTCAGCGCGGAGGCCCAGCTGTTGATGCGGACACCGAGCAGCAGCAGCCGTGGCGGATCCGACGTGGGAAAGGCCCACCATCCCACGGTGACGACGAGGGTGAGGAGCAGGTTGCCCAGGCACAGCAGGGCGAGTGTGCCCGCGGGCAGCCCGGTGGCCACCTGCGTCACGAGCCACGCGAGGTCGCGGCGCAGGGCGCGCGGGCGCGGCTCCACCGGTCGGCCCAGCACCGCCCCGGCGCGCCGGCGGTGGCGCTCCGCCCAGGGAGCCGCCAGCGACGGTACGCACAGCAGTGGCGCCGCCACGAGCGTCACCGTCGCGGTCATCAGGGTGCCGAGCAGGTAGCGTCCGCTGCGCCCGGTCCGGACCAACCGTGCGCGAGCCTCGCCGATCACGCCGTGCACGGGTTCGCCCTCGTCTGTCGTACGGGACCGGGAGCGGCCCTCGGACGCGCCACTGTACGTGCCGGGCGCCCCCGCGGCACTACAGCCACCTGTAGGTTTCCATCGGCCGCCTGTGGTAGCGACACGCAACTCGACGCTTACCTAGCGTGTGGTTCATGAGATCCACAACCCCGGCCTCCGCGCCGCAGAGCCGCCCGTCCCAGCAACGTCACCGCCGGATCGGCCGACGGTGGCTGGCCGTCGCTGCGGCCGCACTCGGCGCAGCGAGTGTGGCCGTAGCCGTCCAGCCCTCGAACGGCGCGACCGTGCGGTCCACGCCCGGCTACCAGCAGGAAGACCTGCGC
Organism: Streptomyces sp. NPDC020192; assembly: GCF_044388685.1. Lineage (NCBI taxonomy): Bacteria > Bacillati > Actinomycetota > Actinomycetes > Kitasatosporales > Streptomycetaceae > Streptomyces > Streptomyces sp. NPDC020192. Next base: position 46,724 of record NZ_JBIRXG010000007.1, on the reverse strand, counting down.
CGGGACACCGATGCCATCCAGGCGCTGGGGATCACCGGCGTCCAGGCGCGGGTGACCACCGCCTCCGGCCGGGATCTGGTGGCCACCGCCGGCGCCGCCGTGGCGGGTGCGAACCGCCCGGTGCCCCGCGACGGCTACTTCCGGATAGCCAGCACCGGCAAGGCACTCATGGCCACGGTGATCCTTCAGTTGGTCGACGACGGCAAGCTGTCACTGGACGACGCGGTGGACCGCTGGCTGCCCGGTGTGATCGACGGCAACGGCAACGACGGACGGAAGATCACCGTGCACCAGCTGCTGCAGAACACCAGCGGCCTCCACGACGACCTTCCCGGCTTCGACACCCCGCAGCAGTACTACCTGCACCGCTACGACACGTACACCCCCGAACAGATCGTCGCCCGGGCGATGAGGCACCACCCGGACTTCCGGCCCGGCACCGGCTGGAGCTACTCCAACACCGGCTACGTCGTCCTCGGCATGATCGTCGAGAAGGCCGCCGGGCGCCCATGGCAGGAGGAGGTCGAGAGCCGGATCCTGAAACCGCTCGGCATGAACCACACCTACCTGCCGGGCACCACGTCCACCCTTCGCCGCCCGCACGCCGACGGCTACCAGGTCTTCGCCTCCGGCGAACGGACGGACGTCACCGAACAGATCGTCCCCGACCTCGGCGGCTATGTCTCCACCACGGCGGACGTCAACCGTTTCTTCCAGGGGCTGCTGGGCGGCAAGCTGCTGTCCGCGGCGCGCATGGCCGAGATGCGGGACACCGTCCCGGTCCCCAAACAGTTCGAGGCGTTCTGGCCCGGCGGACGCTACGGTCTCGGCTTGGTCGACCGCCCCCTGAGCTGCGGCGGCAGCTACTGGAGCCACGAAGGAGGCGAAGCCGGCTACATCACCCTGAACGGCGCCACCGACGACGGCAGCCGCACCGTCACCGTCTCCATGTCCACCAGCTTCAACGACCTCCATAAGACAATCCGGCAGCAAAGGGCCGCCAGCGACCTCGTCGACCGCGCGCTGTGCGACACCTCCAGCAACAGGCAGGGAAAGTAGCCGCCCAGGCCGGCGGGGTCAGTCCGCGCTGATCGGCGGGGGCAGGAGGTCGGACGGCAGGGTGCGGGAGGCCACCGCCGCTCCCCGGGCTGCGGTCACGCAGCAATGCCCCACCACACCGCCCACGGTACGAACCCGACCGCGGCCAGCCCGACCGGGGCCAGGCGCAGCCAGACCGCCCAGCTCGGCGTCAGCCGTCGGCGCCAGAATGCGGCTGCCGAGACACAGGCGGATACCACGACGGCGACGGCGAGCCCCTGCACCACCAGCCACAAAGCCGGACGGCCCCACACAACGGGCGCTGCCGCACCGTTCCCCGCCGCGAAGACGGCGAGCGGGCAGGCCACCGTCGCCGCGACCGCCAGCAGGCCGAGCCCGGCCAGCCACCGCACCGGGCGCAGGACCGGGCCCCGGCGCAGGAAGGCACTCACCGGATAGGCGGCGAAGCCCAGGAGGAGCAGCGTCGGGGCGAGCCAGGTGTACCAGGCGTGGCCCGGTATGGGGGTGGAGGCGAGTGCCTGCCCGGGTGCGGGGGCGGCGCTCGACGCCGGTGGGTGGCCGGCGGCCACGGCCTGCACCCATGAGGTCATGGTCTGCGCATAGCGCGGGGTCAGCTCCCCCAGCTTCTTGCCGTGGAAGAGCGGGCCGCCGATCCGGTCGAACCCGTCCGACGTGCGGTGCCCGTTGTGCGCACCGCCGGCGACGAAGCCGATGACGACGTGCCGGTTGCCCGCACGGGCCAGGGCCTCGCGGAAGATCCGTGCGCTCTCCTGGGGCGGCACCTGCGTGTCGTGATCGCCCCACAGCGCCAGTACCGGCGTTCGGTGGAGCCGCTCCAGTACCGGCAAGGGGTCGTAGCCGGCCGCGGGGAACAGACCGGTCGAGGCCAGGAACTGGGCGGCGGGGCCGGCCACGGTGCGACGGAACGGTCCGCCCACCCCTTGGTGGTGCAGATGCGTGGAGAGGTTCCAGGTCTGGGTACGCAGCGGGTCGTAGCCGGGCCCGCCGATGGTGACGACGAAGGCGACGTCGGTCGAGCGCGATGCGGCCAGCGGCGCCACCCAGCCCCCCTCGCTGAACCCCCACAGCCCGACCTGGCGTGGGTTCACCCCGCTCCTGGACTGCAACAACCGCACTCCGGCGAGGGCGTCGTCGGCCAGCAGGCTGAAGTCCGTGTGGAGCCGGGAGTAGCCGACGGTCCGCTTGTCGTAGACGAGCGTGGTGATCCCGGCCCGGGCGAACGCCTCGGCCTCCTGCCGGTACTCCTCCCGGGGCCCGGAGCCCGAGCCGCCGACGAGTACGATGCCGGGTTCCGGGCCGGGTGCTCCGTTCTTGCTGAGGACGGTGCCGTGCAGGACGAGCCCACCCCCGCCCCGGAAGGTGACCTCCTGGCGGACCAGCCCGTCCCCGTCGGCGTACGCCATGGGCGCGGCCAGCAGGAGGAGGGCGCTGGCCAATGCCCCGGATAAAACGGCCAGTACGGCGCGTATCGGTGATGCGGACGTGGCCGAGAGCAGCACGCGTGCGTTCCCCTTCGTTGTCGGTTGGGCCGCACGGTCAGTCGGTCTCGGGAATGCCGAGCAGCCGGACGAGCACGGTCCGCGCCCCGGGCGCGTTCCCTTCCGGAGCCGAGTACCGATAGAGGAGCGCGATGTACTCCTCGAAGAACGCGCGGAGTTGGCCGGGGTCGACCCGGAGCGTCGCGCGCGAGAAGAGGGCCGCGTCGGCCCAGGGCCCCAGCGTGTCGCGCGCCTCCTCGAACCGCCGGGCGGAGTCGATCAGTTCGGCGAGGTTGAGCCGGTGCATCTCGGTCAGCGCCTCGCGCATCTCCGGCGTCTGTCGGCTGTACGGCGGGAACCGCCGGTCCCCCGGCACTGCCCGCCACCACCGCTCCCGCCCCTTCGCCAGCTCCGGGACCTCCTCGACGAGGCCGTGCTTGGCCAGCTGCCGCAGGTGGTAGCTGACCAGCCCCGTGCTCTCGCCCAACTCACGTGCGAGCACGGCAGAGTTGGCCGGCCCCCGGCGCAGGCATTGCTCGATCTTCTGCCGCATCGGGTGCGCGAAGGCGCGCAGCGCCTCGACATCGGTGATCTCTTGAGCAGGCGGTTGTTCGGCCATGGTGGAAGGCTACGAGTTACAAAGAGTACTTGCAAGGGTCCCTTGCAACTCTTGAGTGCGGGCTGAGCTGCCACTTCGCCGCACACTGCCGGGAGGCGCGCAGGTGGAGGCCGGCGAGGTAACTGTCGGGGGATTTGTCGTACCGGGTCGCGATGCCTCGCCAGGCCTGCGGCCTCGAAGACGCCCGCGTCACGCCACTGCCGGAAGCGGTTGTGCAGTGGACCACGCAGCGGAACGGCATGGAGCGGTGGCGCAGGCGGCGGCATGACTCTAGGAACCGCCGTCACCTACCTCGTACTCGAACCAGACCCGATGGGTGCCGTCCGCGTCGATCCGCAGACCGCCGCTTCCTCGGATCCCGGCCAGTGCCCCCGTCCCGCTCCCCGGCACGATCACGAAGAACTCGGCTTCTCTGCCTTCCCCGAGGGTCGTCGCCGAGTGGGCGAAGTTGAAGGACCCGCGCCGCTCCCGGAGGGCTCCCTCGAAGGACTCCATGGCGACATACGTGCCGGATCCGCTCGCCTGGTCGTAAGCGGCGGTGAACAGCGTCCCGGACACGCCGGCGACCTCACCCTCGTACCGCTTCCGCATCGTGGCCACGCCGACCGGCACCGCCGTCTCGACGACCGGCTCCGGCAACCGCACGTCCGCCGGAGTGAACTCCTCAACCTTGAACGTCCCTGAAGCTCTCATGCCGCGATGCTAGGACGCACCACTGACAACACCGACGTCTGCAGGCGACTGAAGCAAATGATGCGTACGTCGATGGTGGCGCGCTCGGACTGGTCTGCCAGGTGCTTCGGTTGCCGCCGGGTCACCTCGGCGCCGCCGTAGGGCATGCGCAGCGCGGCTTCGTGGACGTGGGCGACGCACGGGAGGGGGTGGGGGCGCTCGAAGACCTGCCGGCGCTTCATGCGGTGGGCCACGCGCAGTTCGGCCTCCAGAGTGCCTGCTGTCGTAGTCCGCACTGGGTGAACGTCTCGGGATGAGCGCCGACGACATCGAGGCCGTGGTGTTCGAGGAGCATGCCGCCTGATCAGGAGGCGGCCGGGCGTCCGTCGCGTCTACGCCGTCTCGACACTCACCCGCACCCCCGCCCGCAGCCCCCACCCCGCCATCGCCCCCGCCTCCGCCTCCAGTACGTGCCGCGCCCGGAGGCGGGGCAGGCCCAGGCGGCCGGGAGGCATCGTGCGGACGGCCACCACGGTCAGCCGGCGGTCCAGATAAGCCACGTCGATCGGGATGCGCATGCCGAACGTGTGGACCCCGCTCGCCGGTGACAGGAGCAGCGCACCTTCGACGGCGTCTCGGCCCAGCAGGCCCTTCGTCCGGGCCCGGTAGGAGACGGCGATCTCCAGCGGGACGGTGGCGAGCGGCTCGGCTCCGTCCGCGCCCACGACCAGCCTGCCCCACCCGTCCCGCCAGCGCCGACGTCGTCCCATCTCCTGCCCGACCCTCCCGCTCAACACGCCCGATTCATCAACACGTTGCCGTTTCCCTTCCTCCCCACTAGGAAGGCCGACATGACTGAACTCGGTGCCGTCTTCCGACCCCAACTCCCGCCCGAGCGGCTGCGGGCCGTCGCCCGTGTCGCGGACGAGGCGGGGCTCGAAGAGCTGTGGCTGTGGGAGGACTGCTTCCGGGAGGGCGGGATCTCGACCGCCGCGGCGGCGCTCGCGTGGACCGAGCGGGTGCGCGTCGGTGTCGGACTGCTGCCCGTACCGCTCAGGAACGTGGCCCTCACCGCCATGGAGGCCGCCTCCCTGCACCGCATGTTCCCCGGCCGCGCCACCCTCGTCGTCGGCCACGGCGTGCAGGACTGGATGGGCCAGGTCGGCTCCCGCACCGCCTCCCCGCTCACCCTCCTCGGCGAGCATCTCGACGCCCTGCGCGCCCTGTTGAGAGGTGAGCGGCTCAGCGTACGGGGCCGGTACGTCTCCCTGGACGACGTCGCCCTCGACTGGCCGCCGCAGTCGGCCGTACCCGTCCTCACCGGCGCCACCGGGCCGCGTACCCTGCGCCTCTCCGGCGCAAGGGCCGACGGCACCGTCCTCACCGCCGCCACCCCGCCGGACGGCGTACGGCAGGCACGGCGGCTCATCGAGGAGGGGCAGCGGGAGGCCGGGCGGGACGGCGAGCCGCACAAGGTCGTCGTCTATCTGCTGACCGCCACCGGAGCCGGCGCAGAGGCCCGGCTGAGGGCCGAACTCACCGCCGAGGGGCTGGAGTCGGTGCCCGACCTCGGGGTCGCCGGTGACGCGGCCACCGTGGCAGAGGCCGTACGGCGGCTCGCCGACGCCGGTGCCGACACGGTCGTCCTCCAGCCGACAGGGGACGAACCCGACCCCGAGGCCTTCATCCGCTTCACCGCCGAGAAGGTCCGCCCCCTGGTCCCACACGGCCCTCGCCCATGACCATCGGTCCCCTCCCCACCCCCTGGCAGCTGCCCTTCGAGCTCGCCTGGGAAGCTCTGCGGGCCGGGAGCCGGCCCGTCGGTGCCGTGCTGTACGACCCAGAGGGGAACGTCGTCGCGGCCGGGCGGAATCGGAGGGTCGTCTTCGCCGCCCCCGATGATCAGTGGCGCGGCATCGAGCGGGTTCCGGAGATCGGCGGGGCGATCGCGACCCGCTGGGCGCGCAGGGAGGGACCGCTCACCGGGGTGCTGCGCCCCCTCGCGCGGTTCGGCGGGCTGCTCATGGAGGTGTGGGAGGCGCGACACCGGCCGGAGCGGGTGCCGGCGTACGTTCCCGCCCGGCGGCTGCTGGACGCCGGACTGCTCGACGTGCCGACCGCCGAGGCGGCGTACGCCATCGTCAGCTCGTGACCGGACGGTGGTCGCCGGTCGTGCCGTCGATCAGCTCCCGCAGGATGTCGATGTGCCCGGCGTGCCGCGCGGTCTCCTCGATCATGTGGACCAGGGTCCAGCGCAGACTGACGGTGATGTCCCGCCAGGACGGCCGGCCCTGGGCGTCCAGCGGCAGCTCGGTGATCACCGCGTCGGCGGCGGCGCGGGCACGGCCGTAGAAGGCGATGATCTGTTCCGTCGTCTCGTCGGAGGTGATCCGCAGGTCGTCGTACGGGTCGAACCACAGGGGCTCCGGCTCACCCCCGAACGTCTCCACGAACCAGCCGTACTCGACCGCGGCCAGATGCTTCACCAGGCCCAGCAGGTTGGTGCCGGTCGGGGTCATCGGCCGGCGCAGCTGCTCGTCGTCGAGTCCCTCCAGCTTCCACAGCACCGCGTCCCGGTGCCGGTCCAGGCTCGTGTGCAGCGTCTGCTTCTCCGCAGCGGTGTAAGGCGTCATACGAGCGGAAATTAGCAGGCCCCGCCGACAGCGGAACTGCGATCATGACGGCATGACGGCGAAGCCTTCCTTCGAGGACCTCGTGGCCGAGGGGGCCACCGTACCGACCGAGGGGTGGGACTTCTCGTGGTTCGAGGGGCGGGCCACCGAGGAGCGGCCCTCGTGGGGGTACGCCGCGTCGGCGGGGGAGCGGCTGGGCAGGGCGGAGGCCGCGCTCGACATCCAGACCGGTGGCGGTGAGGTGCTGGACTTCGCGCTGAGCCGGGCCGAGCCGGACCGGCCGGTGCTGATCGCCGCGACGGAGGGCTGGCCACCGAACGCCGTCAAGGCCACCGCGCTGCTGCGGCCGCGCGGTGTCGTGGTCGTAGCCGCCCCGGACGACGCGACGCTGCCGTTCGCCGACGAGGCCTTCGACCTGGTGCTCAGCCGGCATCCGGTGCGCCCGCACTGGGAGGAGATCGTGCGGGTGCTGCGGCCCGGCGGGGCGTACTTCGCCCAGCATGTCGGGCCGGCCAGTGTCTTCGAGCTCGTCGAGCACTTCCTCGGACCGCTGCCGGCGGAGGTGCGCGCCGGCCGGGACCCCGGGCGCGAGCGGGCCGACGCCGAGGCGGCGGGCCTGGAGATCGTCGCGCTGCGGGCGGAGCGGCTGCGGATGGAGTTCCACGACATCGCCGCCGTCGTTCATTTCCTGCGCAAGGTGGTGTGGATGGTCCCGGGCTTCACCGTGGAGGCGTACGAACCCCAACTCCGCGCGCTGCACGCGCGGATCGAGCGGGAGGGCCCGTTCGTCGCCCACAGCGCCCGGCACCTCTTCGACGCCCGCAAGCCGGCCCGCCCGTCGGAACTTCGCCTGTAGTTCGCCCGGGGTTTCCACATTGTTATCCGCTGCGGTTCACAGCAGCCCCACCCGTCACATAGGTTCAGACCAAGGTGATTCGCGCAGGCAAAGCCGCGCGACCAGTACCGCGCAGTGGAGGGGGCTGCGCGGTGCTGTGAACCCGTTCGACATCCCGGCAGTCCGGTGGCGGAACCGTCAAGTCGCCGTTCGCTGGTCCGGTAGCCCGTCGGGGGGATGCCCGGACAAGTCGCCGAAGAGTCACCGAGATGGCGCAAACCCTCCGGATCCTTTCGAATTCGTTCGTGTCCGACCGGTTTTCCCTGTGATTTCGCTGTGAATTGGCCGGGATTCACCCCCGAATCCAGTCTTCCGCAACCATCGGGGCGTCGCCGGACGATTCCGGAGAGTAGTTGTGGCACGCCGATGCACCCACGAACCCTTACGAAGGGTTATGGTGGAAACCCCCCCTCGGGCCGGTCCGTCTCCCCCCCCACGGACCGGCCCGTTTTTTCTGCCCGGCCTCCGGAACCTCCCGGCAGAGGGCCACCGTCCCGACCAGTAGGGGCGCGGGGCCGTATCCGATCTGCGGCTCCGCCGCGTGGGCGCGACAAGCCCCCACCGGCCCGCACCCGACGACGAATCCGTACGAACCCCCATCCCCCAAACCCCGGGCTCTAGCAAGCCTCGAGCAACGGTAGGCTCAACGGCTCCGGCACCCTCATCCCCGCCAACCCCCGGAGGGCCACGTGAACCTGCGCGACAACCTGCGCAGCCTGCTCGTCAGGCTCTACGCACGCCGGGTGGAAGGCCACCTGGACCACGATCAGGTGCCCAAGCACATCGGCGTCATCATGGACGGCAACCGCCGCTGGGCGAAGGCGTCCGGCTCCACCACCGTCCACGGTCACCGTGTCGGCGCCGAGAAGATCGAGGAGTTCCTCGGCTGGTGCACCGAGACCGACGTCGAGGTCGTCACCCTGTGGCTGCTGTCCACGGACAACTTCGACCGGCCGCAGGAGGAACTCGTCCCCCTGCTCGGCATCATCGAGGACGTCGTCCGTACCCTCGCCGCCGACGGCCGCTGGCGGGTGCACCACGTCGGCACGCCCGATCTGCTGCCCCACGAGATGCGGATCGCGCTGAAGGAGGCCGAGGAGGCCACCGCCCACATCGACGGAATACTCGTCAACGTGGCCATCGGCTACGGCGGCCGGCAGGAGATCGCCGACGCCGTGCGCTCCATGATGTTCGACGCGTACGACCGGGGCGTGCCGATGCTGGAGCTCGCCGAGTCCGTCGACATCGACATGATCGGCCGTCATCTCTACACCAGCGACCAGCCCGACCCGGACCTCGTCATCCGCACCAGCGGCGAACAGCGGCTGTCCGGATTCATGCTCTGGCAGACCGCTCACTCGGAGTACTACTTCTGCGAGGTCTTCTGGCCGGCGTTCCGGAAGGTCGACTTCCTGCGCGCGCTGCGCGACTACGCCGCACGTCACCGCCGCTTCGGCGGCTGACCCCGCACGGTCCTGACGTACGCCCCGTCGCCACCCGGTGACGGGGCGTCGTCGTGTGCGCCGGTTCGCGCGGACGTCACAAGGTGTTCACCGGCGCGCTGTTGGCCACATTTGCATGGCGGCGCATGTTCGAGGGCATAAGCCAGTCAGGTCGACGCCCGAACCACGGGCGTCGGATCTCAGCGGGCGGCACGGGGCCGTCCGCCCGGGAGGCCCTTTGCACCAGCCCGACCGTGCGGTCATCGCACGGAAGCAGCCGTGGAGGGCCGGTCCTCGGCCCGCCGCGCGCGGGGGCCGTCGATCGGCCCGGTCATTCCCGCCCTCCCGGCCCTGCTTCCACCTCGTCGCTCCCCGACCTCATCCGAGGGGGTACGTCCTTCCGTGGTGACCAGCACAAAGCGCCACAAGCCAGACCGGCGCACCTATGTTCTCGACACCAGCGTCCTGCTGGCCGACCCGAACGCCCTGACCCGCTTCGACGAGCACGAGGTCGTGCTCCCGATCGTCGTGGTCACGGAGCTGGAGGCCAAGCGGCACCATCCGGAACTCGGCTACTTCGCCCGCCAGGCCCTGCGCCTGCTGGACGACTACCGGGTGAAGAACGGTCGCCTCGACGCCCCCATCCCGATCGGGGAGCTGGGCGGGACCGTCCGTGTCGAGCTCAATCACTCGGACCCCAGCGTGCTGCCCACCGGCTACCGCCTGGGGGACAACGACTCCCGCATCCTCGCGGTGGCCCGCAATCTGCAGGCCGAGGGGTACGACGTCACCGTCGTGTCGAAGGACCTCCCGCTCAGGATCAAGGCCTCGTCCGTGGGCCTCCTCGCCGAGGAGTACCGGGCCGAACTCGCCATCACGGAGAACTCTGGCTGGACCGGAATGTCCGAACTGACCCTCCCCGGCGAGCAGGTGGACATCCTGTTCGAGGAAGGGCACGTGTACGTCCCGGAGGCCTCCGGTCTCCCCGTGCACACGGGACTGACCATCCAGTCCGAGCGCGGCAAGGCGCTCGGCCGGATCACCGCCGAGGGCAACATCCGCCTCGTGCGCGGCGACCGGGAGGCGTTCGGCATCAAGGGCCGCAGCGCCGAGCAGCGCATCGCGCTCGACCTGCTGCTCGACCCGGACGTCGGGATCGTCTCGATGGGCGGCCGGGCCGGCACCGGCAAGTCGGCGCTGGCGTTGTGCGCGGGCCTGGAGGCGGTCCTGGAGCGCCGCCAGCACCAGAAGGTGATGGTCTTCCGGCCGCTGTACGCGGTCGGCGGGCAGGAGTTGGGCTATCTGCCGGGCTCCGAGGCGGAGAAGATGAGCCCGTGGGCGCAGGCCGTCTTCGACACGCTGTCGGCGGTCACCAGCCGCGACGTCATCGAGGAGGTCACCGCGCGCGGGATGCTCGAGGTGCTGCCCCTGACCCACATCCGGGGGCGCTCCCTCCACGACGCGTTCGTGATCGTGGACGAGGCGCAGTCGCTCGAACGGAACGTCCTGCTGACCGTTCTGTCCCGGATCGGCGCCAATTCACGGGTCGTTCTGACCCATGATGTGGCGCAAAGGGACAATCTGCGGGTCGGCCGCTACGACGGTGTCGTCGCCGTCGTGGAGAAGCTGAAGGGGCACCCGCTCTTCGCCCACGTCACCCTGACGCGGTCCGAGAGGTCCCAGATCGCCGCCCTTGTGACCGAAATGCTGGAGGACGGCCACATCTGACCCGTCCCGTCCGACAGTTGGCGCCGTCCGGCAAAGGCCAAGAGCCTAGCCGGGCGGCGCCTCGGTGTGTGGAGCTTTCCGTAAATCCCCGGGGGCAAACGGGATGTGAGCTTTCACACGCAACTCGGAATTGCCACGCGGCGTTGTATTACGGCAGAGTCTCGTTCCTGTCAGGCCCCGCATACGACACAGCTGTACCCCCAGCGGTACGGCGCCCCAGAAGCACCACCAACTCCATAGAGTTCGTCGTATGCCGCCCGAGCACCACGCGGCGCTCCCCGAGGGGAGATGCCCACCGGGCCCGTGCCTCCCGTGACCCCGCAGTTGGGAGGCCAGTGCCAGGGGCACGATTGCGTCCGCCAGGGTCACCGAAGCGGGCGATGCTGGAAGGAAACCGAGTGAGCCGGATTTCGGTCCGGGGATTCGCAGTGGTCTCGGCCACCGCGGTCACCGCCGTCGGAAGCGTCGTCGGAGTTGCCTCGGGCAGCGTCGCGCAGAACAACAACGACGCCGAGGCGACGGCTGCCGACACCACGCTCCTCGCGGACATACCCGCGGGTCAGCAGGCCCAGGTCCAGTCCGCGTCCCTGACGCAGCAGGCCGACGCCCAGGCCATCGCCGCGGACGCGAGCGCCAAGAAGGACGCCGAGGCAGCGGCCCGCAAGGCTGCCGCCGATACCGCGTACGCCAAGAAGGCGGCCGCTCAGAAGGCGGCGGACGAGGCCAAGCAGCGCGCCGAGGCGAAGTCGGCGGCCAGCCGCAGCTCCGACGGCAGCGACGGCATCTTCCCCGTGCAGTCGTCGTACACGGTGGCGCAGGTCCAGGCCATCGCACGGCAGATCGTGCCGTCCGGCCAGTACCAGTGCTTCAGCAACATCGTGACGCGCGAGTCCACCTGGAACTACCAGGCGGTCAACGCCTCCTCCGGCGCCTACGGCCTCGTACAGGCGCTGCCCGCCGGCAAGATGGCGTCCGCGGGCGCCGACTGGCGGACCAACCCGGCCACCCAGATCAAGTGGGGCCTGCAGTACATGAACGAGCGGTACGGCAGCCCGTGTGACGCCTGGACGTACTGGCAGGCGAACGGCAACTACTGAGACCGGCCGCGCTCTCAACCTGACGAAGCCCCTCCCCGTCCTTAGGGGAGGGGCTTTCGCCCTGTACGGTCGTATCCGGATATCTCCTGGGGGAGGAGAGGTGGCGAGCACGCGGGGACGCGGGGGAAGAGGGCGGATCATGTCGCGAGTGCCAGGGTGGCTCGGCAAGCTCGGTGCCGGTCTCACCGAGATGAGCGAGCGCCTGGACGAGCGCCGCGCGGAGGTCGAGCAGGAGACCGACCCGAACCCCCCGCTCTCCGCGCCCGATCGACCCGGCCCGGCCCCAACGCCCGCCGCCCCGGCCGCTCCGGCTGCCCCGGTGGCTCCCGTGGCTCCGGTGGTTGACGCTCCGCCCCCCGCCCCCCAGCCCGCGCCGCCGGCCGGACCCCGCCCCGACCCGGCCCAGGCCGTGCCCTGGGGCGTGCGCGTCGCCGCCGAGGCGGGGTGGAGGCTGCTGGTGCTCGCCGGGACCGTCTGGGTCCTGATGAAGGTCATCAGCTCGGTCCAGCTGGTGGTCTTCGCCTTCGTCATCGCCCTGCTCGTCACCGCGCTGCTCCAGCCGACCGTCGCCCGGCTCACCCGCCGCGGGGTGCCGCGCGGCATCGCCACCGCGCTCACCGCCATCAGCGGCTTCGTCGTCATAGGCCTGATGGGCTGGTTCGTGACCTGGCAGGTCATGGAGAACATCGACACGCTCTCCAACCAGATCCAGCACGGCATCGACGACCTGCGCAACTGGCTGCTGAAGAGCCCCTTCCACGTCACCGACAAGCAGATCAACCAGATCGCCAAGAACCTCCGCGAGGCGATCGGCGCCAACGCCGACCAGATAACCTCCTTCGGCCTGGAGGGCGTCCAGGTCATCGTCGAGACCCTGACCGGCATTCTGCTGGTGTTCTTCTCGACGCTGTTCCTGCTCTACGACGGCAAGCGCATCTGGGAGTGGTTCCTGAAGCTGGTGCCCGCCGCCGCCCGCCCGGGCGTGGCCGGGGCCGGTCCGCGTGCCTGGCGCACCCTGACCGCCTACGTGCGCGGCACGGTCCTGGTCGCCCTCATCGACGCCACCTTCATCGGCATCGGCATCTACTTCCTCGACGTGCCGATGGCCGTCCCGCTGGCCGTCTTCATCTTCCTGTTCTCGTTCATCCCGCTCGTCGGCGCGGTCGCCTCCGGCGCGCTCGCGGTGATCGTGGCCCTGGTCACCCAGGGCGTCTTCACGGCCGTCATGACCCTCGTGGTCGTCCTCGCCGTCCAGCAGATAGAGGGCCACATCCTGCAGCCGTTCATCCTCGGCCGCGCGGTCCGCGTCCACCCGCTCGCGGTCGTCCTCACCGTGGCGGCCGGCGGCATGGTGGCCGGCATCGGCGGCGCGGTGGTGGCCGTACCGCTGGTGGCGGTGACGAACACGGTGGTCGGATATCTGCGGCAGTACTCGCTGGAGCTCCAGCAACAGCAGCGGGAACAGGCTGCCGCTGTCGAGCCGGAGCCCGTGGCGGAGAACGCGGAAGACCCCGTCCACGCGGAGTGAACGGGGCCTTCGCGGCACGGCCTACTCGGCCAGGACGGCCTCGGCCTCCAGCGTGACGCCGACGGCCTGGACCACCGAGGCGATCTTGAACGCCTCCTGGATCACGTCGCGCTCCACACCGGCCTTGCGCAGCACCTGCTCGTGCGAGTCCAGGCACATGCCACAGCCGTTGATCGCGGAGACGGCGAACGACCACAGCTCGAAGTCGGTCTTGTCCACGCCCGGGTTGCCGATGACGTTCATCCGCAGGCCCGCGCGCAGGGTGCCGTACTCGTGGTCGGACAGCAGGTGACGCGTCCGGTAGAAGACGTTGTTCATCGCCATGACGGCGGCGGCCGCCTTGGCGGCCGTGTACGCCTCCGGCGTCAGGTTCGCCTTCGCCTCCGGCTCCAGCTCACGCAGCACGATCGGGGACCGGGAGGCGATGGCGGTCGCCAGCACCGTGCCCCACAGCGCTTGCGCGGGCAGGTCGGAGTTGCCGATGACCGAGCCCAGGTTGAGCTTCAGGTCCTTGGCGTAGTCCGGGACGCGGGACTTCAGCGAGTCGAGCGACATGGGTCACTCACCGGCCAGCAGCGCGACCGGGTCCAGGGTGTTCTCGCCCTTGTTCCAGTTGCAGGGGCACAGCTCGTCGGTCTGCAGGGCGTCCAGGACCCGCAGGACCTCCTTGGGGTTACGGCCCACGGAACCGGCGGTCACCATCGTGAACTGGATCTCGCGGTTCGGGTCGACGATGAAGACGGCGCGCTGCGCGAAGCCGTCCTCGCCCTCGATGCCGAGGTCGCGCATCAGCTCGTGCCTGGAGTCGGCCATCATCGGGAACGGCAGGTCGGTCAGGTCCGGGTGGTCCTTGCGCCAGGCGTGGTGGACGAACTCGGAGTCACCGGAGAAGCCGAGGATCTGGGCGTCGCGGTCGGCGAACTCGTCGTTCAGCTTCCCGAACGCGGCGATCTCGGTCGGGCAGACGAAGGTGAAGTCCTTCGGCCACGCGAAGACGACCAGCCACTTGCCCTCGTAGGACTTGTGGTGGATCTGCTCGAACTCCTTGCCCTTCTCCAGCGAGACGCAGGCGGTCAGTTCGAACTCGGGGAACTTGTCACCGACAGTGAGCACACGCTCTCCTTGCAGCGAAGAAACGCCCCTTTTGAGGGCCTTTCCCGTGTGGGTTGGACTCCGCTGATGGTGGCACAAGGTGCATTGATCAGTGAAATAGCTACACTCGGTCGGGTTGATCGGAGGTAGTTATCAGTGACCATCAGTAACGGCAGGCGGAAGCAACCGAGCCTCGCACAGCTGCGTGCCTTCGCCGCCGTCGCCGAGCATCTGCACTTCCGGGACGCGGCCGCCGTGATCGGGATGAGCCAGCCCGCGCTGTCCGGCGCCGTCTCGGCGCTGGAAGAGGCCCTCGGGGTGACCCTCCTCGAGCGTACGACGCGCAAGGTGCTGCTCTCGCCCGCCGGCGAGCGGCTCGCGGTGCGGGCGAAGGCGGTGCTGGAGGCGGTCGGCGCGCTGCTGGAGGAGGCCGAGGCGGTCCGGGCGCCGTTCACGGGCGCCCTGCGCCTCGGTGTCATCCCCACCGTGGCGCCGTACCTCCTGCCGACCGTGCTGCGACTCGTGCACGACCGCTACCCCCAGCTCGACCTCCAGGTCCACGAGGAGCAGACCGCCAGCCTGCTGGAGGGCCTCAACTCCGGCCGGCTGGACCTGTTGTTGCTGGCGGTCCCGCTCGGCGTCCCCGGCGTCGCCGAACTCCCCCTCTTCGACGAGGACTTCGTGCTCGTCACCCCGCTCGACCACTGGCTCGGCGGCCGCGAGGGCATCCCGCGCGAGGCGCTGAAGGAGCTGAACCTGCTGCTCCTGGACGAGGGCCACTGCCTGCGCGACCAGGCCCTCGACATCTGCCGCGAGGCGGGGCGCGAGGACGCTCCGGTCACGACGACGGCGGCCGGCCTGTCGACGCTGGTCCAGCTGGTGGCGGGAGGTCTCGGGTGCACGCTGCTGCCGCGTACGGCGCTCAAGCTGGAGACCACCCGCAGCAGCCAGCTCCTCACCGGGTCCTTCGCCGAGCCCGCCCCCAGCCGCCGGGTCGCCTTCGCGATGCGGGTGGGGGCGGCGCGTTCCGCGGAGTACGAGGAGCTGGCCGCCGCCCTCCGCGAGGCCCTGCGAGCGCTGCCCGTGCGGGTGCTGGACGAGCGGGCCTAGGGGACGGGCGGGCCGAGTTCCCCGTCGGCCCGGGGCCCGCGGGGAATTCGGTCATACGGAGGGGATCGGTACCAGCACTGCCAGTCGTTGTTCGGGGTGCGGGGCCGGCGGGGCTACTCCGTGCGCAGCCCGTCCGGCCGCATCAGCCGGAGCAACGGCGGCAGGCTGAGCAACGTCACCGTCAGGACCACCACGGCGCCCGCGCCCGTCATCGCCAGCACGCTCGGCCAGTCCACGCCCACCGTCGCGCCGACCATCTTCAGCAGGACCGTGCCCAGCGTCAGCCCCACGGCCGAGGCGAGGAGCAGGCCGAGGGCGATCGGGATCGTCGTCTGCCACAGGACCGACAGGCCCAGGGTGCGCCGCCGGGTGCCGAAGGCGACCAGCGACGACAGGAGCTTGCGCCGGTCGCGCAGCTGCTCCAGCTGGGAGACCAGCAGGCTCGCGCCGATGAGTGCCAGGACGCAGATGGCGCCGACGAACAGGCCGGTGCGGATGGAGGTGAACTTCACCGACTGCTCGGTGGACGACCACACCAGCGCGTCCGCCAGCGGGTCGAGCCGCGCGGCAGTGTTGCGGACGTACTCGTGCACGTCCGGCACCGACTCGTCGAGCCTGAGGTACACCGTTCCGGAGAGCGCGCTGTCCATCCGGCCGGGCACGGCGGCCGGTGTCATCAGCACCGCGCTCTCCTTGACCCCGTTCGGGCCGGTGATCGCGCGGGCCGGCTTCAGGTTGCCCGGCACGGTCCAGACGACGTCCGGGCCCGCGCCCAGGCCGTCGCTGGTGTTGACGTGGAGGGCGCGGCCCGGCCGGGCGAGGCTGTCCACCTCGGAGTCCTCCTCGCCGCCCTTCACCGCGAACATGTCCCCGTCGCGGCAGGAGGTCAGCCGGGCCAGCTCGCGCAGGGAGGCGCAGGTGCCCACGGTGACGTCCACCGTGTTGTCCGGCCCGTCACCAGGGGTCCAGCGCCGGTCGCCCAGGGTGGTGCTGCCTAGCGCGGTGGCCTTGCGTACGCCCTTCGTCGCGGCGAACGTCTCGGCGGCCTGCCCGAAGGGGAGGCCCCGGGACAGGTTGATCTGCATCTGAATGCGGTTGGTGTCCTTCCCGGTCTGCTTGGTGTAGTCGCCCTGGACGCCCGCGAACAGCATCTGGAGCGCGATCGCCCCGGCCACCGCGACCGCGATGCCGTTCACCATGCGGGCCGCCGAACCGCTGCTCAACTGCAGCCGTCGTACCGCCAGTTGCCAGGCCACGCCGCCCTGGTTCAGCCGGGCCACCACCGCTTCGACGATCCACGGCAGCAGCGCGGTGATGCCGGCGAGCAGCAGCAGGACGCCGCCGATCACCAGGTACTGGTTGAACTCGCCGTTCGAGCGGCCCTGGCCGATCATCGGGGCGAGGCAGGCGAGGCCGCCCAGCGGCAGCAGCAGCCGCCACCACAGCCGGCGGCGCGCCGGTCTGGCCGTACGGACCACGCCCAGCGGCTCGATGACCACCCCGCGCAGCGCGAACAGCGTGACCAGCACCGCCGCCGCCGGTACGGCGACCGCGACCAGGGCGGCCAGTGTGGGGGAGGGGTCGAGGTAGCTCGGGAACACGCTGACGCCCACGACCTCGACCGAGCCCGCGAGCCGGCGGCCGAGCAGGAAGAACACGGTGCCGAAGACCAGCCCGACCAGCGATCCGGCGAGCGCCTCGCCCGCCGCGATCCGCCGGGTCATCCGGCTGTCTGAGCCCACCAGCCGCAGCGCGGCCAGCCTGCGGTCGCGTCGTTCGCCGCCGAACCGTACGGCCGCGGCGATGAACACGGCGACCGGCATGAGCAGCACCACGAAGACGACCAGCACCAGCAGGATCAGGACCGGGTCCGCCTTCTGCGCCGGGCGCGCCTGCGGCGGCCCGAAGTGGGTGATCCGGGCCGTGCGCCAGCCGTCGATGCGCGGGGCCAGGCCCTTCGCCCCGGCGTAGTAGGCGAGTTCGTGGGAGCCGACGAGCCCGGGCTCGCCGATCGTCCCGACGATCCGGTACGGCAGCCGCGCGCGCAGCACCGTGCCGTCCGCGGAGCCGAGCAGGTTCTTCAGCGCGGGGGAGACGAGCATGTCGCCCGGCGCCGGGTATGCCGTCAGGCCCGGTGCGACCGGCGCCTTGGGCCCCTCGGGCTCCACCAGCCGGCCGCGGACGTCCTTGCCGTGGTACGTCGTGTCGGCGTCGGAGATCAGCAGGGTGTTCGCGGCCTTCGGCCGGTGCGAGCCGTAGGTGTAGTCCAGACGGTCCTGGTTGCGCTGGTCCCGTACCGCGAGCGCGTTCGGGATCGCGGTCGTCAGCAGCAGCAGCGCCACGCCGAGACCGACTCCGACCGCCGTCAGCAGGACCCGGATCCAGCCCTCGCGCCCGCCGGTGAAGGCGAACCGGACCCCGAGGCCGAGGTCTCTGGCCCACTGCCGGACTTTCATACGATCCGCTCCATGTCCCGCGACTTCCCGTCGCGTACGACGATCTCCCGGTCGGAGTAGGCGGCCACCCGGGCCTCGTGCGTGACGAGGACGACGGCCGCGTTGGACGAGCGGGCCGCGTCGGTCAGCAGCTCCATCACGCGCTCGCCGTTGAGGGAGTCGAGCGCGCCGGTCGGCTCGTCGGCGAAGACCACCCGGGGCGCGGTGACCAGGGCCCGCGCCACCGCGACGCGCTGCCCCTGGCCACCGGAGACCTCGCCGGGCCGCTTGCCCTTGAGGTCGTCGACCTCCAGGCGCTCCATCCAGCTGAGCGCGGCCTGTTCGGCCTGCTTGCGGGAGGTGCCGTTCAGCCGGAGCGGGAGGGCCACGTTCTCCACGCAGGTCAACTCGGGCACCAGCTGGCCGAACTGGAAGACGAACCCGAACTCGGAGCGTCGCAGGGCGCTGCGCTCGGCGTCGCTCATGCCGGCCAGTTCACGGCCGGCGTAGGTGATGGACCCGGAGTCCGGCGGGACGATGCCCGCCAGGCAGTGCAGCAGTGTCGACTTGCCGGAGCCGGAGGGGCCCATGACGGCGACGACCTCGCCGGGGTGGATGGAGAACCCGGCACCGTCGAGCGCGACCGTGGGGCCGTAGGCCTTGCGCAGGTTCTCGGCGGCGAGCAGGGAGCCGGGGGGAGGAGGAACGCTGGTCATGCGGCCACCGCCTCGCGGAGCTTGTCGAGGCGCGCGGCGGTCAGTTCCAGCCAGCGCAGGTCGGCCTCCAGGTGGAACAGCGCGTGGTCGCAGATCAGCTGGTCCGCGAGGTCGCCCTTGCGTTTGCGGTCGGTCAGGATCCGCATGCTGCGCAGGTGCTCGGAGCGCTGGGCGTCGAGGATGACGGCCGCGTCGCGGTGGGTGAGGAGGGCGAGGACGACCTTGGTGTACAGGGTCGACTGCAGGTACTCCTCGGGCTTCTCCGGGGTGCCGAGCCAGCGGTCGACGTCAGTGATGCCGGCGTCGGTGATGGCGTACCGCTTGCGCTCCGGGCCGTCGCCCGCCTCGATCCCGTCGACTTCCACGAGGCCGTGCTTCAGCAGTCGGGACATCGTGGAGTAGACCTGGCCGTAGTGCAGCGGCCGGTCGTGACCGAACTTCTCGTCGAAGGCCCGCTTGAGGTCGTAACCGTGGCGCGGGCCGGACTCCAGGAGCCCTAGAAGGGTGTGACCGATGGACATGCAGATGACTCTACACACGGTGTATACGTGAGGTGTATACGCGGAGTGTGTAGATCATGGCCGGTCGTGAGGAGGGTGTACGGCGGTGCAGGTCGGAGCCGATTGTCACGGTTCCGAAACAGGCGGCCGGCCCCTGCGCGGCAGCGGTCCCGCCTCCTTCGGCAGCCGGCCCGCCTCCGCCAGCGCCTTCCGCAGCAGGAACTCGATCTGCGCGTTGGCCGAGCGCAGCTCGTCCCCGGCCCAGCGGGCCAGTGCGTCGTAGACCGACGGGTCGAGCCGCAGCAGCACCTGCTTGCGCTGCTGCGGCCGCCGCCGGGGAGTCCCTTCGGGGGAGTCCGTCACTGGTAGAGGGTCCCTGTGTTCAGTACCGGCTGCGGGGCCCGGTCGCCGCACAGCACGACCATCAGGTTGGACACCATCGCCGCCTTCCGCTCCTCGTCCAGTACCACGATGTCCGCCTCCGCGATCCGGCCGAGCGCCGCCTCGACCATGCCGACCGCGCCGTCCACGATCTGCCGCCGGGCCGCCACGACCGCCCCGGCCTGCTGCCGCTGGAGCATCGCCGAGGCGATCTCGGGGGCGTACGCGAGATGGGTGAAGCGCGACTCGACGATCCGTACTCCGGCCGCCTCCACCCGCGCCTGCAGCTCGACGGCCAGCTTCTCGGTGATCTCCTCGGCGTTGCCGCGCAGCGACAGGCCGCCCTCGTCATGGGCGTCGTAGGGGTACTCGATCGCGATGTGCCGCACGGCGGTCTCGGTCTGCGTGGCGACGAACTCGGCGAAGTCGTCCACCTCGAAGGTGGCCCGCGCGGTGTCCTGGACCTTCCAGACCACGACCGCGGCCAGCTCGATCGGGTTGCCGTAGGCGTCGTTCACCTTCAGTACGGCGGTCTCGTGGTTGCGCACCCGGGTGGAGATCCGGGTCCGCGAGGTGAAGGGGTTCACCCAGCGCAGGCCGTCCTGGCGGATCGTGCCCCGGTAGCGCCCGAAGAGCTGGACCACCCGGGCCTCGCCGGGGGCGACCGTGTTCAGCCCGCGCAGCGAGATGACCGCGGCGAGGAAGACGACGATCCCGGCGACGATCAGTCCGGCCTTGGCGCCGGCGGCGGAGACGGCCGCGGCGGTGGCGAGCAGCGCGACGGTCGCGCCGAGCCCGACCAGGCCGAGCAGCAGGGCGAGCCCGCCGCCGATGCTGGGCGCGGTGAACTCCCGTACGCGGGGCGCGGGCATCTCGGGTACGTCGGGTGTGGCGTCGGTGGTGGTCATGGGTGATCCCCCGTTTCTGGTACTGCTCACTTCGGTCTATCTAAGTGATAACACTTTTCTGATCCGAAGCAACCCGGGGCAGTCCCGAAGCAACCCTCCGGCCTCCAGAACCGTCGGTTCCCTTGGGGCAGGTGCTGATTGTCACGTCCGTAAAAGAGCGGATCGGACGCCCTTTGTCATATAGGCGGGTGTTAGTTTTCGGAGCTGACCCCGAGACGGATGTGGAGCGTAGGGACCCATGGGACGAGCGGAAGAGAGACGAGCGCGACAGCGCGGCGGACACCGCGCGGCACCCAAGCGCCGCCGCTCCGCCCCCGAGGGCGGTGCCGCTCCCGCACCCGGCGGCAGCGCCGGGCCCGCCCCGGGCCGCAGGGCCGCCGGCAAGGCCGCCAAGCCGCCCAAGGGCCGAATACGCCGGCTCTTCACCTGGAAGAAGATGCTCGGGACCTTCTTCGGCCTCTGCCTGCTCGTCGTGGGCGCGTTCATCGCGCTGTACATGACGATCAACATCCCGGCGGGGAACGCGGCCGCCCAGTTGCAGAGCAACATCTACAGGTACAGCGACGGCACGCTCCTCGCCCGCACCGGCGAACTCAACCGGGAGAGCGTCGACCTCGCCGAGGTCCCCAAGGACGTCCAGCGCACCTTCGTCGCGGCCGAGAACAAGACCTTCTACCAGGACGGCGGCATCGACCTGAGAGGCATGGCCCGCGGTCTGCTCAACACCGCCATGGGGCGCGGCACACAGGGCGGTTCGACCATCACCCAGCAGTACGTCAAGAACTACTACCTGGACCAGACCCAGACCCCCACGCGCAAGCTGAAGGAACTGGTCATCTCGCTGAAGCTGGACCGCCAGAAGTCCAAGGACTACATCCTCGCGGGCTACATCAACACCAGCTACTACGGCCGCGGCGCCTACGGCATCCAGGCCGCGGCCCAGGCCTACTACCGCAAGGACGCCAAGAACCTCACGGTCGAGGAGGGCGCCTACCTCGCCGCGCTGCTCCAGGCGCCGAACCAGTACGACTGGGGCATCGCGACCGACACGGGCAAGAAGCTGGCGCAGGCCCGCTGGAACTACGTGCTGGACAACATGGTCAAGCAGCACTGGCTGGACGCGGGCAAGCGCCAGGCCATGAAGTTCGAGATCCCCAAGGCGCCCAAGGCGGCGCCCGGTATGAAGGGGCAGACCGGCTACCTGGTGGACGCGGCCAACTCGGCCCTGTACAAGCAGCTCGTCGCCCAGGGCGACGCCGCCACCCTCAATGACGCCGAGGCGCTGGTGAAAAAGGGCGGCTGGACCATCACGCTCAACATCGACAAGAAGAAGCAGCGTCAGCTGGAGCAGGCCGTCACGGAGCAGCTGACCAGCAAGCTGAACGCGAAGAAGCGTTCCGTCGACGGCGACGTCCAGCCCGGTGCCGTGTCCGTCGACCCGAAGACGGGCAGGGTCCTCGCCATGTACGGCGGCGTGGACTACTTCAAGCACTTCACCAACAACGCGACCCGCCGCGACTACCAGCCCGCCTCCACCTTCAAGCCGGTGATCCTGGCCGCCGCCGTGGACGAGGGCGCCAAGACGCAGGACGGCCGGGCGATCGGCGCGAGCACGATCTACGACGGCACGAGCGGCCGCCAGGTCGTGGACAACGGCGCCAAGGTCGGCTTCGGCCCGCCGAACGAGGACAACCACGACTACGGCAACATCACCGTCCAGACGGCGATGAACCAGTCCGTCAACTCCGTCTTCGCGCAGATGGGCGTCGACGTGGGCATGAACAAGGTCATGACCACGGCCAAGGCGCTCGGCATGGACACCAAGGGCATGGAGGCGGTCCCCGCGCAGACGCTGGGTTCCATGGGCGCGAGCCCGATGGAGATGGCCGGCATGTACGCGACCCTCGACAACCACGGCAAGAAGGTCACCCCGGCGATCATCAAGTCGGCCGAGCACAAGGACCGCACCGTCAACCTCCCGGACCCGATCGGCGACCAGGTGGTCAGCCGGACCGCCGCCGACACGGTCACCTCCGTGCTCACCGGCGTGGTCGACGACGGTACGGCCAACCAGTCGGTGGCGAGCAACCCGGCGCGTAACGGCCAGCAGGTCGCCGGCAAGACGGGTACGTCCGACAACAACAAGTCGGCCTGGTTCACCGGCTACACGCCCGGCCTGGTCACCTCGGTCGGCCTGTTCGGCGAGTCCGCCAAGTCCCACGCGCAGGTTCCGCTGACAGGCGCCACGGGCCTCATCACCAAGGGCGGCGGGCGTATCAACGGCGGCAGCTATCCGGCGCTGATATGGGCCGCGTACACCTTCGGGGCGATGGGCGACGTCACCAAGTTCGACCTGGACACCACGCAGGGCGCGGCCGTCCAGCCGTCCGACACGCCGTCGACCCCCGCCACGGCGTCCAACACGCCGTCGAAGCCGCCGACCAGCAAGCCGCCGACGTCCACGCCCCCGTCGAAGCCGCCGACCAGCAAGCCGCCGACGTCCACGCCTCCCACACAGCCGCCGACGTCCACGCCTCCCACACAGCCGCCGACGACGCAGCCGCCGACGGACCCCGTCACGGGCAACCCGCTCAATCCGGGCGACGGCCAGAACTTCGGCCAGTAGGAGCGCACACGTGAAGGGCGCCCGGGACTCCCCGGGCGCCCTTCACACATGTACGGCTCTCTCAGGCCCGGTTCAGCTCGAACCACACCACCTTGCCGTTGCTCAGCCGGGTCGCGCCCCAGCGCCGGGCCAGCTTGTTGACCAGGACGAGGCCGCGCCCGCCCTCGTCGTCGGCCCGGGCCTGGCGCAGCCGCGGCAGCTGCGGGACGTCGTCGCCGACCTCGCAGCGCAGCACGTCGGTGCGCAGGAGCCGGAGCGTCACCGGGCTGGACGCGTACCGTACGGCGTTCGTCACGACCTCGCTGACCAGCAGCTCCACCGCGTCCGTCAGGTCCTCCAGGTCCCAGCGGGCGAGCGCGCGGCGGGCCAGCCGGCGGGCCTGGCCGGGAGCCGTCTCCTCCGGGTCCAGCCGCCAGTACGCGACATCGCTCGGCGCGATCCCGTCGAAGCGGGCCGCGAGCAACGCGATGTCGTCGTCCCGGTCACCCGGCCCGAGCATGTCCAGCACCTCGTCGCACAGGGCTTCCAGCGGCGGCGGATGGTCGGGGCCGGTCAGCCGGGCGGTCGCCGCGAGCTTCTCCCGCAGCTGTTCTATCCCGGTCCACACGTCCCGCAGCCGGGACTCCACCAGACCGTCGGTGTAGAGCAGCAGCGTGGCCCCGGCGGGCGCGTCCAGCTCGACCGCCTCGAAGTCCACCCCGCCGACGCCGATCGGCGCGCCGGGCGGCACCCGCAGCACCTCGGCCCGGCCGCCCAGGTGCAGCAGCACGGGCGGCGGATGACCGGCGTTGGCGATGGTGATGCGATGCGTGACCGGGTCGTAGACGGCGTACAGACAGGTCGCCATGCGGTCGGTGCCGAGCCGCTGCGCCTGCTCGTCCAGGTGGTGCAGCACCTCCTGCGGGGGCAGGTCCAGGTTGGCCAGGGTCTGCGCGGTCGTACGCAGCTGGCCCATGATCGCCGCCGAGGTCATGGAGTGGCCCATGACGTCACCGACGACCAGCGCGACCCGGCTGCCGGGCAGCGGGATCGCGTCGTACCAGTCGCCGCCCACCCGCGCGGTCTCGGCGGCCGGCAGATAGCGCGAGGCCAGCCGCACCCCGGTCGGGCGGGGCAGGGTCTCGGGCAGCATGGTGCGCTGCAGCTCGTCGGCGATGTAGGCCTCGCGGCCGTACAGCACCGCCTTGTCGATGCCGAGCGCGCTGTGCGTGGCCAGCTGGGCGGCGACCAGCAGATCGTCCGCCTCGAACGCGAGCCGCTCCGGGCGGCGCAGGAACAGGGCCGCGCCGATCACCCGGCGCCGGCCGCGCAGCGGGGCGAGGATCGCGTGCTGCCCGGACGGTACGAGCGCCTCGCTGCCGTCGCCGAGCAGTTCGGGCAGGGCGGCCCGGGCGGCGGGCGCGTCGGCGAACACCGGGCGCACCCCGCGCAGCACCTCGTTCAGCGCGCCGCCGGGGCGCACCTCGGCGAGCTCGGTGGTGAGCGAGGACAGCTCGGTCAGCGCGCTCGGCTCCGGCTCCGGGTCGAAGGCCGGCGGCAGCAGCACCCCGTCGGTGTCCCGCTCCTCCGGTATCCGGTCGGTCCGGCGCAGCCGCAGCACCACCGGACCGGTGGGCCGCTCGTCGCCGACCGGCAGCGGGTCGCGCAGATAGACCAGGATCGCGTCCGAGAACGTCGGCACGGTCGCCCGGCACAGGCCCATCACGATCTCGTCCAGATCGAGGCCGCGCGCGATGCGCCGGGTGGCCGCGCCCACGAACCTCAGCCGGTCCCCGTCGCGCCGCATCGGCATCGGCCGGCCCGGCGGCAGTCCGCGTCCGGTACGGCGGTCCTGGCCGCCCGGCGTCCGCTCCTGCTCGGCACCGGGCTGGGGCGGAATGCCCTCCGGCGCGGGACGCGGGCGGTGTTCCCCCACGCTCGGCTTCGCTCGCGCAGGGGGACCCCCATGCGCGGGAGATGCCCCCACGGCCTCGTCGGCGGCGGCGGGCTGGGAGTGCTCGGGGCCGTTGACTGGGGGCTCCTTCCCCTTGCCGACCGGGGGCTGCGTCCCCTTGCCGTCCTGTCCCTGACCACAGGGTGTCGCCGTGCCCGGTCCGGACGGCGTTCCGTCGGCCCGGGCCTGCACCGGTAAGCCGGAGCTGCCGGGCGCTTTCGGGGTATGCAGGACCGCCCCGCGGGCCTCCGCGGGGTCGGCGCCCTGAGGGCGCTCGAAGGAGGTGGGCTGCTCCGTCACGCGTGTCGCATCCATCCGTACGGCACTGCGCGCCGGGCGCGCAGTTGCTCCCGCAGAAGTCCCGATACCCGCAATGCGTGCCCCAGGAACGGAATTCCCGCGTGGTCAGAGGTGGTTCCTGTGCCCTGGTGCCCCTCGCTCACGTCGTGCCGCCCCTCGGTGACGATCGGTCAGACCCGGCGCATGCTCCGGGAGTTGCTTGTGTGCGCTCTTGCGGAGGACGATCCTACGTTTCCTGCCCGGGGGCGCATCAAGGGTCTCATGAGGACACGTGCGCGGTCGTACGGTCCCAGTCCTCGGGGAGAGAAGGTACCGCCCAGGACGGATCCGGGCGCCAGTGCTGCCAGCCCTCCGAGAACGGAGCCCCCCAGGCCTCGATCACCTCGACGGCGTCCTCACCCGCCGCCCGTACCCGTTCGGCGGTCGACGCGTCCATCAGCCCGTCCCGCTGGGCCTGCGCGAACTCGTCCTCGTCGCGCCAGTGCCAGCTGCGGTCCGGGTGCACGGAGATGTCCAGGAAGTAGTCCTCGGAGTCCACCCCGCCCGCCCAACGGGCCAGCGGCTGCTCCAGATTGACGTACCAGTTCTTGAACCGCCAGCCCGGCTCCCAGAACAGCCACACCGACCAGGGCCGGCCGGGCTGGGCGAGCTTCAGCACACCGGTGCCGAACCAGTGGTCCCGCTGCACCGTGCGCGGCTTGGTGTAGCGGGACTGGAGCGGCTCCAGATGCACCGGCGTGCCGTCGGCCAGCGCCGG
Source organism: Streptomyces sp. NPDC020192 (assembly GCF_044388685.1). Taxonomy (NCBI): domain Bacteria; kingdom Bacillati; phylum Actinomycetota; class Actinomycetes; order Kitasatosporales; family Streptomycetaceae; genus Streptomyces; species Streptomyces sp. NPDC020192. Next base: position 20,794 of record NZ_JBIRXG010000007.1, on the reverse strand, counting down.
CTTCATGCACTCGGTGCCGGGGGCCAGCCACACGGCGAGCAGCTCCGTGTCGTCGCGTACGACGGTGACGGGCCGGGCGATGTGGAAGTGCTCGCCGGCGTTCTCCCGGTAGCGCCACAGGATCCGGCTCCCGGGGGACCAGTACCTCGCAGCTCCCGCTGCCGTGCGTGTCATCGCTCCGCCGTCCGTCATGGACAGATATTAGGTGCCGTAGGCACACGACGCTGCGGTGCATGTCACGGTTCCGCGCCGGTGACCGTAAAGGTTCGCTCGCGGTTACGGCCGCGTCATCCTGAGGACATCCAGCGCCTCGTCGAGCTGCTCGACCGTCAGATCGCCGCGCTCGACGTACCCGTTCTCGAGGACGACCTCCCGGATGGTCTTCCGCTCGGCGAGGGACTTCTTGGCGACCTTCGCGGCCTCCTCGTAGCCGATGTACTTGTTGAGCGGGGTGACCACGGACGGGGACGACTCGGCGTACTCACGGGCCCGCTCCCGGTCGGCGGTGATGCCGTCGACGGTCCGGTCGGCGAGCAGCCGCGACACGTTGGCGAGCAGCCGGATCGACTCCAGCACGTTCCTGGCGATGACCGGGAGCATCACGTTCAGCTCGAAGTTCCCGGCGGCTCCGGCGGTGGCGATGGTGGCGTCGTTGCCGATCACCTGGGCGGCGACCATCAGCACGGCCTCCGGGACGACCGGGTTGACCTTGCCCGGCATGATGGACGACCCGGGCTGCAGGTCCGGCAGCCGGATCTCGGCGAGCCCGGTCCGCGGCCCCGACGCCATCCAGCGCAGATCGTTGGCGATCTTGGTGAGCCCGACCGCGATGGTCCTCAGCTGCCCGCTGGTCTCCACGATCCCGTCCCGGGCACCCTGCGCCTCGAAGTGGTCCCGGGCCTCGGTGAGCGGCAGCCCGGTGGCGAGGGCGACCTCCTGGATGACGGCGGCGGAGAACCCGGCCGGCGTGTTGATGCCCGTCCCCACGGCCGTCCCGCCCAGCGGCAGCTCGGCGAGGCGGGGCAGGGAGGCGGTGAGCCGCTCGACGCCGTAGCGCACCTGGGCGGCGTACCCGCCGAACTCCTGGCCCAGGGTCACCGGCGTGGCGTCCATGAGATGTGTCCGGCCCGACTTCACCACGTCGGCGAACTCCTCGGACTTACGGGTGAGGGAGTCGGCGAGGTGGGTGAGGGCCGGGATCAGATCGTGGGTGACGGCGGCGGTGGCGGCGATGTGGATGGAGGACGGGAACACGTCATTGGACGACTGCGAGGCGTTGACGTGGTCGTTCGGATGCACATCCCGCCCGAGCCGCTCACTGGCCAGCGTCGCGATGACCTCGTTGGTGTTCATGTTGGACGAGGTGCCGGAACCGGTCTGGAACACGTCGATGGGGAAGTGCTCGTCCCAGTCCCCGCGGGCGACCTCGACAGCCGCCTCCTGAACGGCCTCGGCGATGTCCTTGTCGAGCACCCCGAGCCGCGCGTTCACCTTCGCGGCGGCGCCCTTGATCCGGGCGAGCGCCTCGATGTGGGCGCGCTCGATGCGCTGTCCGGAGATCGGGAAGTTCTCGACGGCCCGCTGCGTCTGCGCCCGCCACTTGGCCTGCGCCGGGACCCGGACCTCGCCCATGGAGTCGTGCTCGATGCGGTATTCGCTCATGCCGGGTATAGCGGTCGAGGGGGTGGCGTTGTTCCGGGGGTTGGTCCGGGCGGGTGCGGGGGCCGACGGCTCAGGGCCCCGATGCCGACGGCACACTGTCCCGATGGAGAGGGATCATGCGACGATCGCCCGCGACCTGGTACGGACCCGTTTCCCCGGGGCCCGCGCGGCGTTCCTGACCGGAAGCGTCCTGACCGACCGCCGTACCCCCACCTCGGACCTCGACATCGTGGTGCTGCTGCCCGGCCCGCCCGCGCCCTTCCGCGAGAGCCTCGTGCACGAGGGCTGGCCGGTGGAACTGTTCGTGCAGACCGAGGCCGACTGGCGGGGCTTCGCCGAGCGCGAGACGGCCGAGCGCGGGTCACCGCTGCTGGCCATGTGCGCGAACGGGCTCCTGCTGACCGACACGGACGGCCTGGGGGCCGCGCTGCGGACCGAGGCCCGGGAGAGGCTGGCCGCCGGGCCGCCCGCGGTGTCGGTTGCGGAGCTGGAGGACCGGCGGTACGCGTTGACCGACGCCCTGGACGACTTCCGGGGCTGCGCCGACCCGCTGGAGCGGATCTATCTGGTGGCCGAGCTGCTGCGGCGCGCCTCGGAACTGGCCCTGCTGGCGGGTGGGCACTGGCTGGGCGGGGGCAAGTGGCTCTCCCGGCGCCTGGCCGAGGCCGAGCCAGGGCTGCACGGCCGGCTGACCGCGGGCGCGGCGATCGCGGGTACGGCGGAGGGGATGGCGGCGTTCACGGAGGCGTTGGGGCTGGCGGGTGGGCCGCTGTGGGCCGGGTACCGGCGGGGGTGAGGGCGGGGCACCCGGTCCCGTGCGCCGGTCGGAAGCGTTCCGGAAGCGGGCCGTGGCTGTCGGCGGAAGCGGGGGTGGGGCTTTGCTGGGGGAGTGAGCAGATCAACGCGTCGTGGGCGGTCGACGTACCGTGGCCGGTCAACGCGCCGCGGTGGACGGGCAATGCGCCGTGGCCGGTCAGCGGACCGCGGCCGGTCAGTGGATCGTGGCCGGTCAGCCGACCGTGGGCGGTCAGCGAGCCGCGGCCGGTCAGTGGACCGTGGCCGGTCAGTGGACCGTGGCCGGGAAGTGGATCCTGGCTGGTCAGCGAGCTGTGGGCAGTCAGCGGATCGTGGGCGCTCAGCGGACCGTGGCCGGTGGGGAGGCCGGGCCCCGTTCGTCGGCGACACGGAGGAAGGCCTCGACCGCCGACAGGTCCGTGCGCTCCAGGTCGTCGGTGCGGAGCACGATGCGCAGTTCCGGGGAGACGGCCGGGTCCTGGCGCAGGCTCTCGGTGAAGGTCTCGACGATCAGCAGCAGGAGCTGCGTGCGGTCGAGTTCGACGATACGGGACAGGCCCGCGCCGATGAGGGGTATCGCCACCGGTTTGAACAGGCCGTGCAGCGCGACCGAGGGCCAGAGACGCTCCAGGCTCAGGCGCAGATCCGCCGGGCCGGACCGGGCGCGCAGGTCGTTGCCCAGCCGGGAGTAGGCCACGGCGAACACACGGCGCCTGCCGACCGGCACCGCCACCACCGTACCGATGGGAAAGCGGGCACGCCGGCCGCGCCGTTTCGCCTGGACGCTCTCCGTGGACAAGGGCGTGAACTCGCCCAGTCCGCGCCGCAGTTTGTCGTCGAGGAGCCGGTGCCGGCCCTCGAAGAGGCGGTCGACCAGCTGCCCCTGCACACTCTCCCGGCTGATCACGACATCGTCGGCGAAGGTGTCGAAGGTGTCGGAGAACCCCACGACCAGATTGGCGTCCCCCTGCTCGAACAGGTCACCGCGCACCACGACGACGTCCACCCGCAGCCCGCGCAGGGTGTGCCGCAGCAGCTCACCGCCGTACCGCTTGCGCAGCCGGGCGTTCAGCAGGGCGAGGACGTCGGCGGCCTCGGGGTCGTCCGGCCGCTCCCGGGTCCGCTGTTCGGCCACCGGCAGCGCGAGGTCGTCACGGCCCAGCGCGATGTGTCCGTCGACCAGTTCCCGCAGCGCGGTCTCCCGGAGCCGGGTCAGCCGCCGCACCGGCGCGAGCGCGAACTCCTCGTCGTCCACCTCGGTCAGCGGCCGGCCGCGCCACAGCCGCAGCGCCTCCCCGAGCAGCCGCACGGCCGAGGCCGGTGCCGCGCGCAGCGCCTCGCCCACCAGACGGGTGAACTCCGTACTGTCCAACTCGTCCTCGGACAGGCACAGTTGGTAGGTGCTCTGCGCACCGCGCGCGGACGGCAGCTGTCCGGTGCGGATGATCCGGGCGCCGTGCCCCGGCCCGGCGAGGTCGAACGCCTGCCGCAGCTCCCTGATCCGCTTCTGCACCTCGTTGCGGTTGCGCAGCTCCTGCCGTGGCAGTTCGGCGGTCGGCTGCCAGACGTCCCGGTACAGCCGGCGCGCGGTCACGGCCTCGCCCTCGGCGGCGACCAGCCGCACCAGCAGACGGGCCGTCAGCGGGGTGAGGTGTACCGGAGTGCCGTGCACGTCCAGCCGTACGGGCCCCAGGACGCTCACGCGTACGCACGATGTGCGGGTCTGCACGCGCCTCGCCCCCTCCGTGCCCCCTCGGCCGCGTGACCGCGCGTCAGCGTACCAACACCGACAGGTCCTGGAGGGAAACATGCGATGGTCCGGTTCGCGAGAGACCGGGGTGCGGCTCCGGTTGCGGCTTCCGGGGTCGCGGCGCGGGCGGCGGATGTTCGCGGGCAGTGTGCTGGCCGCCTTCGGCGCCGTGTCGGCGGTCGTGCAGTTCGTCGGGCAGCTGTTCCCCCGCGCCGTGTCCCCTCCCGGGCCGGTCCTGGCCGGCTCCGTCGCCCTGTGCCTGGCCTGGGGACTCGCCCGGGCGCGCCCCCAGTCCGCGGTACGGCAGGAGTTCCGGCGCCCCGGTATGACGGTGGTGGTCGAGGAGGGCGACCTCTTCGAGCAGCCGGGTCATCTGGTGGTGGGGTTCACCGACACCTTCGACACTCTCGTGGACGACGGTGTCGTCATCAACGACGGCAGCGTACAAGGCCAGTTGCTCGCCCGCCGCTACGACGGGGACGCCCCGCGCCTGGACGCGGAACTGGCCGCCGCGCTGCACGGGGCCGTCCCGGTCGGGCGGGAGAGCGCACGGGACAAGCCGCGCGGCAAACGGGACCGGTACCCGATCGGGACCGTCGCCACCCTCGGCAGCCGGCCGCAGCTGGTCTTCGCCGTCGCCTACAGCCGGATGGGCAACGACTGCGTCGCCTCCTCCAGCGTGCACGACCTGTGGTTCGGCCTGGACCGGCTGTGGGACGCCGTCCACCGGCACGCCCAGCTCGAACGGGTCACCATGCCGCTGACCGGCGCCGGCCTCGCCCGGCTGCACGACCTCGACGAGGACAGCCTGCTGCGGCTGATCCTGCTGTCGTTCGTCACGCACTCCTGGGAGCGGACGGTCTGCCGCGAACTGCACGTGGTGGTCCGCCCCGGCGAGCTGGGCCGCATCGACCTGCCGGAGGCCGGCGCCTTCCTGGCCACGCTGGCGGCGGGTGCCCGGCGGCACGCCTGACACCCGCCGGGAGTTCGCGCCGGTGCGGTACGGGCCCCTCCCCCGGTCACCGGGCCCGTACCGCGGCTCAGCGGGCCGGCGGCACCGCGCCCCCGGTGCGGCCGTACGCCGACAGATGGCGGTACGGCCAGGTCTGGCGCCAGTCCGAGCCGGTGTCGTTGACCTTGCAGCCCGCCAGCTTCAGCCGCTCGACGACCTTGCCCAGCGCGGTCGCCGAGCCGTCGAACCGGATCACGTTCATGCCCGCGATGTCGGAGATCGTGCGCAGCGCCCCGACCTCCACCAGCAGCGTGCGCTCCGGGTACGCCATCAGCACCATGCCCAGTTCGATCAGCACGTTCGGCCGGGGCTGACCGGTCGGTTCGCTCTCGTACGGCGGCTCGTTCGGCCCCCGCAGATCCGGATGCAGCTGCACGATGTCGTCCGGGGTGAGCAGCACCAGCGCCGCCTGGGCCTGCGCGGGGGCCTGCGCGACGACCTCGCCGAGGAACGGCGCCGTCTTGCCGGTGGCTCTGACCAGGTCCTCCCACTCCAGCGGCCGCAGATCGAGCAGGCGCAGCAGGTCGAACACCTTCATCCGCGCCTCCTCGTCCCGCCCGTGGACGACGAAGACGTTGCGGCCGCGGTCGGGGGAGGGGCCGGAAGCGCCGTGCCGCGGCGGGGCAGGCGAGACAGGCGGGACATGCTGGGGACCGTCGTAGAAGTTCTGTGTCCCCGAGTTGACGGTGCCGCTGTTGTCGCGGACGAAGTTGTTGTGGTGCCCGGTCCCGGTCATGAGGTTCCCGCCCCCTTGCCGCTCTCGGCGCCGCGGTGGAAGTTCTGCGTGCCCGAGTTGACGGTGCCGCTGTTGTTGTTCACGAAGTTGTTGTTGTCGCCGTAGCTGTTGAGGATGTTCGTCTGGCGGGCCTCGTGCTCCGCCAGGTCCACGTTGTGCTCGAGCAGGAAGTCACGGATGACCTGCAGCAGTTGGCGCTCCACGATCTGCGTGTACTTGATCGTGTCCGTCTCCTGGAAGAAGACGTGGAAGTCGTCGCTGGTCGCCAGCTCCCGGATGCTGGTGAACGCCCCGCGGTTCCGCACGGTGTCCGCGTAGCGGCCGAGGCGGAACTCACTGGTGTCGGGTGACTCCAGCACCCGGATCCGGGTCCTGCGCAGCCGGTTGAGCACCGGGCGCAGAACGGCCTCGGGTGTGCTCCGCAGGGTGTGCCACGCGACCCTGAGCAGCAGTCGGACGTTCAGGGCGGCGGGGAGCCGGTCCACCAGGTGGAAGCTCGCCTGGATCGGCGCCAGCACGTACGAGTAGAACTCGGTGTGCAGGGAGTTTCCCTTGAGGTCGAATCCGACGAACGCCGTGGTGACGAGCTCCTGGTTCCACGAGCCCACCCGGACACACAGATACGGGCGCTGTGCGTCGTAGCGGTCCTCCCAGCCGCCGTCACGCGTGTCCCGGGCCGGCTCCGTCACACCGGGACGGGTCGTGACGGCCGTGGTGAACGTGCTCCGCTCGACGGCGAGTCCGTCGATCCGCTCCGACCGGCGGGCCCGGTCGCGCAGTTCCGCGGTCATGCGGTCGGCGACGTACGAGATGAGCTTTTCGGCGGTGAAGGGTATGACCTCCTGCCGCTGGGGCTCCTGGCCGGGGACGGTGTCCGTGGGCATGCCCGGTCCGTGCCGGTGCTGCTCGAACACGGGCACCGGCGCCCCGATCAGCAACTCGGCGGTGGACCAGCGCCGCACGGGCTCGCCCGCGCCGACGAACGGCTTGTAGCCGCCGTAGCGCACCAGACTGCCGTCCGCCGTCTGCTCCTTGTCGATCTTGGCCACCAGTTCGGCCGTCAGCAGGGGGTGTTCGGGATAGGAGCCGTTGAACCCGCTCGTCCGGCCCGTCGGATCGGTACGGCCGCGCAGCCGGGACACCAGCGTCTGCAGGGTGACGACCCGCCGTAGATACGCGGTGACCCACACGAGCCACAGCGCGGTCAGCCATCCGGCGTAGGAGTTCAGGACGCCGGTGCCCATGAGGACGAACGTGACGACGAGACCCGCGCCGAGGACCGCCAGCCGGACGCGGTGCAGCCGGCGCGCCGCGAGGGCGTGCGCGAGCACGGGAACCGCGTCGTACCCGTACGACGGTGCCACGACCCGGAACGGGTGGGTCAGCTCCCCGATGACGGTCGCGCGGTACTCGGGGTCGAGGTAGGTGCCGGCGCACAGCAGCCGGGTGGCGTCGCTCGTGGCGTCCCCGGGCGAGCGGTCCGGGACGGGCCCGGTCGGCTCCGGCGGCGGAGCGGAGCGGGAAAGGATGTCACTGGCCATGTCGTGCTGCTCCGCTCTGCTCAGCCGGTGGGGGTGATCGAGGCGGCGGTGATGATCCCGTCCACCACGGTGTACCGGCCGCTGTAAGACTTCTGCGTGCCGTTGGTCTGCCGGGCGGTCAGGCTCACCGAGACCGTCGTCCCGTCGACGGACTCGACTGTGGCGTCGTCCTGCGCGGTCTGATCGAAGCCCGACACGAAGGAGGAGTAGGACGCGTCGAGGTTCTTGCCGCCGAGGTCCCAAGCGGTCTTGAAGTCACGGTTGTTGATGGCCTCGAAGTAGCGGGTGACCGTCGAGCGGGGATCGGCCGCGTCTTCCGTGCCCGTCGTGATGCTCGGGCTCGGGGAGAGGAGGTCGGTGGCGTCGGTGCCCGAGGCGGACGCCTCCGGGGTCGTGCCGTACGTCGTGGAGGTGTCCGGTATGGAGGTGTCCGATGTCGCCGGATCGGTGAAGGGTGGCTGGTAGGAGAAGGAAGGCTGATAGGAGTAGCCGCCGCCGCTCGGGGCCGCGTCGGTGGATCCGCCGCTGTCCGAGGCCAGGCCGGGCAGTACGCCGGTCAGCAGGATGAGCAGGAGCGGGACACCGGCGATGATCAGCGCGTACGTCCGCTCGTGGCCGGCGGCGGGTAACAGGCTCGGCGGCCGGTAGGTATGGTTCATGGTTCCTCGCAGCTCCCGGCAGACCGCCGGGTCACGCTCGTCTCTTCGGTACGAACGGAGTTACCTTGCCCGACATCCGCCCGGCCGGAGCGGGTTTCACCGCTTCCGAACCGCTTCCGATCCGGCTGCGGCGGCCGGAGCCGGAACGGGCAGAGCCCCTGGCGGAGGGCCAGGGGCTCGGTACGGGAACTGCGGCGTGGGACCTGGAAGGAGTCGTTCGACTGGTTCGTCCGACGGCACCGAGCAGCCCGTCCGGCGTTTGAGGACGAGGTCGTCGGGCCGACGGGGTCCAGGGCCTGGAGCTCCCCGGGCGGGGTCGAAGGGGCGGCAGCCCCTGGGGATGGGACGGGTAGGGGCGGCGGGGGCGCAGTATCCATCAGCGGCTCCGCCGCGGGCCATCCCCCGCCGCACCACAGGCGCTACGCCAGCCCGGGCCCGCGCACCGGGATCGACGTGAACGTCGGGGCCGGGGCGGGATCCTGGAAGAAGTCGTTGCCCTTGTCGTCCACCACGATGAACGCCGGGAAGTCCTCGACCTCGATCTTCCAGACGGCCTCCATGCCGAGCTCCTCGTACTCGACGACCTCGACCTTCTTGATGCAGTCCTGGGCGAGGCGGGCGGCCGGGCCGCCGATGGAGCCGAGGTAGAAACCGCCGTGGGCGTTGCACGCGTCGGTGACCTGCTTGCTGCGGTTGCCCTTCGCGAGCATCACCTTGGAGCCGCCCGCCGCCTGGAACTGCTCCACGTAGGAGTCCATACGGCCGGCCGTGGTCGGGCCGAAGGAACCGGAGGCGTAACCCTCGGGGGTCTTCGCGGGACCGGCGTAGTACACCGGGTGGTCCTTCAGGTACTGCGGCATCTCCTCGCCCGCGTCCAGCCGCTCCTTGATCTTGGCGTGCGCGATGTCACGGGCCACGACCAGCGGGCCGGTCAGCGAGAGCCGGGTCTTGACCGGGTACTTGGTCAGCTCGGCGAGGATCGTGTCCATCGGCTGGTTCAGGTCGATCTTGACGACGTCACCGGACTCGTCCAGGTGCTCGTCGGTCGTCTCCGGCAGGAACCGCGCCGGGTCCGTCTCCAGCTGCTCCAGGAAGACGCCCTCGGCGGTGATCTTCGCGACGGCCTGGCGGTCGGCCGAGCAGGAGACGGCGATCGCGACCGGGCAGGAGGCGCCGTGGCGGGGGAGCCGGATCACGCGGACGTCGTGGCAGAAGTACTTGCCGCCGAACTGCGCGCCGATGCCGATCTTCTGCGTCAGCTCGAAGACCTTCTGCTCGAGGTCCTTGTCGCGGAAGCCGTGGCCCAGCTCCGAGCCCTCCGCCGGGATCTCGTCCAGGTAGTGCGCGGAGGCGTACTTCGCGGTCTTCAGCGCGTACTCGGCGCTCGTACCGCCGACGACGATCGCCAGGTGGTACGGCGGGCAGGCGGCCGTGCCCAGCGAACGGATCTTCTGCTCCAGGAACTTCATCATGGAGGCCTCGTTCAGGACGGCCTTCGTCTCCTGGTACAGGAACGACTTGTTGGCCGAGCCGCCGCCCTTCGCCATGAACAGGAACTTGTAGGCGCCGCCGTCGGTCGCGTACAGCTCGATCTGCGCCGGGAGGTTGGAGCCCGTGTTCTTCTCCTCCCACATGGTGAGCGGAGCCATCTGCGAGTAGCGCAGGTTGAGGTTCAGGTACGCGTCGTAGATGCCGCGCGAGAGGGCCGCCTCGTCGCCGCCCTCGGTCAGCACGTTCTGCCCGCGCTTGCCCATGACGATCGCCGTGCCGGTGTCCTGGCACATCGGCAGCACACCGGCCGCCGCGATGTTCGCGTTCTTCAGCAGGTCCAGCGCGACGAACTTGTCGTTGGCGCTGGCCTCCGGGTCGTCGATGATGCGGCGCAGCTGGGCCAGGTGGGCCGGGCGCAGGTAGTGCTGGATGTCGTGGATGGCCTCCTCGGCCAGCTTGCGCAGCGCCTCCGGCTCCACCTTGAGGAACGTCCGCCCGTCCGGTCCCTCGACGGTGGACACGCCCTCGGAGGTCACCAGCCGGTAGGGGGTGGTGTCCTCTCCCTGGGGGAGCAGATCGGTGTACGCGAACTCAGGCATCTCAGCCCATTCCTCACTCTGACGGACGGCGCCCGCCGACGCTGGCGGGCCTCACCAGCGTAGAACCTGCCGCTGACACGGAACCTGTGAGGTAAGGCTCAGTTCGGGCGGGGTGAGGGTTTTCCACAGGTGTCGGATGAGGGGTAGTCGCGATCTATCGCGTTTCGGTACGCTGTCTGCCGTGGACCTTCAGAAGCACACCGAGACGCCGGTTGCCGAGCTGCGTGCCTCGGACGCCGACCGTGACCGCATCGCCGACATCCTGCGGGAGGCCCTCGCGGAGGGGCGCCTGACCGCCGACGAGCACGCCGAGCGCGTGGAGGGAGTGCTGCACGCCAAGACGGTGGGTGAGCTGGAGGTCTTCATCCGGGACCTGCCCGCCGCCCACCAGCAGCCGGCCGCCCCCGCCTACACGCCGGTCCCGCCCCGGCCCACCCCGGGCGCGATACCCCACGAGGCGGACGCCAACGTGGTCGCGGTCTTCAGCAGCGCCGTGCGCCGCGGCCGCTGGCGCGCCGGGCGCCGGCTGCACGCGTACTCGGTCTTCGGCAGCGTCGAGATCGACCTCAGCGAGGCGATCTTCGAGTACCAGCAGGTCGTGATCAAGGCCGTCTCGGTCTTCGGCGACGTCCAGATCCGCGTCCCGGAGAACGTGTCGCTGCGCGGCACCGGCGGCGGTGTCCTCGGCAACTTCGAGGTGGACACGCTGGACTCGGTCGACGCCGACGCCCCGGTGGTCTACGTCGACGGCTGGGCCGTCCTCGGCAACGTGGAGGCGCGGCCCCGGCGCGGCAAGCGCATAGGCGACATCCTGGACCGGGTGCAGAGCAAGGTCGACCGGAAGCTGGAGCGGGTCCAGGACAAGGTCGACAGCAAGCTGCGCAAACACCTGGGCCATTGACGGTCGCGAATCGGCCGGTAAGCGGAAGGAGCCGGTCCTCGCGCGTGGCGAGCCAGGGGGCGCGAACGAGCCGCCGTGCGCCCACGGTTGGGAACGCAGTGCATAGGCGCGCGCACAGCGGGTAGGCCTTGCTGCATCGTCTCTCGCTCGCGAAGCCGTCGTCAGGAGTAGACCGTGCTGCAACCGCCGCATTCGTCCCTGCAGGTCGCTGCCGTTCCGGCCCAGCGGGTGCCAGTGCGAGACAGGGACCAAGACGCACCCTGGCACACCGAAGCGGTGTGCCGGCGTGACGAGGCCGGCCTGTTCTTCGCGCCGTCGAAGGAGCCGACCGCCGCCCGGCTGTCCCGCGAGGAGGCGGCCAAGCGCGTCTGTGCCCGCTGCCCGGTGATGGTCGAATGCCGCGAACACGCCCTTCTCCAGCCCGAGCCCTACGGCGTCTGGGGCGGCCTCACGGCAGCGGAGCGCCGGGTGGTCCTGGCGAGGCGTCGCCGCAGGGAGATGGAACTGAAGAAGGCGGCGAGGACGACGGCAGACAGGATGGCGGGTTAGGCAGAGGCACGTCCCGCGCCCCCGAAGGGGCGCGGGGAACCGCTCAGGCGCTACAAAACCCCGGACCTACTTGGCCTTGTCGAAGTCGATGGCGCTGTAGGCCCGCAGCTTGCTGAGCCGGTGCTCGGAATAGATCCGCCGCACCGTCCCGGACTTCGACCGCATCACGATGGACTCGGTCAGCGCGGTCTCCGAGCGGTACTGCACGCCGCGCAGCAGCTCACCGTCGGTGATCCCGGTGGCGACGAAGAACACGTTCTCACCCGATACCAGGTCGTCCGTGGTGAGCACCCGGTCCAGATCGTGCCCGGCGTCGATCGCCCGCTGCCGCTCCTCGTCGTCCTTCGGCCACAGTTTGCCCTGAATGGTTCCGCCCAGGCACTTCACGGCGCAGGCCGAGATGATGCCCTCGGGCGTGCCGCCGATGCCGAGCAGCAGGTCGACGCCGGTGCCCTCGCGCAGCGCGTACACCGAGCCGGCGACATCGCCGTCGGAGATCAGCTTGATGCGCGCGCCGGCCTCCCGGACCTCCTTGATCAGGCCCTCGTGCCGCGGCCGGTCGAGGATGACGACGGTGACGTCCTCCGGCGCGGACCGCTTGGCCTTGGCGATACGCCGGATGTTCACGGCGACCGGCGCGTTGATGTCGACGAAGTCCGCGGCCTCCGGGCCGGTGACCAGCTTGTCCATGTAGAACACGGCGGACGGGTCGAACATGGCGCCACGCTCGGCGGCGGCCAGGACGGCGATCGCGTTCGGCATGCCCTTGGCCGTCAGCGTCGTACCGTCGATCGGGTCGACGGCGATGTCGACCTCCGGGCCGGTGCCGTCGCCCACGCGCTCCCCGTTGAAGAGCATCGGGGCCTCGTCCTTCTCGCCCTCGCCGATGACGACGACGCCGTTCATCGACACGGTGGAGACGAGGGTCCGCATGGCGCGCACCGCGGCCCCGTCGGCGCCGTTCTTGTCGCCACGCCCCACCCAGCGGCCCGCGGCCATGGCGGCGGCCTCGGTCACCCGGACGAGTTCCAGGGCGAGGTTGCGGTCGGGAGCCTCGGAGGGAACATCGAGCTCGGACGGAAGATGATGATTTTCGGTCATCGGAGCGCACCTTTCTGATACGACGACGGCCGGATGAGGGTATTGGACTTGACTCTATCGTTAGGCAGACAAAATGAGCAGGGGGCCCCACGGATGAGCGCTTGGGGCACCTGCGACCATAGGGGGCGTGGCAGGTTCCAAAGGCAAGCAGAAGACGGCCCGGGACATGATTCTCTCCCTGGCCGTGATCGGTGTCGCGGCGGCGGTCGTCTACTTCTTCGCGATCCCGCACGACGATCACGCTCCCGACCTCAAACGGGTCGACTACCGGGTCGAGCTGCTCACGGCGCGCCGTGCGGCGAGCTACCCGGTCGCGGCTCCCGAGGGTCTGCCGAGCACCTGGAAGGCGACCTCCGTCAGCTACGACGGTGCGAAGAGCGACCGCTGGCACATGGGCTTCCAGACCCCGGACGGCCAGTACGTGCAGCTGGAGCAGTCCACGCAGAAGCCCGCCGACTTCATCGACGACGCCAGCCAGGGCGCGTCGGCGACGAAGAAGACCGAGACGATCGACGGCCGCACCTGGACCCACTACACCGGCGGCCGCTACGACGCCCTCGTCCTCGACGGCACCCACGGCTCCACGACGGTGGTGGCCGGCACGGCGTCCTTCGGTGACCTGACGAAGATGGCGGCGGCGCTGAAGACCAAGTGACCTGCGGATACGCCACAGGCCCCCGGCGGTGCCGGGGGCCTGTGGCATGTCGTGCGCGGTGTGCCGGGTGGCTCAGACGGTCGTGATGACGTCCTCGTACGCCAGGCGCGGCGAGCGCGGGAACCAGGCGTCAGGGCCCGGCTTGCCGATGTTGACGATCATCAGCGGGGTGTGGTCGTCGTCCAGGAACTCCTTGCGGACGCCCTCGAAGTCGAAGCCGGTCATCGGACCGGCGGCGAGGCCCGCGGCACGGACGCCGACGATGAAGTAGGCGGCCTGCAGGGAGGCGTTCAGCGCGGCGGCGCCCTCACGGGCCGGACGCTCGCTGAAGAACACGTCCTTGGCCTGCGGGAAGTGCGGGAAGAGGGCTGGCAGCTCCTCGTGGAACTCGTTGTCCGCGGAGAGGATCGCGACCAGCGGGGCGGCGGCGGTCTTCGGCTGGTTGCCCTCGGCCATGTGCTGCACCAGGCGCTCGCGGGCCTCGGGGGAGCGGACCAGGGTGATGCGCAGCGGGGACTGGTTGAAGGCGGTGGGGCCGTACTTGACCAGGTCGTAGATCGCCTGGACCTGCTCGTCGGTCACCTGCTCGTCGGTGAAGGTGTTCGCGGTGCGGGCCTCGCGGAACAGCAGGTCCTGGGCGGTGGAGTCAAGAACGAGAGACATGCGGGGACTTCCTCAACGTGCGCGTCCGGTCCGAGGAGTGCCGGACCGGCTGACGCACCGACCATACGACAGAGTAGGTTTAACCTTCAACAAAATCTGGAGTGCGGTGATCCGCTTCACAGTGCCCCGGCCGTTCCTACTCGCTCTCTTCTTCGGCCTCCTCCTCGGCGAGGGCCGCGTCCAGCCGGGCCCGCGCACCCTCCAGCCAGCGCCGGCACACCTTGGCCAGCTCCTCGCCGCGCTCCCACAGCGCCAGGGAGTCCTCCAGCGACGTACCGCCCGCCTCCAGGCGCCGTACGACCTCGATCAGCTCGTCCCGTGCCTGCTCGTAGGAGAGCGTCTCGTCCACCTTGCTCGTCATTCGCCCACCTTCACCGTGAATTCACCGTCGGCGACGCGCGCCCGCAGCGCCTCGCCCTGCGCGACCTCTTCCGGATCGCGTACCACGTGCCCGTCTGCCTTCTGCAGCACCGCGTAGCCGCGCCTGAGCGTGGCCGCGGGGGAGAGGGCCACCACGCGCGCGTGCGTGTGCGTCAGCTCCGAGTCCGCGCGGTCCAGCAGATGCCCGAGGCAGCGCCGCGAACGCTCGACCAGCGAAGCGACCTGGTCGGCCCGCTCGTCGATCATCCGGTGCGGATCCTCTATCGCCGGCCGGGCCAGCGCGTGCGCCAGCCCCCGGTCCTCCCGCTCCACGCACGCGTGCACACACCGCCGGGCCCGGTCCCGCAGCATCCGCACCCGCTCCAGCTCCTCGCCCACGTCCGGTACAACCTTCTTGGCCGCGTCTGTGGGGGTGGAGGCCCGGAGGTCGGCCACATAGTCCAGCAGCGGAGTGTCGGGTTCATGCCCGATGGCGGAGACGACGGGCGTACGGCACTCTGCCACGGCCCGTACGAGCTGCTCGTCCGAGAAGGGGAGCAGATCCTCGACGCTGCCACCGCCCCGCGCGACGATGATCACGTCCACGTCCTCGATCGCGTCCAGCTCCTTCACCGCCTGCACGACCTGCGGGACGGCGTGCACGCCCTGCACGGGGACGTTGCGCACCTCGAAGCGGACGGCGGGCCAGCGGTGCCGGGCGTTCTCCAGCACGTCCCGCTCCGCGGCCGAGGCTCGCCCGCACACCAGGCCGATCAGCTGCGGCAGGAACGGCAGCGGCTTCTTCCGCTCCGCCGCGAACAGCCCCTCGGCACCGAGCGCCTTCTTCAGCTGCTCCAGCCGGGCCAGCAGCTCCCCGACGCCGACGGGCCTTATCTCGGCGGCGCGGAGCGACAGCTGGCCGCGAGGCGCGTACCACTCGGGCTTCGCGAGTACGACGACCCGCGCGCCCTCGCCGACGACATCGGCGACGGCGTCGAACACCTGCCGATAACAGGTCACGCTCACGGAGATGTCGTACGACGGGTCCCGCAACGTCAGAAACACGACCCCGGCGCCGGGCCGCCGCGACAACTGCGTGATCTGCCCCTCGACCCACACCGCCCCGAGCCGGTCGATCCATCCCCCGATCAGCCGGGAGACCTCACCGACGGGGAGGGGGGCTTCGGGGGAGGTGTTGACAGCCATGCGCCGAGCGTAACGGTCCCCTCTGACACCGGGCGTTGCGGCTCAGCTACTCAACAGGCCGCACCCTGCCCCGCTGCTCCACCAGCACCACCAAGCCGATGACCAGCCACACCGCCCCCACCACCTGCGCCACCCCGCTCGCCGCCACGATCACCGCCACCGTGATCGCCGCCCCGAGCACCGGCACCAGCACATGCCGCCACCAGCTCACCGGCCCCCGCCCCGCGGCCGTACCGCCGTCGCCACCACGTACACCAGCGCCACCGCGCCGTGCGACCGGGCGTCCAGCGTGCCGAACACGCCCACCGGCGCCATCGGGGCGATGAACAGCAGCCCGTAGACGACCAGGTCCCAGAAGCCGAGGCTGCGCCGCAGCCGGTGCCGCTCGTCGGTCGTGGAAGCCGGCGTTCCGGTGTCGGACATGCCCACCAGTCTTCCCCGCGCGGCAGCGGGCACGCGATCTCTGGGCGGCCGAACGCGGCCTTACGATGGGACGCATGACCTCTTCGACTGGCCGCCGTGTCCTGCTCGCCGCCCCCCGTGGCTACTGCGCGGGTGTGGACCGCGCCGTGATCGCCGTCGAGAAGGCCCTCGAACAGTACGGGGCCCCGATCTACGTCCGGCACGAGATCGTCCACAACAAGTACGTCGTGCAGACCCTGGAGAAGAAGGGCGCGATCTTCGTCGAGCGGACGGAGGAGGTGCCGGCCGGCAACATCGTGATGTTCTCGGCGCACGGCGTCGCCCCGGTCGTGCACGAGGAGGCCGCGCGAGGCCGCCTCGCCACCATCGACGCCACCTGCCCCCTGGTCACCAAGGTCCACAAGGAAGCCGTCCGCTACGCCAACGACGACTACGACATCCTCCTGATCGGGCACGAGGGCCACGAGGAGGTCATCGGCACCTCCGGCGAGGCCCCCGACCACATCCAGCTCGTCGACGGCCCGGGCGACGTCGCCAAGGTCGAGGTCCGCGACCCGTCGAAGGTCGTCTGGCTGTCCCAGACCACCCTGTCCGTGGACGAGACCATGGAGACCGTCGACGCCCTGAAGACCAAGTTCCCGGGACTCGTCTCCCCGCCCAGTGACGACATCTGCTACGCCACGCAGAACCGCCAGCTCGCCGTGAAGCAGATGGGCGCCGAGGCCGAGCTGGTCATCGTCGTCGGCTCGCGCAACTCCTCCAACTCCAAGCGGCTGGTCGAGGTCGCCAAGCTGGCCGGTGCCCGCGAGGCCTACCTGGTGGACTTCGCCAGCGAGATCGACGAGGCCTGGCTGGAGGGCGTGACGACGGTCGGCGTCACCTCCGGTGCCTCCGTCCCGGAGGTACTGGTCGAGCAGGTGCTGGAGTGGCTCGGCGAGCGTGGCTACGGCGACGTGGAGCTGGTCAGGGCGGCCGAGGAGTCCATCACCTTCTCGCTGCCCAAGGAACTCCGCCGTGACCTGCGCGATGAGGCGGCCGCACTGGTGGCCGAGCGTGGTGGGAGCGGCACGGCCGAGGCGTGACTGTCAGTGGTCCGTCGTAACGTGGTGCCATGCAGATCTTCGGCGTGGACATCGGCGGATCCGGGATCAAGGGCGCCCCTGTGGACCTGGACAAGGGCGACCTGGCCCAGGAGCGCTGCAAGGTGCTCACCCCCCACCCGGCGACACCGGACGGTGTGGCCGACGGGGTCAAGCAGGTCGTGGACCACTTCGGCTGGACGGGCCCGGTCGGCCTGACCTTCCCCGGGGTGGTCACGGGCGGCGCCATGGTCCGTACGGCGGCGAACGTCGACAAGGGCTGGATCGACACGGACGCGGGCGCACTGTTCTCCGGCCGGCTGGGCGGGCTGCCGGTGACGGTGGTCAACGACGCGGACGCGGCGGGCGTCGCCGAGATGCGCTTCGGCGTCGGCCGCGACCGCAGGGGCACGGTCATCCTGCTCACCTTCGGCACCGGAATCGGCAGCGCCGTCTTCGTCGACGGCGTCCTCGTGCCCAACACGGAGCTGGGCCATCTGGAGCTGAACGGCCACGACGCCGAGACGCGCGCCTCCAGCAAGGCCAAGGAGGACGGCGACATGACCTGGGAGCACTGGGCCCGTCGCGTCCAGAAGTACCTGGCGCACGTGGAGATGCTCTTCTCGCCCGAGCTGTTCATCATCGGCGGCGGTGTCAGCCGCAAGGCGGACAAGTTCCTGCACCTCATCGAGGGCATCAGAGCCGAGATCGTCCCCGCGCAGCTGCAGAACAACGCGGGGATCGTGGGGGCGGCGATGAGAGCGGCCGAGCAGCAGCGGTAGGAGAAGCGGCGGTACGGCGGTCGGGTACGGCGCTCAGGTGCGGCGCCGGCGCCGCCGTACCCACCGCACCCGGCGTACGAGCACGATCACACCGGCGACGAGCGTCCCGCCGTACAGCCAGCCGGCCTGCGTGGCGAGCCCGGTGAACACGCCCATCAGGCGGGCGAGCAGCCCCCCGTTGCCGTCGGCGACGGGGAACAGCCCGAGGGCGAACGCGATCGGCAGGATCACGGGAGCGGTCAGCAGATCCCCACCGCGCACCCACAGCGCGGTCAGGACGCACACCGGCAGGAACAGCACGCCGTACACCGTCATGGAAGCGCCGAACAGCAGCTGGTCCAGGCAGCCGAGCAGGAGCATCCCGACGGTGCTGAACAGCCCGCTGCCGAGCCCGGTGAGCCGGGGACCCGGCAGCCGTGGCCCGGGCGGCGCCGGCCGGGCGACCCGCCCCTGCCGCGCGCCTCGCTCCGCTGGTGCGGGCCCGCGCCGGGCCTGCGGGGGCAGCTGCGCGGGCGGCGGCGTGCCGCGTCGCGGTCCGTCTTTCGGGGGTCGCGTTCTGTGTTGCTCCACTGGACCAACTTAGGTCTGTTTATGTGCCGAATCGCCCCTCAGACACGCCGGTGAACGCAGCTTGGCCGGGCGTTCGACGCTCCCGGGAGCCGGTGGGCGGGGACGCCGTAAACTGGGGGATCGGCCGGTGTCGGTCTCTGGCCCCTGGCACCCCTGTCCCGCTCACATCGCCCACTCATCTACGGGAAGTCGCAACGTGTCGCTCACGATCGGAATCGTCGGCCTGCCCAACGTCGGCAAGTCGACCCTGTTCAACGCCCTGACCAAGAACGACGTGCTGGCGGCCAACTACCCGTTCGCCACGATCGAGCCGAACGTCGGCGTGGTCGGCGTCCCCGACGCCCGTCTCGCGCAGCTGGCGTCGATCTTCGGCTCGGAGCGCATCCTTCCGGCCACGGTCGACTTCGTCGACATCGCCGGCATCGTGCGCGGCGCCTCCGAGGGCGAGGGCCTCGGCAACAAGTTCCTCGCGAACATCCGCGAGTCCGACGCGATCTGCCAGGTCATCCGCGCCTTCAAGGACGAGAACGTCGTCCACGTCGACGGCAAGGTCTCGCCGAAGGACGACATCGAGACGATCAACACCGAGCTGATCCTGGCCGACCTCCAGACGATCGAGAAGGTCCTTCCCCGGTTCCAGAAGGAGTCGCGGATCAAGAAGGACGTGGCGCCCAAGGTCAAGGCGGTCGAGGAGGCCAAGGAGATCCTGGAGAAGGGCGACACGCTCTTCGCACACGGCATCGTCCAGGGCACGGAGCGCAACGAGCTCCTCCACGACCTGCACCTGCTCACCACCAAGCCCTTCCTCTACGTCTTCAACGTCGACGAGGACGAGCTGACGGACGACGCCTTCAAGGACGAGCAGCGCGCCCTGGTCGCCCCCGCCGAGGCGATCTTCCTCAACGCCAAGCTGGAGGCGGACCTGGCGGAGCTGGACGAGGAGGAGGCCCTGGAACTGCTGGAGTCCGTCGGCCAGCACGAGCCGGGCCTCGCCACCCTCGCCCGCGTCGGCTTCAACACCCTCGGCCTGCAGACCTACCTCACGGCCGGCCCCAAGGAGTCCCGCGCCTGGACGATCAAGAAGGGCGCCACGGCCCCCGAGGCGGCTGGCGTGATCCACACCGACTTCCAGAAGGGCTTCATCAAGGCGGAGGTCATCTCCTTCGCCGACCTGCTCGCCACCGGCTCGGTCACCGAGGCCCGCGCCAAGGGCAAGGCCCGCATGGAGGGCAAGGAGTACGTCATGCAGGACGGGGACGTGGTGGAGTTCCGGTTCAACGTGTAACCGATTTGCTGCTGTGCGTGAGGTGGGTTCACAAGCGTGCAGGTGAGAAGGAGTCGGCTCCTCGGGAGCCGGCCCCTTCGTCAGCGCCGTGCCAGATGAGTGCCGGATGATTCTGGCGCCACGTTGGTCGGTGTCAGCTGACTGGCAATATTCCGCCCGAGGTGCAACTGAGCCGTCGCAGGCCACGGAGGCAGGCCGGGGCGAGACCTGACCCTGCTGCTGGACCAGCCAGAGTTGGACGGCCGCAATCCTGACCCGCCGTCGACCGGAGTCCGTTTCCGGCTACCCGCCAGGGAACATCGTCGGCGGGAAGAAGCAACTTCCGGTTTCACCTGCGTGGTGTTTCGTTCGTCGATCATGAGACATCCGTCGAGAACGTGCCCGGTGGGTAAGCCGCAGGACCAAAGTTGACACGGGGTTCCCCGATCCGTACTCTTCTCCGAGTTGTCCGACGTGAGTACCGATTCCAGTCGGCCCCGGACGGCTATTCCGTAAGATCCACAGAAGCTGACGGTGCTTTGTCATGCCGTTCTGCCTGCTGTGCGCTCTTGCTAAATAAGGAATCCGTGCCCGAAGGTTCGAGCGTGAGCGGCTCGATTAGCGTCCGGGGCAGCGAATCAGCTAAAGTCTCACTCGTCGGAACGGCCCAACAGTCGTGAAGGCAACTCCCGCTGACTGGGAATCAGGCGCCGAAAGGATCTGATAGAGTCGGAACCGCCGGAGAGGGAAACGCGAGAGCGAGAACCTGGAAAGCGCCGAGGAAATCGGATCGAGAAAAGGTCTGATAGAGTCGGAAACGCAAGATCGAAGGGAAGCGCCCGGAGGAAAGCCCGAGAGGGTGAGTACAAAGGAAGTGACCGTTCCTTGAGAACTCAACAGCGTGCCAAAAATCAACGCCAGATATGTTGATACCCCGTCTCCAGCATCTGCTGGGACGAGGTTCCTTTGAAATAACACAGCGAGGACGCTGTGAAC